>NZ_JAAZUH010000003.1:0-300000 GCF_013185915.1 Stenotrophomonas bentonitica | reverse complement strand
AGCAGCTGGCCACCGACCTGATCCTGATTCCGACCATCGAACGTTTCGAGTACCCGCGCAGCGTGCGCAACCTGCGCATGTCCGACCGCCAGGTGAGCTCGTACTCCGGCGGCGGGCGGATCACGTTGCGGCTGATCAACGCCACCACCGGCGAGGTGGTGATGTCCGACAGCTTCGACCACCAGCTGGCGTCGACCGGCCCGAGCACCCTGCCGCGCGTGGTGGATGGCAAGGGCATGGCGGCGGCGATGATGGAGTCGCTGTCGGGCCAGATCGGCACCGCGATCATCACCGAGATCTTTCCGGTGTCGGTGGTGGCGATGACCGGGGACCAGGTGGTGCTGAGCCAGGGCGGGGACACGCTGAAGGTGGGCCAGCGCTGGCAGGCGGTGATGCTGGGCGAGGAGTTGAAGGACCCGCAGACCGGTCGCTCGCTGGGCCGCAATGAGACCCCCTGCTGCACGATCCGGGTGGACCGGGTGGCCTCGCAGACCTCCTACGGCACCATTGAAGGCGGCGCGGATGTGGGCGGCAGCGCGTTCAAGCCGGGTTCGATCGAGTTGCGCCAGCAGGTGGGGGCGGTGAAGGACGTGGCAGCGGCTGCGTCCGGCGCTGGCAGCGCAAAGCCCAAGGCGGCCCGTGCGGCGGCGCCTAAGGCCCAAGCGCCGGCTGAAGATCCGAACTGGTGATGGATTGCGTGGAGCCCGCCAGCGGCGGGCACTACGCATTACCGGCAACCCGTTGACGTAGTGCCGGCCGCCGGCCGGCTCCCCGTACCCTTCGGCACGTGCGACACGGTTACTATCCGTTGATGATGGGGAATTCCCATGCAGCGGAGAGAGCAATGAAGCGAGTGGTACTGAGCGTGCTGGCCCTGTCGGTGTCCAGCGCCCTGATGGCGGCGACGCCGAAATTCGACGGCGCGCGGATCTCCGCCGACGTCAAGGAACTGGCGTCCGACGCCTATGAAGGCCGCTCCCCGGCCACCGCCGGCGAAGAGAAGACCATCGCCTTCCTCAGCAAGCAGTTCGCGGCCGCCGGCCTGCAGCCGGGCGGCGACCTGAAGGACGGCAAGCGCCTGTGGACCCAGGCGGTGCCGCTGCGCAAGGGCGACATCGTGGGTGCGCCGAGCCTGGCGCTGAGCAGCCAGGGCAAGCCGCAGACCCTCACCCAGGGCAAGGAAATCGCGGTGCGCGCGGCCATGAACGGCGCCAGCGAAGTAGACATCCAGAACGCCCCGCTGGTGTTCCTGGGCTACGGCGTGAACGCGCCGGAGCGCAACTGGAACGACTTCAAGGACGTCGACCTGAAGGGCAAGATCGCCGTCGTGCTGATCAACGACCCGGACTTCGAAACCGGCGAAGGCAGCTTCGACGGCAAGGGCATGACCTACTACGGTCGCTGGACCTACAAGTACGAAGAGGGCGCCCGCCAGGGTGCGCTGGGCGTGCTGATCGTGCACGAAACCGCGCCGGCCTCCTACGGCTGGGCCACGGTGGCCGGCTCCAACACCAACACCATGTTCGACGTGGTCCGCGACAACCCGGCCGAAGCGCACCCGCTGCTGGAAGGCTGGATCCAGCGCGACCTGGCGGTGGACCTGTTCAAGCGCGCCGGGCAGGACTTCGAGGCCCTCAAGAAGAAGGCGCAGCGCCCGGACTTCAAGCCGGTGGAGCTGAAGGGCGAAACGCTGTCGGCCAAGTACGCGGTGAAGACCGAGGTGATCACCTCGCACAACGTGGCCGCGCGCCTGGAAGGCAGCAAACACCCGGATGAAACCGTGGTGTACAGCGCGCACTGGGACCACATCGGCGTGGGCAAGCCGGACGCGAATGGCGACACCATCTTCAACGGCGCGCTGGACAACGCCAGCGGCACCGCCTCGCTGGTGGAACTGGCCCGAGGCTTCGCCAAGGGCCCGCGCCCGGAGCGTTCGGTGTTGTTCCTGGCAGTGACCGCCGAAGAGAAGGGCCTGCTGGGTTCGGAGTACTACGCGACGCATCCGCTGTACCCGCTCGCGAAGACCGTGGCGGTGATCAACATGGACGGCATGGCGCCGTTCGGCCCGTCGCGCGACTTCGGCATCTACGGTTCGGCCAAGCTGGAACTGCTGGACCAACTCAAGGACGTGGCCAAGGGCTGGGACATCCGCTACACCCCGGACCCAAAGCCGGAAGCCGGCCTGTTCTTCCGCTCCGACCACTTCCCGTTCGCCAAGCGTGGCGTGCCGGCGGTGTCGTACTCGGCGGGCCAGGATTGGGTGGACGGTGGGATTGAGGCGGGCAAGAAGGCTTCGGACGACTACACCGCCAAGCGCTACCACCAGCAGGGCGACGAATGGCAGCCGGACTGGAAGTTCGCCGGTGCCGCCCGCGACCTGGAAGTGCTGTACACGCTGGGCAACCAGCTGGCCAACAGCCGCGCCTGGCCGAACTGGAGCGATGATTCCCAGTTCCGCGCCACTCGGGACGCTTCGGCCACCGACCGGAAATGATGTACGGCCCCGCCGGCAACCGCCGGCGGGGCGTTTCATCCCACGATTCCCTGCCTCCATCGCATGCCGCTTGTTCCCGCCGGCGGCGCGGCTATCCTCACACCATCCCATCGTGAAGACGCCGCCGTGTTTGCCAGCCTATCCCTGATTCTTCGCATCCTGCTGGCCTGGGCCGCCGCGCTGGTCGTGGCCGGCTTCGTCTGGAGCGGCTTCTTCCACGGCATGGACGAGGGCCCGGGCTGGGTGTTCGGCCTGCTGTCCCTGTTCCTGATGGTCACCGCGCTGGGCAGCTGCATCACCCACCTGCGCCGGGTCTCGACCCTGGCCGGCCGCCTGGATTCAGCCACCCTCTCCAGCCGCCAGCGCCGCCAGATCGAGCTGCCGATGGACGCCGGCGCCGCCTTCAGCCTGGTCGAACAGGCGATCCGGGAGCTGCCGCGCGTGGAAGACATCGAAAGCGCGGCCGGTAGCCTGCAGGTGCGCGCCTACGTCCGCCGCGTGGACCCCTACAACGGCCGCCCGCCGTCGCGCTGGAACCTGCCCGCGCGGCTGGCCATCAAGCGCAACACCGTGCTGGCCACGGTCACCCCGGGGCAGGGCACCAGCAGCGTGACCCTGGTGTTCGAACCCGACGCCGGCGTCTGGGCCGACCTGCTCGCGGTGGACGAAGGCAGCAACTACGAGAACGCCGAAGCCGTCGGCCGCGCCATCACCCGGCACGTGGCCGAACAGCGTCGCGACGAACAGGCCGCGGCCGAGCAGACCGCCACCGAAAAGGAACTCTCGGTAGCCCGCCTGAACCTGCTGCACGCCCAAGTGGAACCGCACTTCCTGTACAACACGCTGGCCAACGCGCAGGTGCTGACCCGCACCGATCCGCCGCGCGCCGACCAGATGCTCGGGCATCTGATCCAATACCTGCGCAGTTCGCTGCCGAGCGTGGACGAGTCGATGTCCACCCTGGGCGTGGAGCTGGAACGTACCCAGGCCTATCTGGAAATCCTCAAGATCCGCATGGGCGCGCGGCTGGCGCTGCAGGTGGATGTTCCGCCCGCGCTGAACAGCCTGCCGCTGCCGTCGATGGCGCTGCAGACCCTGGTTGAAAATGCGATCAAGCACGGGCTGGAGCCCAAGCCCGGTGGAGGCACGGTGTGGATCATCGCGCGCGCCTTCGACGACCATGTCACCCTTACCGTGGCCGACGACGGCCTGGGCTTCGGCCAGGGCGGCAGCAGCGGTACCGGTATCGGGCTCAAGAACCTGCGCGAACGGCTGCGCCTGACCTGCGGCGAACGCGCCGGCGTGGCCATCGTGTCCAATTTCCCCAGCGGCGTGGCGGCAACGATCACCCTGCCGCGCGACGCACGCGAGGCGATCCATGCAGCTTGATGCCCTCATTGCCGAAGACGAAGACCTGCTGCGCCAGTCGCTGGTGGCCCAGCTGCAGCGGTTGTGGCCGGAACTGCGGCTGGTGGCCGAATGCGAAGACGGTGCCAGCGCGCTGGAACGGCTGGCCGAGCTGAAGCCGGACCTGGCCCTGCTCGACATCCGCATGCCCGGCATCAGCGGCATCGACGTGGCGCGCGCGCTGCCCGAACTCAGCCCACGCACCCAGGTGGTGTTCGTGACCGCCTACGACCAGTACGCGATCGATGCATTCGAGCAGGGCGCCATCGACTACCTGCTCAAGCCGGTCAGCGACGAACGCCTGCTGGCCACGCGCGAGCGGATCCTGGCGCGCATGCAGATGGAGCGCCCGGACAACGCGGTGCTGGAGCAGTTGCTGCAGCGGCTGGGACAGCAGCCCGGTGCGCAGTCGAACGCGCCGCCGCTGGCCTGGATCACCGCCAGTAACGGCCGCGACACGCAGCTGATCATGCTGGAAGACGTGGTCTATTTCCGTGCCGACAGCAAGTACACCACGGTGGTGACCGAAGCCGGCGAAAGCCTGCTGCGCACGCCGCTGCGCGAGCTGCTGGAAGTGTTGGACCCGCAGCGCTTCCGCCAGGTGCACCGTTCCACCATCGTCAACATGAAGGCAGTGGCGGCGGTGACGCGGGATGACACCGGACGCGGGCAGTTGCGGTTGAAGCAGCGCCCGGAGCTGCTGAATGTCAGCCAGCCGTTCATGAGTCTGTTCCGCGGGATGTAACAAAAAAACGCCGGGCAATGCCCGGCGTTTTTTCATGCGTGAAAATCAGAACGCAGGCTGCAGATGCATGTTGTGCCCGCTGTCCGGTTCACCCACATGGTTCAACTGCCCCACCAGTTCCGAATGCTGCTTCATGCGACCGATCTCGCGCATGATGCGGATGTCCTCGTGGCGCAGCTCGCGCTTGGCGGTGACCGCCTGCTTATAGTCGAGCACTTCCGGGTAGAGCTGGGCCATGTCCAGCGCTTCGGCAACGCATTCCACGCTGTCCGCATCGGAGGTGATCCGCGCGCGGCTGTTGAACGCCTTCATCCAGCGCTCGAACCCGGCGGTGTGGTCGAACATGTTGGCCATGAACCAGATCACGAACAGGATCGAGACCCACGAACCGAACACGATCACCACGCGGGTGAAGGTGATATGGAAGTCGTCCTTCCACAGGTAATTGGCGATCAGGCCGAGGATGAGCAGCGACGCCGCCTGCCAGCCGACGATGGACGCCATGAGCCACTGGCCCTTGGCCTTGGCCAGGGTGGCCACTTCTTCGCGGATCTGTTGCTCACTCTTGTTGCGCCAATGCGCGACCTGCTTCTCGAACGGGCTGCTGTACAGCTCGTTGTCCTGGAGCAGTAAACCCAAACCTTTGAACAAAGCGATCATCACGGGCTCCTTCGGGAACGTGCAGCAGCGCATTGGACTTACGGTGAGGCGGATTCAGTTCTAAGCAGGTTCGTTGCGCTTGGCAATGGGCAGTGCGACAAAACGCCGCAGGGGGTCTGGCTGAATGGGCGGGGCGCGCGAAATCTTGCGCGGTGCATCATGAAGAACCCGCGCCGAAAGCTGAAAAAGCCACCCGATTTCTGTTGCAGGCGCACAATTTTGAACGATGGCGCAAACGGACCGTGGCCGGGGTGTCGTACATCACGCAGAATTGACGCAACCGCGCAGGACGGCGGTGTCCCGAACCCCCAGGAACCGCGCAATGTCGTCACTGCTGCACCGCCTTGCCCGCCCCGCCACGCTGCCGATCCGGCGTTGGGTGCTGGAGGCGTTTCCCCGCGACCAGAGCGGCATCGACTACGACCATCCGCTGGGCGACCCGGGCTGGTTCGGACCGGACAGCGCCACCTGGCGGGTCAACGCCGAGCTGCCCGGCATGCTGGCCGGCGGGTTGTGCGCGCTGATGCTGCAGACCCTGCACCCGCTGGCGCTGGCCGGGGTGTACGACCACTCCAATTTCCGCGAAGACCTGGTCGGGCGGCTGCGTCGGACCACTTCGTTCGTGGCCTGCACCAGCTATGCCGCTTCGGGCGAAGTGGAAGCGCTGGTGGCCAAGGTGAAGCGCATCCACGCGCAGGTACGCGGGACCACGGCGGACGGGCAGGCGTACTCGGCCGATGATCCGGACCTGCTCACGTGGGTGCACGTGACCGAGGCCTATGGCTTCCTGCAGGGCTGCCGACGTTACTGCCGCGATGTGCCCGAAGCGATCGCCGACCGCTACTACAACGAGTACCGCCGTGTGGCAGAAGCATTGGGGGCTACCGACGTGCCGGCAACCGAAGCGGAGGTGACCGCGTACTTCGAGCGGCAGCTGCCGGTGCTGCGCTGCGACGCGCGTTCGCGCGAGGTCCTGGCAGTGTTGTCCGGGATACGTCTGCCCGTACCCATGCCCGGAGTGTCCCGCGACCTGTTCCTCAGCGCGGGTGCGGCGATGCTGCCGGAGTGGGCCAATACGATGCTGGAGCGCACGCCGTTGCAGCGCGCACAGGCGCGTGCGTCGGCAAAGGTGTTGCAGGGTATTTCACCCTTGTTCCACCGCGCATTGCATGACGGCACCGCCCCCCGGGCCTGCAAGCGCGTGGGCGTGCCAGTGAGTGTGCTGGCGCATTGGTGAGGGTCGCTTGGGTCTGGCGCCGCGTGGGACACGCATGGCGTGTCGCTACGCAGGTATGCCCCGCGAATGCCCGATGCGCACGGCGAATTCCCGGTACGTGCATCGGCGGACGCGTAGCGACACGCCACGCGTGTCCCACGGATGGCTGATCGACACCAAAGAAAAACGGACGCCGAAGCGTCCGTTTTTCATTCAACCATTGCTACCAATCACCACACCTTGACCCGCTTCTCCGGTGCCAGGTACAGCTTCTGGCCTTCCTTCACTTCGAACGCCGGGTACCACGCGTCCAGGTTGCGCACGGTGAGCGCGCGGAACTGGCCCGGCGCGTGCACGTTGGTCAGCAGCGAATTGCGCAGCGCCTGCTCGCGCGCCTTGCTGCGCCAGGCCTGGGCGAAGCCCAGGAAGAAGCGCTGGTCGGGGGTGAAGCCTTCCAGGGTCTGGCCCGGCTTGCCCTGCAGCGACAGCTGGTAGGCGTCGTAGGCGGTGGCCAGGCCGGCCACGTCGGCGATGTTCTCGCCCAGGGTCAGGCGGCCGTTGACCGACACGCCCGGGAACGGCTGGTAGCTGCTGAACTGCGCCGCCAGCGCGTCGCCGGCTGCGTTGAACTTCTTCAGGTCTTCGGCCGTCCACCAGTTGTTCAACTTGCCGGTCTGGTCGAACAGCGCACCGGCATTGTCGAAGCCGTGGCTGATCTCATGGCCGATCACCGCGCCGATGGCGCCGTAGTTCACCGCGTCGTCGGCCGCGCCGTCGAAGAACGGCGGCTGCAGGATCGCGGCCGGGAACACCAGGCGGTTTTCCAGCGGCACGTTCATCGCGTTGATGGTCTGCGGCAGCATCGCCCATTCGCTGTGGTCCACCGGCTGGCCCAGCTTGGCCAGGTTGCGGCGGTACTCGAACAGACTGGCACGTTCGGCATTGCCCAGCGCGTCGTCGCGCTTCACTTCCAGGCCGCTGTAGTCGCGCCACTTGTCCGGGTATCCCATGCCCACGGTCAGCCCTTCCACCTTGGCCTTGGCGTGCGCCTTGGTTTCCGGCGACATCCACTCCAGCGCGTCGATGCGCTTGGCGAAGGCGGCGATGATGTTCTTGGCCATCTCGTCGGCGCGGGCCTTGGTGGCCGGGTCGAAATGCTTCTCGACGTAGATCTTGCCGATCGCTTCGCCTACCGCGTTGTTGCTCTCATCCACCGCACGCTTCCAGCGCTCGCTCTGCTGCGGGGTGCCGTTGAGCACGGTGCCGTGGAAGGCGAAGCGCGCGTCGGCCATCGCCTTGGGCAGGTACGGCGCGGCGCGGTCCAGCGCATGGAAGGTCAGGTAGTCCTTCCACACGTCCAGCGGCTCGGTGGCGACCAGGCGCGAAATGCCGGCCACGGCCTTGGGCTGCCACACGATGAAGTCGTCCTGCTTGTCCAGGCCGGCGGCGGCCAGGAACGCGGCCCAGTCCATGCCCGGCGCCTTGGCACTCAGGTCGGCCTGCTTCCACGCGTTGGCGCCCTTGGCCACGTCGTTGGTTTCTTCCTGGGTGGCATGCGCCTGCGCGATGCGGGTTTCCAGCGCGACGATGCGCTGCGCCTTCGCCGCCGGGTCGGCCACGCCGGCCAGCTGCAGCACCTGGGCGATATAGGCCTGGTACTGCTTGCGCAGCTCGGCCATGCGGCCGCCCTGCAGGTAGAAGTCGCGGTCGGGCAGGCCCAGTCCGCCCTGCACCAGGTACGGCGCGTTGCGGTCCGGCTGCAGCAGGTCCACCGACACCCAGGTGCCGAACAGGCGGTCGGTGTAGAAGTTGGTGGCGTTGAGCAGGTCCACGTCGGCGCGCAGGGTGCCACCCAGCGCGGTGGCCAGCGCGGACTTGTCGGCGATGCCGCCGATGGCGTCCAGTTCCGGCTTCACCACGCCCATGCCGCGCGATTCGATCCCGGCTTCGTCCATGAACGCGGCGTAGTAGTCGCCGATCAGCTTGGTTTCACCGTCGGCCTTGGTGTCGGCCGCCGCGCCTTCGAGGATGGCGCGGGTGTCGGCCAGGGTTTTCTCGGAAATGACATTGAAGCTGCCGAAACTGGAGCGGTCGGCCGGGATCTCGGTGTTCTTCACCCAGTTGCCGTTTGCGAAGCCGAAGAAGTCGTCACCGGCGGCGACGCTGCGGTCCATGCCGGTGGCGTCGAAGCCGAAGCTGCCCAGCTGCGGCTTGGGCGCGGCGGGCGGGGTGGCGGCGGTATCGGACGCGGGGGTGGTGGTCGGCGCGGCCGCATCGCGGTCGCAGGCGGCCAGGCCCAGCGACAGGCTGGCGGCAATGGCAAGCATCAGGGTGGGGCGGCGCAGCTTGGACATGGACTTCTCAGGCAACGGGGAAACCGCAAGTCTAATCCGCGCTGACACTGCGGGAGGGTGCCTGCGGCTACCCCAGACAGGTTCCGATCATCGGTGTTTCACTGCCCGGGCGCGTGGCGACGCGTTCATCGAATAGTGGCTCCAGGTACCGGGGGGCGCCCCCTTCCCGAGGCGCCCGGGCTCGTGCATGCTGGGGCCAAGGCGCTGGGCCAAGGCCTGGCCCGTGGGGAACGGGTCCGCAGGGCGTCAAGAAATTGCGACGTCGGCCGCTCAGGTTGGGGAAACCAGGAAGCGTTTACATGAAGTCAGGCCGTCACGCTGGTAGGGGTATGCAATGCCCGCACTGAGCCAGCCGATGGCGCGGCCGCTGCGCACGATCGTCTGGCTGGGCATCGGCATGGGCCTGCTGCTGGGCGTGGGCCTGGTGGTGATGCTGGTCAACGACTTCCAGCGCCGGCAGGACGCTGCGCAACGGCAGAGCTCGGCGCTGGCAACCGGTTCGCAGCGCCTGCTGCGACTGGAACTGCGCAATCTGGAACGCGCCATGCGCGGCATTGCCGCCGACGGCGCGCAGCTGTTCGACAGCGTGCCCACGCAGGCGCCGGACCTTTTGGATGACTCCATCGACGGGGTCCTGCAGCGCCACGGCGAACTGGAAAGCATCGTGGTGGTGGACCAGTTCGGGCGCGCGCTGACCAGCGGCGGCGGCGATCTGACCCTTCCACTTTGGATCGTGGAAAACCATCGCGGTGCCGACAGCCAGCTGTACCTGGGCCCGCCGCAGGACCTGGGCATGCGGCGCTGGGTGCTGCCGCTGGCGCTGCGCATGGGCGAAGACCGCTGGCTGCTGGCGCGGATGCATACCAGCGAGCTGCAGTCGATCATCAGCGGGCTGGACATCGGCTACCACGGGGTGATCTCGATCAGCGACGTGAGCGGCCATGTGCTGGCGCGCAGCCCGGACAACGAAGGCCTGACCGGCAAGCAGTTCAACCTGCAGCGGCGCGACCTGATCGGGCGCGATGCGGTGCTTGCACTGGGCATCGAATACAGCCCGATCGACAAGGTGGAGCGCATTTCCACCCTGACCACGCTGGCCGAGTACCCGCTGGCGGTGTATGCGGGGCTGGGCCGGCAGGACGTGCTGGCGCCGTGGTGGCCGTACGCGCAGGCCTCGGTGGGCCTGTTCCTGCTGTACTGGGGCGCGTTCGCGCTGGTCTACACCAGCCTGCACCGCGCCACCCGCCGCCAGGACGCGATGAGCGCCGAGCTGCGCACCGGCCACGCCGAGCTGCGCCTGGCCCACCAGGTCGGCAAGATCTGCACCTGGACCGTGGACGAAGACGCCGCCGTGCTGCGCTGGTCGCCGCTGGCCCGCGAGATCTTCGGCATTCCGATCGATTCGCTGCCGGTGGCCGAATTCTTCCAGCGCGTGCACCACGAAGACGCGCCGCGCCTGCAGGAGGCGTTCCACCACGCCTTTGCCGGCAACAGCGTGCTGGATGAAATGTTCCGCGTGGTGCTGCCGGGCGGCACCACGCATTGGGTGTCGGCACGCGGCCAGCTGGCCGGTGGCGGCGACCAGGAGCGGCGCATGATCGGCGCGCTCACCGACGTGAGCGAGCGGGTCCAGGCGCTGGCGCGCGCGCAGCAGGCCGAGCGCCAATTCCGCCTGCTGTTCGACCGCAACCCGGCGCCGTTCTGGGTGTTCGACCCGGACACGCTGCGCTTCCTGGAAGTGAACGAAGCGGCGGTGCGCCAGTACGGCTACAGCCGCGACGAATTCCTGGCCATGAGCATCCTCGACATCCGCCCGCGCGAAGGCTGGGAAGAGATCCGTGGTGCCATCGCCAGCGCCGCCAATGGCGACCTGCCGGACGCCCGGGTGCGCCTGCACCGGCGCAAGGACGGCACCGTGTTCGAAGTGCGCGCGCACCTGGCGCGGCTGGATTTCGACGGGCGCGAGGCGTGCCTGGTGCTGGCCGAGGACATCAGCGACCGCATGGCCTATGAGCGCGACCTGGCCTACCACGCCACCCATAACCCGGCCACCGGCCTGCTCAACACGCGCGCGCTGGCCGCGCAGCTGGACGAGGAAGGCGGCAGCTACACCATCGCCTATGTGCAGTTCCGTGGCCTGCAGCTGGTGGCCGACACGCTGGGCCGCGAAGTGGGCGAGGTGGTGCTGCAGGCCATGGCCAAGCGCCTGGGCGGACTGGGCGTGCGCTATGGCCTGCTGGCGTTCCAGCCGGCCGAGGATTTCATCTTCGCCATCCGCGACGACCACGAGCGCCAGACCGCGCTGGACACGCTGCTGCAGACCGTTTCAGAACCGGTGCGCGGGCAGGACTGGCTGCACCAGTTCGAACCGCGCATTGGCGTGGCGGTGAAGTTCGAAGGCGACGTGGTCAGTGCCGAACAGGTGATCGGCATGGCCGCGCAGGCCGCGCATGCGGCGCGCGACGAGGGCAACGTGATTGCCTGGTTCGACAGCACGGTGAGTTCGCGGCTGGCCGATCGCCTGCGCCTGGCCGGGCGCATCCACAGCGCGATCGATGCCGAATTCGAACTGTACTTCCAGCCGATCTGCCACGCCGCCGACGGCACGCCGGCGTCGCTGGAAGCGCTGCTGCGCTGGCCGCAGGCGGACGGCAGTTTCGTTCCGCCGGGCGAGTTCATCCAGGTGTGCGAAGACACCGGCTTGATCCTGGCACTGGGGCGCTGGGTGATCCGTGAAGCGGCGCGCGCGCAGCGCCAGCTGGTGGACGCCGGCTGGGACCTGCCGATCGCGGTGAACGTGTCGGCGGTGCAGTTCTTCAACAGCGACCTGGTGGCCGAGTTCCAGCGGGCCAGCCAGGAATTCGGGCTGGCGCGCGGCGCGCTGCACGTGGAGCTGACCGAGAGCAGCCTGATGCGCAAGCCGGGCCAGGCCAAGCAGACCATGCAGCGCATGCACGAGCAGGGCATCCATATTTCGCTGGATGACTTCGGCACTGGTTACTCGAACATGTCCTACCTGCAGCACCTGCCGCTGGACATCCTGAAGATCGACCGCAGCTTCGTGGCCGATGTGGAAACCAACCCGCGCAATGCCTCCATCTGCCGCGCGCTGCTGTCGCTGGGCCACAGCATGGGCCTGACCGTGATCGCCGAAGGCGTGGAAACCCCGGGCCAGCACGAGTGGCTGGCCGCGCACGGCTGCGACCAGGTGCAGGGCTACCTGCTGGGCCGGCCGGCCCCGCTGGTGGACGTGATCGGGCGGCTGGAGCTGGCTGCGGTGTGATGGCTGTGGTGGGGCAAGCCGCTGGGGGCACGATTTGGGAGGGTCGCATCCCGATCGACCGCACGTACGGGTGATCGGCACGGTGAGGCATGAACCTTGGTCGAAAAAGCGCCTCCGTCAGACGTCCATGCCTCAATGGGGTGATCACCGTTATCGGCGGTCGATTGGGATGCGACCCTACCGTCAGTGTTCCGTTCATGGAACTAATCTAGGCCGTCACTGGCGTTTAATTGCATGGATATTGGTAATAGCCTGTGGCTCTGGATTCCCCGGAGCTCCGCCATGACCCGCCTGCCGTCGCTGTACATCTCCCATGGTTCGCCGATGACCGCCCTGCAGCCGGGGCTGGTGGGCGTGCGCCTGGCCGAGCTGGCGGCGCAGCTTCCGCGCCCGCGCGCGATCGTGATGGCCTCGGCGCACTGGCTGACCCGCCAGCCGGTGGTGGGCGCGCACCCGCAGCCGCCCACCATCCATGATTTCGGCGGTTTCCCGCAGGCGCTGTTCGACCTGCAGTACCCGGCGCCGGGCGACCCGGCACTGGCGGACGAGATCGCCAAGCGCCTCGACAAGGCCGGCCTGCCCACGCTGCAGGACCCCACCCGTGGCCTCGACCACGGCGCCTGGGTGCCGCTGCGCCTGCTCTACCCGCAGGCCGACATTCCCGTGGTGCCGCTGGCGCTGCAGCCGCTGCAGGGGCCGGCCCACCAGTTCGCGCTGGGCCGCGCGCTGGCGCCGCTGCGCGAGCAGGGCGTGCTGCTGGTCGGCTCGGGCAGCATCACCCACAACCTGCACGACTTCCGCGAGTACCAGAGCGGTGGCGAGGCGCCTTATGTGCGCCCCTTCATCGAATGGGTGGAGCAGCGCCTGCAGGCCGACGACAGCGCCGCACTGCTCGATTACCGCCGGCAGGCGCCGTATGCCGAGCGTGCGCATCCGACCGACGAGCACTTCCAGCCGCTGCACTTCGCACTCGGCGCGGCCGGTGGCGATGCGCTCGGCGCGCAGCGCATCGACGCGGGTATCGACGCCGGCATGCTGGCCATGGACATCTACCGCTTCGACGGCCCCGCGCACTGACGCGCGGGGCGCTTGTCCTACGCGGTTACGGATGGGTGTGGTAATTTTTTTCCAGGCTTTCTGGAAAATGCATGCATACGATTGAAGTCGTCCTCGCGATGCTGGTGGCGGTAGTCGCCAGCGGCTACCTGGTAAGGGTGCTGCCGTTGTCGGTGCCGCTGCCTCTGGTGCAGATCGGGCTGGGCGCGGTGATCGCCGGGGTGTTCAACCGTGGCCACGCGCTGGAACCGGAGATGTTCTTCCTGCTGTTCCTGCCGCCGCTGCTGTTCCTGGACGGCTGGCGCATTCCCAAGCAGGGCCTGTTCCGCGACAAGGGCGTGATCCTGGAGCTGGCGTTCGGGCTGGTGGTGTTCACCGTGCTCGGTGCCGGCCTGCTGATCCACTGGATGATTCCGGTGATGCCGCTGGGCGTGGCCTTCGCGCTGGCCGCGATCATTTCACCGACCGACCCGGTGGCGGTCAGCTCGATCGCCAAGAGCGCGCCGATCCCCAAGCGCCTGATGCACATCCTGGAAGGCGAGTCGCTGTTGAACGATGCCTCGGGCCTGGTCTGTTTCCGCTTCGCGGTGGCAGCGGTGATGACCGGCGCGTTCTCGCTGGCCGACGCCTCGCTGACCTTCCTGTGGGTGGCGGTGGCCGGGCTGGCGATCGGCGTGGCGGTCACGCTCGGCGTGTCCACCTTCCAGCGCTGGCTGTGGCGGCGCTTCGGCGAAGAGCCCGGCGCGGCGATGCTGGTCAACCTGCTGATCCCGTTCGCGGCGTATCTGCTGGCCGAAGAGGCCAATGCCTCGGGCATCCTGGCTGCCGTGGCGGCGGGTGTCACCATGAGCTACGTGGAGCTGACCGGCCGTGTCTCCGGCAGCATGCGCGTGCAGCGCATGGCGGTATGGAACATGCTGCAGTTCGCCTTCAACGGCATCATGTTCGTGCTTCTGGGCGAGCAGCTGCCGGGCATTGTGGACCGCGCGATGACCACGGTGAGCGAAAGCGGCCACCACAGCGCGTGGTGGCTGCTTGTGTATGTGGTGGTGATCAACCTGGCGCTGGTGCTGCTGCGCTTGGCCTGGGTGTACCTGTCGCTGCGCTGGAGCCTGCTGCGCGCGCGGCACCGGGGCGAAGCCAGGCAGGGCACCTCGTGGCGGATCGTGGTGGCTACTTCGCTGGCCGGCGTGCGCGGTGCGATCACGCTGGCCGGTGTGTTGACCCTGCCGCTATTCCTGCCGGATGGCACGGCGTTCCCGGCGCGCGACCTGGTGATCTTCCTGGCGGCGGCGGTGATCCTGGTGTCGCTGGTCGGCGCCAGCGTGGCGTTGCCGCGCTTGTTGAAGGGGCTGGAACTGCCGGCCGATTCGGGTGAGCGCAAGGAAGAAGACCTGGCGCGGCGGCTGGCCTCGAAGGCGGCCCTGGCCGGGGTGGAGCGCATGCGCCAGCAGCTGGTGCAGAACCAGACCACCGACAACGTGCAGCTGTACAACGACGCGGCGTCGCGGGTGAGCCTGTTGTACCAGCGCGTGTTGGAGAAGGATGACGGCCCGGATGCGGACCCGGAAAAGGTGCGCAGGATGGAGCAAGGGTATCGGCAGCTACGCAGCGCCGGGCTGACCGCCGAGCGCGAAGAATTGTTCCGGCTGACCCGGCGCGGCAGGATTTCCGATGAGATATCGCGGAAATTGATCCGCAACCTGGACCTGCTGGAGACCCGGCAGCGGGATTGACGACGCTGCCAACGGGGCCTGATTCCGGGCGATTCATCGGTAGGGTCGGTTCCCGAACGACCGCCGATAATGGTGATCGGCTCTGGGACGCATGACCTCGAACGGAAACGCGCCTTCGTTTGCGGTCCATGCGTCAACGAACGTTGATCGCGTACTTGCGGTCGTTCGGGAACCGACCCTACCGATGAAGCCACATCGCACTGTGGACGGCCGCAGGGTCGTCCACGCGTGCCCGGGGCACCCGGCCGGTTATTCCGCCGGCTTCTGATCGAGGTAATACGCCACCACCGTCCCCTTGACCTTGATGGTCATCGGGTTGCCGCGGCGGTCGCGGGCCTTGCCGGCCTGCACGCGGATCCAGCCTTCGCTGACCGAATACTCCTCAACGTTGTCGCGTTCGACATTGTTGAAGCGGATGCCCACGCCGCGCTCCAGCGCTGCGGCATCGTGGAAGGGGCTGGCCGGGTTGATCGCCAGGTGGTCGGGAGGGGTATCGCTCATGGGTATCGGTCGTTGAGGGCCACCACGGCCGTCTTCAGGCGCACAGGATAAACCGAGTCGCCGCCGGGGCCGAATTTCGCTTCCTGCCAACGCCCGGCCACGGCAGAATGCCTGCCTGTCTCCAGGAATACCGGTCATGCCCGACAACAGCGATTATTTCGACTTCGAAGAAGACGAGCGCGATTTCGACGAAGACGACTTCGAGGCGCGGATCTGGAACCTGTTCGTGCTGATCAACCCGGGCGACGAGGAACTGGGCCTGCAGCAGTTCAACCGCTGGCGCGAAGCGCTGCTGGAGAGCGGCCAGGAGGTCGACGAGGAGGCGGAGTGGCTGGAGCCGCTGATGACCGCCATCGCCTGGCAGTCGGGCTTCGAAGTGGAACGCGACGATGCCGACGCGCTGGTGTCGGCGGTGAACGAGCTTTCGGCGCGCTTCAACGTGCAGGTGGACTGGGGTGGCGATCTGGATGACGAGGATTTCGCCGCCGACGTGGACGCACCGATGTTGATGGCGACCGCGTACGACCGGCTGCGCGAGCACAATTACTCGCTGTGGAGCGTGGACACCGGCAACGGCGGCCTGGCCGGCTGGATGGCGCTGAGCCGCGACGACGACGCCATGCTGGCGCTGTGTTCGTTGCTGGGCGTGGAAGTGCGGCCGGGTTCCGATCCGTTCTGACCGACGCTCGAAATCCGTAGTGCCGGCCGCCGGCCGGCTCTGCATGGTGGCGGCATCGCGAGGAGCCGGCCGGCGGCCGGCACTACGCCGGTTCGGTGTACTGCGATCTCGCGTTGGCGATTACCGCTTTCACCAGCGCTCTGTCGGTGTGCCGCGAAATCGCCTTGGCACCCAATGCAATCGCCTTCTCGCGTAACGGGGCCGGCACGTCGTAATGCGCGCCGCTGCGGCGGTTCTGGAAGGCCCGCCGGGGAATCCCGAGCTGCGCCGCCATGGCGTGCAGCTCGGGCAGGGTGTCGGCCATCAGATGCGCCCAACGCTCGTCGCGCCAGGGGTGTACTGCATCGTCGATATAGACCGTCACCGGGTCGCCGTGGCTCAGGCCTGCGGCTTGTCGTCGCTGGCGGCCGGGGTGGCCTCGGCGTCAGCCGGGGCGTCTTCGGCGGCGGTTTCAGCGGTTTCGCCTTCTTCGCCTTCCGCCTCTTCCACGCCTTCGAACTCGGAGACCAGCTGCGCCAGGTACTCGTCGGCGGTCTTGCCTTCATCGGCGGCGAGGTCGTCGATCAGCTGCTGCAGCTGGGTCGAGTATTCCAGGGTGACCTTGCGGCCTTCCTTTTCCTGCACGTTGGAGAGGTGCTTGAGCATGGCCAGCATCGGCACCGGGTTGTCGGCGTTGCCCATGGTCTGGCCGCCAATGGCCAGCAGCCATTCGGTGCCCTGCAGGCCGATCGCGGCGACGACCTGGCCCTCTTCGTTGGTCAGCACGGCATGGTTCTGCACCGGCTGCTGGGCGTTGAGGCGGTTGATCGGGCGCTTCGGCTGGAGCTTCTTGCGCTTGTCGCGCTTGGCTTTGGAGAGCTTGGACATGGGGTTCGTTCGTTCTGGATCGGAAAGGACCCATTGTAGAGGCCACAGCCGTTTCCGGGCGTTTTCATGCCGGAATCGAGCGTTGCCGGGTGCGCGTGCGGTCGGCTGGGGCGCGACCCTACCGGCGGTGGACCATTGGCCGGGGCTGCCGCCTCAGGGCGAGGCGGTAGCCGGGGCTGCGGCCGGGGCTGAAGTGGGTGCCGGGACCGGAACGATGGCCGGGGCGCCCTGGGTGGCGTGGATGTCGGCATCCTGCACGGTGGGCGAGAGCGCTACTTCCTGCCCGGAACCGGCCAGGGCGGCGGCTTCGGCGGCCTTGGTCATCACCACGATGCTGATCCGGCGGTTGATCGGGTTGTCCGGCTGGGTCTTGTCGAACAGCACCGAGGACGACAGGCCGACCACGCGGGTGACCTTCTCGTCGGCCATTCCGCCGTCCAGCAGCGCACGCCGGGCGGCGTTGGCGCGGTCGGCGCTGAGCTCCCAGTTGCTGTAGCCGTGCGCGGCGTTGTACGCAGTGATGTCGGTGTGGCCGGTAATGCTGATCCGGTTCGGCACGTGGTTGATGAACTGCGAGAGCTCGCGAAGGATGTCGCGGGTGTAGCCCTTCAGCGCCGCGCTGCCCACGTCGAACATCGGCCGGTTCTGCTTGTCCACGATCTGGATGCGCAGGCCTTCCGGGGTCAGGTCCAGCAGCAGCTGGTCCTTGAACGGCTCCAGCGCCTGGCTCTTGCTGATCGCCTCTTCCAGCTCCTGCTTCAGCACTTCCAGCTGCTTCTTCTCACGCTCGCGCTCGTCTTGCTGCGGCACCGGACGTTCGGCCTGCTGGTTCTGGAACGGGTCGTTGCTGGTGCCGCGCGAGACGTCGGTGGCGCCGCCCAGCTTGATCATCGAGGTGCTGGCGCCGCCCGGGCCGGCCATGCCCGGGGCGGGCGTGGAGCTCTGACCGGTGAGCGGGCTGGGATTGCGGAAGTATTCGGAAATGGCGGCGCGCTCGGGCTTGGTGGTGGCCGCCATCAGCCACAGCACCAGGAAGAACGCCATCATCGCGGTCACGAAGTCGGCGTAGGCCACCTTCCAGGCGCCGCCGTGGTGCGCGCCATGCCCGGCCTTCTTGACCTTGCGGACGATGACGGTGGGTTTGTTCTCGGCCATGGCAGTGCCTTACTTGACCGTCTTCAGGTGGGCTTCGAATTCGCTGAAGCCCGGGCGCACGTTCGACGGCAGGGTCTTGCGGGCGAATTCCAGCGCGATCTTCGGGTTGTAGCCACGCAGGCAGGCCAGCAGGGCGGTCTTCACCGACTCATAGATGCGGCTGTCCTGTTCGGCGCGCGCTTCCACGGCCGCCGCCAGCGGGCTGACGAAGCCGTACGCCAGCAGGATGCCCAGGAAGGTACCGACCAGTGCACCGGCCACGTGCGCGCCCACTTCCTCGATCGCACCGCCGATCGAGCCCATGGTGATCACGATGCCCAGCACCGCGGCGACGATGCCGAAGCCGGGCAGGCCGTCGGAGACCTTGTTGAGCGCGGCCGAAGGCTGCATCGCTTCGGCATGGTGCTTTTCCAGCTCCATTTCCAGCAGCGGTTCCAGTTCGTGCGGCTCGATGTTGCTGCCGATCATCAGGCGCAGGCAGTCGGTGATGAAGTCGACCAGGTGATGGTCGGACTGCACCTTGGGGTAGTTGGCGAAGATGGCGCTGTCGGCCGGGCGCTCGACATGGTCTTCCAGCGCCATGAAGCCCTCGCGGCGGGCCTTGTTGAGCAGTTCGTAGAGCAGGCTGAGGACGTCGATGTAGTCCTGCTGCTTGTAGCGCGGGCCCTTGAACACGCTGATCGAGGCCTGCAGGGTCTGCTTGACCGTCTTCATGGGGGTGCCGACCAGGAACGCGCCCAGTGCGGCACCGCCGATGATGACCAGCTCATAGGGCTGCCACAGGGCGCCCAGCTTGCCGTGCGCGCCTACATAGCCGCCGAGCACGCTGAGGATGACGATGAGGAAGCCGACAATGATGAGCATGGGGCAGACGCGGAGGTGGGGATATCTCCTTGTCGGCACCACGTGAAGGTTTCTGAAGGGTGGCGTCCGTTCGACGTCACACTTTTGCGATCAGCCGGCCGGTTCCGCCTCGGCCCCGCCGCGCTGCAGCGGATCGGGATAGGCCGCGCCGTTGGGGGTGAACGACAGCGAGACCGAGTTGAGGCAGTGCCGCTCCAGGCTCGGCAACGGGCCGTCCGGGAACACATGGCCCAGATGGCTGTCACAGCGCGCACAGGTGATTTCGGTACGGACCATGCCATGACTGGTGTCACGGATTTCGCGCACGTGGTCGCGGTCGAACGGGGCGAAGAAGCTCGGCCAGCCGGTGCCGGAGTCGAACTTGGTGCTGGAACGGAACAGCGGCAGGCCGCACAGCCGGCAGCCGTAGACGCCGTCCTGCTTGTTGTCCAGGAACACGCCGCAGAACGGGGCTTCGGTGCCGTGCTGGAGCAGCACGCGCCGTTCGTCTGCGCTGAGCCCGGCTTCCAGCGCCTGGCGCTGGGCATCGCTGGGCGGGGAGAGGTCGAAAGCAGTCATGGGGGGTCCTCGTGGGGGTAACGGCTAGATGGGGGCGGGCGCGGCGCTGGGCAAGCGCGTCTGCGCCCCGCTAAGGTGTTCATGGTGCTGACACGCGGGCAGGCGCAGGGTGAATGCCTGTCCCACCGTGAGCACGTGCCATGAAACGCCTTTCCCGCCTGGCCCTTTCGCTGCTGGTGCTGCTGCCGCTGGTGGCAGCCGCGCAGATCGCCGCGCCGCGCAAGCCTACCGATACCCGTCCAGTGACCACGCCCATGCCGGCCCAGCCTGCGGCGCGGCCCGCCGACGCGCTGTCCGCGCCACCGCAGCCGATAAGAGCGCCCACGCAGGGCATGCAGCCGCTGCCCACGCATCCGATCCAGAGCCAGGGCCCGGCGCGCGTGGTGCCGCCTGCACCGCCGGCCACCACCGCCCCCGTCAAGGTGTATGACCGCAACGGCCGCATCGTGCCGGGCATGCAGCAGGCCGGTCCGAACCGCGTACTGGATACGCGCACGGGTCGCTACTACGACTCGGTACCGGCCGGTGATGGGCAAAGCATCCGGCCCTGATGCATGAACGCTTTACAACACATTCCCGCAGTCATCGGCGTCAACGCATCCGCTCACTTCTTTTTCGCCTGCGATTAACCGGTTTTCGCCGAGTCTGTACGTGCGCCGCAACACCGCGCATCCCAATGGTAGAAGGTGCAATTCCTATGGCTAACCAGCAGAACCAGAATCCCGGCAAGATGCCGCAGGATCAGCAGGGCCAGCAGAACCAGAAACCCGGCCAGCAGAACCAGCAGCAATGGGATCAGCAGAACCAGAAGGGTGGTAAACAGCAGGATCAACGCAAACCGGACCAGAAGCAGCAGCGTTGACGCGCTGGTAGGCAGTTGACCCACAGGGGCGGTGCGCACATGCGCGCCGCCTTTCTGCGTTCTGCGGCGCTTAGTCTGGAATGGGCAGGGTCAGCGTTTCCTTGACCTCTTCCATCACGATGTAGCTCTTCGACTCGCGCACGTGCGGCAAGGTCAGCAGGGTGCTGCCGAGCAGCTTGCGGTACGACGCCATCTCGCTGATGCGCGCCTTGAGCAGGTAGTCGAAATCGCCGGATACGAGATGGCACTCCAGCACGTTCGGCAGCTTCAACGCCGCACGGCGGAATTCCTCGAAGATGTCGCCGGACTTGTAGGCCAGGCTGATCTCCACGAACACCAGCAGGCTGGCCTTGAGGTACTGCGGGTCGAGCCGGGCGTAGTAGCCGGTGATCGCGCCGTCGCGCTCCAGCCGACGCACGCGCTCGGTGCAGGGGGTGGTGGACAGGCCCACGCGTTCGCCCAGTTCGGTGAACGAAATGCGCCCTTCCTCCTGCAGGATGCGCAGGATCTTGCGGTCGATCTTGTCCAGCTCGCGGGAACGGGCAGCCACAGCGTCAGCCTCTCGGGGGTGTTGGCGCGACAATACCCTGCCTGAGACGCCAAAAACAGACAAATTGCATGGTTTGGCCGGAATATACTTCCCCAATTATGGTCCCGGCACGCTCCAGTGCAGGGAATGATCCGGTTGGAGAGGTCTCATGCGCGTTCTAGTCCTTGGCAGTGGGGTAATCGGCACGACCAGTGCCTGGTACCTGCGGCAGGCCGGGTTTGAAGTCACCGTGGTCGACCGCCAGCCCGGTCCGGCACTGGAAACCAGCTTCGCCAACGCCGGCCAGCTCTCGTTCGGCTACACCTCGCCGTGGGCCGCCCCGGGCGTGCCGCTCAAGGCGGTGAAGTGGCTGTTCTCCGAACACGCGCCGCTGGCGATCCGCCCCGGGCTGGACCTCAACCAGTACCGCTGGCTGGCCCAGATGCTGCGCAACTGCACGCACGAGCGCTACGCGATCAACAAGGCGCGCATGGTGCGCATGTCCGAGTACAGCCGCGACTGCCTCAACGAGCTGCGTACCGAAACCGGCATCGAGTTCGAAGGCCGCGACCTGGGCACCACGCAGCTGTTCCGCACCCAGCAGCAGCTGGACGCCTCCGCGCAGGACATCGAAGTGCTGGCCCAGTACGGCGTGCCGTATGAAGTGCTGGACCGCGCCGGCATCATCGCCCACGAACCGGCGCTGGCCAGCGTGGCCGACACGCTGGTGGGCGCGCTGTGGCTGCCGCGCGACCAGACCGGCGACTGCCAGCTGTTCACCCGCCGCCTGGCGCAGATGGCCATGGACGCCGGGGTGGAATTCCGCTTCGACCAGGACATCGCCGGGCTGGTCACCGACGGCGACCGGATCACCGGCGTGCGCATCGACGGCAAGGTGGAAACCGCCGACCGCTACGTGGTCGCGCTGGGCAGCTACTCGCCGTCGCTGGTGGCGCCGCTGGGCATGCACCTGCCGGTGTACCCGCTGAAGGGCTACTCGCTGACCCTGCCGATCACCAACGCGGCGATGGCGCCGACCTCGACCATCCTGGACGAGAGCTACAAGGTGGCGGTGACCCGTTTCGACGACCGCATCCGCGTGGGTGGCATGGCCGAAGTGGGCGGGTTCGACCTGTCGCTGTCGCCGCGCCGCCGCGCCACCCTGGAAAAGGTGGTGCGCGACCTGTACCCGGACGGCGGCGACCTGTCGCGCGCCGAGTTCTGGACCGGCCTGCGCCCGGCCACCCCGGACGGCACGCCGGTGATCGGCGCCACCCCGTACCGCAACCTGTTCCTCAACACCGGCCACGGCACGCTGGGCTGGACCATGGCCTGCGGTTCGGGCCGTTACCTGGCCGACCTGATGAGCGCGCGCCAGCCGCAGATCAGCACCGAAGGCCTGGATATCTTCCGTTATGGCGGCCAGCACGCCGCGTCCGTCCAACACAGTGAACCCAAAGCATGCGTCCAGCCCGCGCGTTGATCGACCTGGATGCGTTGCGCTCCAACTTCCGCCTGGCCCGTGAACTTGGCGGCGGTCGCAAGACCCTGGCCGCGGTAAAGGCCGACGCCTATGGCCACGGTGCCGTCGCCTGCGCGCGCGCGCTGGACGGCGAAGCCGACGCGTTCGGCGTGGCCTGTATTGAAGAAGCGCTGGAACTGCGCGCGGCCGGCATCAGCGGCCCGATCCTGCTGCTGGAAGGCTTCTTCGATGCCGACGAGCTGCCGCTGATCGTGCAGCACAAGCTGTGGTTCGCGGTGGCCGCGCCTTGGCAGGTGGACGCGGTGGAAGCGTTCCAGACCGACGCCACGCTGCAGATCTGGCTGAAGCTGGACAGCGGCATGCACCGCCTGGGCCTGGCCCCGGCCGAGTTCCGCGCCGCGCATGCGCGGCTGTCGGCCCTGCCGCAGGTGGCGCCGATGGTGCTGATGAGCCACATGGCGCGTGCCGACGAACTGGACAGCCCGCGCACGCGCGAACAGGCCGACCTGTTCGCCGCCACCATTGAAGGGCTGGCCGGCGAAACCAGCCTGTGCAATTCGCCGGCCCTGCTGGGCTGGCCGGACGTGCGCAGCGACTGGGTGCGCCCGGGCCTGATGCTGTACGGGGCCAACCCGCTGGCCGCGCACAACGCCTTCACCGAGCGCCTGCGCCCGGTGATGACCATGCAGTCGAAGATCTTCGCCACCCGCGAGATCGCCGCCGGCGAACCGGTCGGCTATGGCGCCCGCTTCGTCGCCGAGCGCCCGACCCGGGTCGGCGTGGTGGCGCTGGGCTACGCCGACGGCTACCCGCAGTTCGCCCCGAACGGCACCCCGGTGCAGATCGATGGCCAGCCCGGCCACCTGATCGGCCGGGTCTCGATGGACATGCTCACCGTGGACCTCACCGACCTGCCGCAGGCCGGGGTGGGCAGCACGGTCACCCTGTGGGGCGACGCGCCCCGCCTGGACGTGCTGGCCCCGCTGTGCAAGGTCAGCGCCTATCAGCTGCCGTGCGCGGTCAAGCGCGTGGCACGGGTGCTCAGCGGCCGCTAGCCGGCGGCAGCAGGCGGCGCAGCCAGTCGTCCAGCAGGCGCTTCTCGAAGCGCAGCGGGTCGTTGTTGCTCAGCAGCCCGGTGTTGGTCAGGTAGCCCATGTCGATCAGCTTCTCATCGCCCTGCTGCAGCACCGCGCCCTGGGCATCGCGCAGGGTGAAAGTGAGGCTGATCCGCGGCGGGTAGATGTTGCGCATGATCCGGATGTCGTTGCCGCGCGGGCCGTTCTGCGGCTCGAAATCGCCGGCCCGCTTGATGTCGGTGATCTCCACGTCCAGGGTCTGGCCCGGCGCCAGGCGCTTGCTGGCGCTGCTGCGCAGGTAGTCGGCCAGCTGGTACACCCAGTTGCCGCTGCGCGCTTCGAACTGGTTGGAGCTGCTGCGGATCTCGGTGAACTGGGCCGGGTCGGTCCACTTCACCTGGACCGGGCTTTCGCCGGTGAGCGCGCGCGGCGCGTCCGGCGCGGTGACCGTTCGCGGCGCGGCCGACGCGCAGCCGACGAGCAGCATCAGACAGCTCAAAGCACCAGCCAGCAAGGGTTTGCGGTTCATGGCACAGCCTCGGTCAGGGTGTTGAAGGAGAGACACTACGGAGTGTGATCCTGTTCACGCGACGGAACAATTGCCTTGGACAATACGCCAACGGCCGTCCGGGCATGGTTCACTTACGTCAAAACCGGGCCGTTGTTTGACGCGACGAATACGCGCTCTGAACGATGCTGTGTCCTTCCGCGCCATCCGCTACCTTTCTTGACGCCCTTGTCCAGCCTGACTGCCTCGACCTTTACACGTGCGCCGCATGCGGCCCCCGTTCCCGACCCTTCCCTGCACCGTGCGTTGCTGGAAGGCTTGAGTGCGGGCTTCTGCATCATCGAAGTGATGATCGAGAACGGCGTCGGCGTTGACTATCGCTTCCTGGAAGTGAACGAGGCATTCGAACGCAATACCGGCCTGCATGACGCCACCGGGCGGTTGATGAGCGAGCTGCAGCCCAACCATGAAGTCGAGTGGTACCGGGTGTACGGCCAGATCGCGACGACCGGCCGTTCCCAGCAGTTCGAGCTGGAAGCCCGCGCGCTGGGCCGCTGGTATGCGGTGGAAGCGATGCGGGTGGGCGAAGCGCACGAGCGCCGGGTGGCGATCCTGTTCTTCGACATCACCAACCGCAAACAGATCGAAACGGAACTGGCCGAGAGCGAGGCGCGCTTCAGCGCGCTGGCCGACGGCCTGCCGATGCCGGTGTGGGTGCTGGACGAACTGGGCCATGCGCGCTTCGTCAACAGTGCCTTCAGTGAATTCTTCGGTGGCGACGAACAGCGCGTGCCGGAAGATGTGTGGCGCGGGCTGGTGCAGCCCGACGATGTTTCGGTGTTCGACTACGAACTGCAGGCCGCGCTGCGCGCGCAGCGTTCGATGCAGGTGCTGGTGCGTGGGCTGCGTGCCGACGGCGAATGGCGCTGGCTGGAAATGAATGCCAAGCCGCGCTTCTCGCGCGCGGGCCGTTTCATCGGCCTGGCCGGCAGCAGCACCGACGTGACCGAGCGCCGCGAGATTGAAATGGCGCGCGAAGAGCTGCTGCAGTCCGAGCGCGCCGCGCGCAACGCCGCCGAGAGCATGGCGCGCCTGAAGGACGAGTTCCTGGCCACGCTGTCGCACGAACTGCGCACCCCGCTGACCACCATCCTCGGCTGGAGCGAACTGCTGCTGCAGCGCGTGGACGACACCAGCCCGCTGTACAAGGGCCTGGGCGTGATCGCCAACAGTGCGATGGCGCAGAAGCGGCTGATCTCGGACATGCTGGACCTGAGCAGCATGCTGCTGGGCAAGGTGCAGCTGGAAGTGGAAGTGCTGGACCTGCGCGCGCAGCTCACCGAGGCGCTTCGCGCCCAGGAGCTGGTGGCCGAAGGCAAGGCGCTGGACATGAAGCTGGTGATGCCCGACGAACCGGCGCTGGTGCTGGGCGATGGCACCCGCCTGCAGCAGGTGCTGTGGAACCTGCTCAGCAACGCGATCAAGTTCACCCCGGCCGCCGGCTCGGTGACTGTCACCCTGTCCACCGACGGCGCGCACTGGACGGTGAGCGTGGTCGACTCGGGCGATGGCATCGCCCCCGAATTCCTGCGGCACCTGTTCAGCCGCTTCCGCCAGGCCGACGGCACCACCACCCGTCGCCACGGTGGGCTGGGCCTGGGCCTGGCGATCGTGCAGCAGCTGGTGGAACTGCACGGCGGCTCGGTGGCGGCCAACAGCGAAGGCCATGGTAGGGGTGCCGAATTCACCGTGCAGCTGCCGCGCTACCAGCCGCAGGCCGACGGTCGGCCGCTGCGCGAAGTGTTCAGTGGCCCGATCCACGAGCAGCTGATCGAACCGTACCCGTTGAAGGGCCTGCGCCTGCTGGCGGTGGAAGACCAGCCCGAAGTGCTGGAATACCTGCGCCGGCTGCTGGAAGAGCAGGGCGCCCAGGTCACCGCCGTCGCCTCGGCCGCCGAAGCGCTGGCGCTGCTGGACGACGGTGGCCATGAAGAGGTGGACGTGCTGCTCACCGACATCGGCATGCCCGGCATGGACGGCTACGGCCTGGCCGCCGCGCTGCGCAACGACTTCAAGCTGGACGCCGCCGCCCTGCCGATCGTGGCGGTCACCGCCCTGGCCCGCGCCGACGACCGCAAGCGCGCGCTCGCCTCGGGCTTTCAGGAGCACGTGGCCAAGCCGTATTCGGTGGCCCAGCTGGTGTCCGCCGTGCGCACCGTACTGGCCGCCAACCGCGACTCCGCGCAGCGCGCAGATACGCAATAGCACCGCCCGGTACGTGAACACCGCGCGGTACGTGGCACCCCGAACACCGCACGGTACGTGGCAACACCCGGTAGAGCCACGCCCTGCGTGGCTGGAACCCCAAAGGATTCAGAATGTCCCGCACAGCTCCCGCCATCCTCACCCATCAAGCCGACATAGCCGCGCTCGAAGCCCTGCTGCCCCAACTCAAAGGCCAGACCCAGGTAGAAGTGACGCTGAAAGACGGCACCCGCGTCTCCGGCACGGTCGCGGTACAACCCACCGTGCAGCAGTACCGCGATGCGGCCGAGAACGAGGGCACCAACGGCGAACTGCGCCTGGACGACCTGAACGACCCGGCCCAGCAGCACCTGCTGTGGCTGGACCAGATCGCATCGGTCCGCGAGCTGCCGCCGCACCCGTAACGCCGGGCAGGTCCCGGCGCTACCTCAGTGCTGGAAAACCTCGGGCGTAGCCTCGAACCGGCGCGCGTACGCGCGCTCGTCCGCCACGCGGGACACCTCGTCGTCCGCCAGGTCCGGCGCGCCATACACCGCGTACGCGACCGCGCCGTCGTCCTTCTTGCCTACCTGGTGCAGCCGGTACCGCGCATGCCCGCCGCCGGTGTCTTCCGGGTAATGAACCGGCGGCTGTGCGCCCTCCAGGTCCATCTCACTGTTGTCAACCACGCCCCCGACGAACAATGCGCGCATGAGCTACCTCCGTTGCGAATGAGCCTTCACCCTGACCGACGGCATGTTGCGGTGGCATCAAGACAGCGTTGAATAAACGCAAATCGCGCCAGGAACGAGGCGGATCGGGCGAAACGGTAGAATGGCGGTCACTTTTCAAGATCTGCCCCCGCATGGCTGCCCAGCACGACGCTCCCCTGGAAACCCTGTTCCTGCCCTTCGGCGGCGCGCTCACCTGGCCGGCCGGTCCGGTGCTGTTCCTGCGCGCCCGCGACGGTTGGCCGCTGCGTGAACGCGCCCAGCCGGGCCAGCTGGTCTGCGAGCAGAGCTTCCGCCCGTTCGCCGACGCCCTGGAAGCCAGCGGCTGGACCGTGCGTGACGAGCAGCAGCTGACCGCCGACGCCACCCGCTACGCGGTGGTGCTGGTGCTGCCGCCGCGCCAGCGCGAGGAAGCCCGCGCCCTGTTCGCCCGCGCCCTGGCCCTGGCCGCCCCGGGCGGCATCGTGGTGGCCTGCCAGCACAACAACGAAGGCGCGCGCTCCGGCGAAGGCGACCTGCAGCAGCTGGCCGGGCTGGGCGGCAAGATGACCAAGAACCACTGCCGGGTGTACTGGACCGCGCCGCTCAACGGCCAGCACGACGCCGCGCTGGCCCAGCGCTGGGCCGCGCTGGACGCGCCGCGCGGGATCCTGGGCGGGCGCTTCCAGAGCCGTCCCGGCATCTTTGCCTGGGACCGGATCGACCCGGCCTCGGCGCTGCTGGTGGAACAGCTGCCGGCCGACCTGGCCGGGCGCGGCGCCGACCTGGGCGCCGGCTACGGCTACCTCTCCACCGAGGTGCTGCAGCGCTGCCCGCAGGTGACGGGACTGGACCTGTTCGAGGCCGAAGGCCGCGCGCTGGCGCTGGCCCGGGAGAACCTCGAGAAGCTGGCCTCGCCGGCCAAGCTGGGTTTCCACTGGCACGACGTTACCGCCGGCGTGCAGGGCCAGTACGACTTCATCGTGACCAATCCGCCGTTCCACACCCCGTCGCGCGGCGACCGCCCCGACATTGGTCGCCGCTTCATCGCCGTGGCCGCCGAAGCACTGCGCCCGGGCGGGCGGATGTGGCTGGTGGCCAACCGCCACCTGCCGTACGAGCAGATCCTCAATGAAAGCTTCGGCGACGTGCGCGTGGCTGCCGAGCGCGATGGCTTCAAGCTGATCGAGGCGACCAAGGCCAAGGCCAGCCCGGCTCGCAGCCCTTCCCCCAGCCGTGATCCGGGCCGTGACTCGGGCCGCGGCCGCGACTGGACGCGCGCATGAAGCTGGTCAAGCTGCTGGCCAACCTCGGCTATGGGAGCCGCAAGCAGGTGCAGTTGATGTTCCGCGAGGGCCTGGTGACCGATGCGGAGGGCGAAGTGCTGTATGCCGACGACCAGGTCGAGCACGCCGCGATCCGCGTTGAAGGCGAGCCGCTGGACCCGCCGGTGGGGCTGACCCTGATGCTGCACAAGCCGCGCGACTACACCTGTTCGACCAAGGACAAGGGTCGCCTGATCTACGACCTGCTGCCGCCGCGTTACCGCGAGCGTTCGCCGCTGCTGTCGTCGGTGGGCCGGCTGGACCGCGACACCAGCGGCCTGCTGCTGATGACCGACGACGGCGCGCTGCTGCACCGGATCGTTTCGCCCAAGTCGCGCCTGGACAAGGCCTACCAGGTGACCCTGGCGCAGGACCTGCACGGCGACGAGGCCGCGCGCTTCGCCAGCGGTGGCCTGATGCTGGAATCGGACGACAAGCCGCTGTTGCCGGCCGAGCTGCACGTGCGCTCGCCGCGCGAGGCCGAACTGGTGCTGCATGAAGGGCGCTACCACCAGGCCCGGCGCATGTTCGCCGCCGTGGGCAACCACGTGCAGGCGCTGCACCGCAGCCGCATTGGCGGGCTCTCGCTGGGCGACCTGCCGGAAGGCGAGTACCGCATCCTCGATGCTGCCGACCTGGAAACGCTGTTCAACGTGCCATGACGATGATCGCCGCGCTACCGTTCCTCCCCGAGGCGGTCATCTTCGACATGGATGGCCTGATGATCGACAGCGAGCGGGTCTCCATCGCCTGCTGGTCGCAGGCGGCGCAGGAGCAGCAGCTGCCGTTCGCGGATGACTTCTGGCTGGGGCTGGTCGGGCTGGGCGACCGCGACTGCGAACAACTGCTGCTGCAGCACGTCAGCGCCGACCAGGTGGCCGTGTTGTACGCGCGCTGCCACGACCTGTACGAAGCGCGTACCCAGCAGGGACTGCCGCTGCGCCCGGGCATCATGGAGCTCCTGCAGCTGCTGCAGGCGCACGGCATTCCGCGCGCGGTAGCCACCTCCACCCGGCAGCCGCGCGCCAACCGCAAGCTGGCTGCGGCCGGGCTGCTGCCGTACTTCGACCACGTGGTCACCAGCGACCAGGTGGCGCATCCCAAGCCGGCGCCGGACATCTACCTGCTGGCCGCGCACAAGCTCGGCAAGGACCCGGCGCGCTGCCTGGCGCTGGAAGACTCCCCGGCCGGCACCCGCGCCGCGCTCGCCGCCGGCATGACCGCGATCCAGGTGCCCGACCTGGTGCACCCCGATGAAGCGCTGCGCGCCCTCGGCCACCGCATCGTGAATTCCCTGCACGACGCCCACGCACTGCTGCTGCCGCTGTTGTCGCGCTGAGACGCGCGCAAAGAGACGCACGCACAAAAAACCCGGCACATGGCCGGGTTTTCTGTTCACGCGGGAGGGCGGCCATTACACCCGGCCAAACACCAGCGCTGCATTGGTGCCGCCAAAGCCGAAGCTGTTGGACATCACCGTGTTCAACTGCACGTCCTGGCTCTCGCGCACGATCGGGAACCCTTCCACGGCCGGGTCCAGCTCACCGATGTTGGCCGAACCGGCCATGAAGCCATCGCGCATCATCAGCAGGCAGTAGATCGCTTCATGCACGCTCGCCGCGCCCAGCGAGTGACCCGACAGCGCCTTGGTCGACGACAGCGGCGGAATCGATTCGCCGAACACTTCGCGCACCGCCTTCAGCTCGGTGACGTCGCCCAGCGGGGTCGAGGTGCCGTGCGTGTTGAGGTAGTCGATCGGACCGCTCACGTCCTTCATCGCCATGTGCATGCAGCGCACCGCACCCTCACCGGACGGGGCGACCATGTCGGCACCGTCGGAGGTCACGCCGTAGCCGATCAGCTCGGCGTAGATGCGTGCACCGCGCGCCACGGCGTGGTCGTAATCCTCCAGCACCAGCATGCCGCCGCCACCGGCGATGACGAAGCCATCGCGGTCCTTGTCGTACGGGCGCGAGGCAGTGGCCGGGGTCTCGTTGAAGCGGGTGGACAGCGCGCCCATCGCATCGAACATCACGCTCATCGACCAGTGCAGGTCTTCACCGCCACCGGCGAACATCACGTCCTGTGCGCCATGCCGGATCAGGTCCGCGGCGGCGCCGATGCAATGCGCCGAGGTCGCGCACGCGGCCGACAACGAATAGCTCAGGCCCTTGATCTGGAACGCGGTGGCCAGGCACGCCGACACGGTCGAGCACATCGTGCGCGGCACCATGTACGGACCCACCTTGCGCACGCCACGCGCGCGCAGGATGTCGGCCGACTCCACCTGCCACTGGCTGGAACCGCCGCCGGAACCGGCGATCAGGCCGGTGCGCGGATTCACCACCTGCGACTCGTCCAGGCCGGCGTCGGCGATGGCGTCGCGCATGGCGATGTAGGCGTAGGCCGAGGCGTCGCTCATGAAACGCTTCAGCTTGCGGTCGATCTGCGCGTCCAGGTCCAGCTCGACGTTGCCGCCGACGTGGCTGCGCAGGCCGGCTTCGGCATGGTCGGGCAGGTTGCGGATGCCGGGACGGCCTTCACGCAGTGCAGCGGACACGGTGTCCAGATCGTTGCCCAGGCACGAGGTGATGCCCATTCCGGTAATGACGACGCGACGCATCAGAAGTTCTCGGTGGAAGTGAACAGACCTACGCGGAGGTCCTTGGCGGTATAGATTTCGCGGCCATCGACCAGCATGCGCGCGTCAGACTGCGCCATGACCAGCTTGCGGTTGATGACGCGGGAGATGTCGATTTCGTAGGTCACCAGCTTGGCGTCCGGCAGCACCTGGCCGGTGAACTTCACTTCACCACAGCCCAGTGCGCGGCCACGGCCGGGTGCGCCCAGCCAGGTGAGGTAGAAGCCGGTGAGCTGCCACATCGCATCCAGGCCCAGGCAACCGGGCATCACCGGGTCGCCGATGAAATGGCAGCCGAAGAACCACAGGTCGGGGCGGATATCCAGCTCAGCACGCACGTAGCCCTTGCCGTGTGGACCGCCTTCATCGCGGATGTCGGTGATGCGGTCGAACATCAGCATCGGATCGTTGGGCAGGCGACCGCTGCCCGGCCCGAACAGTTCGCCACGGGCACTGGCCAGCAGCTGTTCGCGCGAGAACGCGTGGAGACGAGTCATGGAAAACGCAATCCTGAGGAAGGTGACATCGGGTTGGCGCCGGCCCGGAGGCGGCTGATTGTTGCCAATGAAAGTGCCCAAGAGTGCAGCGTATTTTTCATTCAATCAAACGTTTTAACCGTACGCCGGCGTAGTGTTTTCAGCTTGAAAAACGCATGTTGTTGTTATGAAAAGACCATACTCAGGCGTGTGGCTGTAATCTGTTCATAACTCTCTTCCGCCCCGGGCCTTGAGCCACCACCGTGTCCGCACAACGCAAGATCATCCACGTCGACATGGACGCGTTCTACGCGTCGGTGGAGCAGCGCGACAATCCGTCGCTGCGCGGCAGGCCGGTGGTGGTGGCGTGGAAGGGCGCGCGCTCGGTGGTCTGCGCAGCGTCGTACGAGGCGCGCGTGTTCGGCATCCGTTCGGCGATGCCGGCGCTGCGTGCCGAGCGGCTGTGCCCGGACGCGGTGTTCGTGCCGCCGGATTTCGGGCGCTACAAGGCGGTGTCGCGCCAGGTGCGCGAGATCTTCCTGCGCCACACCGACCTGGTTGAGCCGCTGTCGCTGGACGAGGCCTACCTAGACGTGACCGTGCACAAGGGCGGCATGACCGTGGCCACCGAGATCGCCCAGCAGATTCGCGCGCAGATCCGTGAAGAGACCCAGCTGACCGCATCGGCCGGCATCGCGCCGAACAAGTTCCTGGCCAAGATCGCCTCGGACTGGCGCAAGCCGGATGGGCAGTTCGTGGTGCCGCCGCACCGGATCGAACAGTTCCTCACCCCGCTGCCGGTGAAGCGCGTGCCGGGCGTGGGCAAGGTGATGGAGGGCAAGCTGGCCGAGCTCGGCATCGTCACCGTCGGCGACCTGCGCGCGCTGCCGCTGGAGTTGCTGGAAGCACGCTTCGGCAGTTACGGCGGCAGCCTGTACCGGCGTGCGCGCGGCATCGACGAGCGGCCGGTGGAACCGGACCAGCAGGTGCAGTCGATCTCCTCCGAGGACACCTTCGCCGAGGACCTGCCGCTGGAAGCGCTGGAACCGGCCATCGTGGAACTGGCGGGCAAGACCTGGCAGGCCACGCGCAAGACCGAGCGGGTGGGGCACACGGTGGTGCTGAAGTTGAAGACCTCGCAGTTCCGCATCATCACCCGCAGCTTCACCCCGGAATCGCCGCCGGAAACGCTGGAAGAACTGCGCGACATCGCGCTGGCGCTGCGCGCGCGGGTAGACCTGCCGGCAGAGACCCGCTACCGGCTGGTGGGCGTGGGGCTGGGCGGATTCCGCGAACGTGAAGGCGTGACGCAGCTGGGGTTGTTTGATCCGCTGAACGGGTGACCGTGGGTGCGCGTGGCGGGTCGATGCTGCTTCGGGCCCGGGTCATGCCTTAGTCGGTGTGATCACCGCTGTCGGCGGTCGATCGGGATGCGACCCTACCGAGGAAATCCCGCCGCGTCCGAACAACCGCGCGCTCTCAGCGCAGGCGAAAAACTGCTGGTAGGGTCGCATCCCAATCGACCGCCGATGGCAGGGCAACGCGCGGTAGGGCATGACCCCGAACAGAAACCGCACGTCGCCCCACCGACCTCAATACGCCACGGTCGCCACCTGCTTCACATACTGCGGCGACTCGATCTCGCTCACGAACGCATCGGCGTAATCGGCGTAACTGATCCGGCTGTGCCCATCGGCGCCGACCAGGAACTGCTTCGCCTGCGTGCGGAACCCACCCTTCTGCGGTCCCGGGCCGATCTCGGCGGCGGGCGAATAGAAGGTCCAATCCAGGTCATCCACCTTCTGCAGCAGCGTGAACGCTTCACGCGCTGCCAGCGCCACCGGCTTGTAGGCGTCCGGGAAGCCCTCGGTGTCCACCAGCTGCACGCCGGGGGCGACTTCCAGGGTGCCGGCGCCGCCGACCATCAGGAAGCGCGGCACGCCGGCCTGGCGGGCGGCCTTGACCAGGTCGGCGGTCACCGTGGTCACCGTGGACGGGTCGTCGCCCGGCCGCGGGCCGAACGCGCTGGCCAGTACGTCGTGGCCGGCGATGGCAGCCGCCAGGGCATCGGTGTCGTCCAGCGCGGCCACGGCCAGCTGTGCACCGTCCAGTTCGCCGGGCAGGTCCGTCTTGCGGCGCACGATGGCCGTGACCTGATGCCCGCGGGCCAGGGCCTGGCGGGTGATTTCACGGCCGATGTTGCCGGTGGCACCAACGAGGGCAATCTTCATGGGGCGACGTCCGTAGCGGGGGAGGAAGGCCAGCTTATGCCTGTGTGATCGGGGGAACACCCCCGGCAGTGGGCCGATTCGTTGCACGGATGGAGGGAGTGCGGTGGCGGCGACGTGTACGGGGCCGTTCGGCACCGCGTGGGACACGCATGGCGTGTCGCTACGCACCATGTCCGCGTAGCGACACGCCATGCGTGTCCCACGGCATGCCCGCCCCACGGCATGCCCGCCCCAAGCGATCATCCATGCCCGCATTTACAATGAACGTTCCCCACGCAAGGCAACCCCGTGTCCTATCCCTACCCGCTGGTCATCTTCGACCTCGACGGCACCCTCGTCGACAGCGCGCCTGACATCGCCGAAGCCCTCAACCGCACCCTGGAAGACTGGAACCTGCCGCGCGTGCCCGAAGCCACGGTGCTGACCTGGATCGGCGACGGCGTGCGCCGGCTGGTGGAACAGGCCTTCACCGCCGCCAACAGCGACATCGACCTTGCCAAGGTCATGCCCGGCTTCATGCGCCACTACGAGGCCTGCCTGCTGCGCAGCCCGCGCCTGTTCGACGGGGTGGTGCCGGCGCTGCAGGCACTGCAGGCCCGCAACGTTCCGCTGGCGATCTGCACCAACAAACCGGTGGCGATGGTCGGCCCGCTGCTCGCGCACCTGGGCGTGCAGGACTATTTCGCGAAGGTGCTCGGCGGCGACTCGCTTCCCGAACGCAAGCCCAGCGGCGACCCGCTGCGGCACATCGCAGCCGCGTTCAACGTCGCGCCCGAAGCGGCGCTGATGGTCGGCGACTCGATCACCGATTACCGCGCCGCCGTCGACGCGCGCATGCCGGTCGCACTGGTGCGCTACGGCTACCCGCGCGGCCTGGACCTGGAAAACGTAGAAGCAGTAGCGGTGATGGACAACCTGCAGGAACTGCTGCAACTGTAGTGCCGGCCGCCGGCCGGCTCCACGTAGACCCGGCCGGCACCTCACGATGCCGGCCACTGCAAACCGCCTTACTTCGGCTGGTACCGCACGCTCAACCGGTACTCACGCCCCGGCTGGTTGAACCACGCCACGGTCTCGTAATCGCGGTCGAACAGATTGCTCACCCGACCCAGCACCGACCAGTCGCGGCTGATCGCATACTCCAGGCGCAGGTCCACGGTGCCATACCCGGCCAGGCGCACCGTGTCGTCGGCGTTGTCATACCTCTTGCCCGAACCGGTCGCGGTGACGCCGGCGCGGAAGTCGCCGAAGCGGCGGTCGATATCCAGCCGCGCGGTGTCCTGCGCACGGCGCGCCAGCCAGTTGTCGAACTGCGCGCTGCCGTCGGTGCGGTTGCGCGGGTCGGTGTGGCTCAGCTGCGCGTTGACATCGAACCCGGCAAACGTGACGAAACCGGTCAGCTCCGCACCTCGAATACGCGCCTTTTCCACCTGCGACATCATGAAGGTGGTGGCGTCATAGGTGATCAGGTCGTCGATGCGGGTTTCATACACATCCAGCCCCCAACGCCAGCCGTCGCCCTGCTGGGCAACGCCGAGGTTGGCGCTCTTCGACTTCTCCGGGTCCAGGCCCGGCACACCGCTCCACGGGTCGTACAGGTCGCTGAAGGTAGGGGCCTTGAACGCGGTGCCGTAGCTCGCGTTCAAACGGAAGCCGCGCGCCAGGTCCATGCCCCAGCCCAGGCTGCCGGTGGTGTGGTTACCGAACTGCTCGTTGTCGTCGTTGCGCAGGCTGGCCTGCAGCTGGTGCGCGCCGAAGCGGCCCTGGTACTGAACGAACACGCCGGTGTTGTCGCGGCTGTCGACCAGATACCCGGCGCTGCTGCCGTCCAGGTTGTCCTGGCTCCAGTCCACGCCGGCGCTGAGCAGCTGGCCCTCGGCGAGGCCCACGTCGGCCTGCACCGAGGCGCTGTCGCGGTGGGTCTGCGCCGCGCCCAGCCAGGTGCTGTCGTTGTAGTTGTCCGACTCGTTGTCGGCGCGGCCGACGTTGGCGGTCAGGGTGAAGCGCTCGCTCGGCGTGTACCGGACCTTGCCGCCCAGCACCTGCTGCAGCGTTTCCGAATAGTTGTAGTAACCGTCGTAGTGGTTCTCGCCTTCGGCGCGCAGCGCGGTGCCTTCCACCTGCAGCGTGTCGGTCAGCGAATAACCACCGCGCAGGCTCATCGAAAGATTGCGGTAGCCGTCGCGGTCGGGCTCGTCGGCGCCACAGCCGGCGAAGGTGGCGGCATCGCCACGGCAGGCGTTGATGCCGTCGGTGTGCTGGTAGGCGATGTCGGTGCCGAACCAGCCGCGCGCGCCGGTGCCGCCGAAGCCGCCACTGGCTTCACGCAGGCCGTTGCTGCCACCGCCCAGCTGCAGGTGCGGGGCGAACTCGCCGGCATTACGGCGGGTGAAGATCTGGATCACGCCACCGATCGCGTCGGCGCCGTACAGGCTGGACTGCGGGCCGCGCACGATCTCCACGCGTTCGATCTGCGCCAGCGGCAGGTCCTGCAGCATGGCCAGGCCGAGGTCGCCGGTGTTGATGCGTACGCCGTCGACCAGCACCAGGGTGTGGGCCGAGTTGGTGCCGCGCAGGAACAGCGAGCTCTGCTTGCCCAGCCCGCCGCTGTTGTTGATGTTGATGCCGGCGCGGCCGCGCAGCAGGTCCTGCAGCGACGGCGCCTGGCTGCGCTCGATCTCGGCGCGGTCGATCACCTGCGCCGGCGAGATGCTGTCGTGCAGGGCGATCGGGGTGCGGGTGGCGGTGACCAGGATCGGGTCCAGCGCGGCGGCATCGTCCTGTGCGGCGGCCAGCAGCGGCAATGCCGCGAGAACGGCAAGGGAAAGCGTTTGGATCTGCAGCTTCATCATTGACTCCATGCACCGCGCACGCCCGCGCGGCAAAGGTGGGGGCGGGGTCGCGTCGCAACCCGTCGTCTTCCAGGCCGGTCTCCGGACTTGCGGGCCGATGGCATGCCATCGCACCAGGCGCCTTCCCATGCACGAGCACAGTGGCGTATTGCCTGGCTTTTCCACGCTTACCGTTGCGGGGGCAGTGCCGGACTGGCAGCAGGCAGGACCTGTTGCGTCACCGGCTTCCCGTTTCAACCTGCCGGCATGCGCCGCAGGTCACCTGAAAGTGCGCGCAGTGTAGAGCAAACCTTTGCGCCTGGCCCAGTGCAGTGGCGCGACCGGTTAGAATGCGCCTCGCTTTTTGCAGGGGTGCCGCACCAATGATCCTGGACCTGATCCGGCACGCCGCCACCGGTCGCGACGACCATCTGGACGGACGCACCGACCCAGCGTTGGAGGCCGGCAGCACCGAGGCGCTGTGCGAGCGTTATGCGGAGCTGGCGTGGGAGCGCGTGCTGTGCTCCCCGCGCCAGCGTGCTGTCGGCACCGCCGAGGCGCTGGCAATGCCGCGTGGATTGGACGTGGAGCCTGACGAGGAATGGGAAGAGCTGGATTTCGGCGACTGGGACGGCCAGGCGCTGGACGCACTGCCGATGCAGGCGCTGTCGGCCTTCCATCTGGATCCGCATACCAACCCGCCACCGCATGGCGAGAGTTGGGGCCATTTCGAGCGCCGCATCGCGCGTGCGCTGCACCGCCTGCTCGATGAACCCGATGCCGTGCCGACCGTGGTGGTCAGCTATGGCGGCCCGCTGCGCATGGTGCTCTCGCAGGTCTGCGGCCTGCCGATGGCGATGTGCTGGGCCCTGCGCATAGACCACGGCACCCGCGTGCGGCTGCGCATCGAGCGCGGGGAAGAAGGGCTGTGGGGAGAACTCCTCGAGCTCCAGCAACCGGGGTAGAGCCACGCCCTGCGTGGCTGCGCGCGGTGCCGGGGTCACGCAGCCACGCAGGGCGTGGCTCTACCGGATCTACGCTCGTTCGTCGTCATCCGAAACGAATGGCGCATCATCTCTGTCGTCATCACTGACCATGCTGCGCTCATACACCGGCCCAGACGCCGGCCCCGCCTTCTTCAGCGGATTGTCGGCAATGATCGCCTCGTACTCCGCCACCAGCGCGGTACGTCGCGCTTCCGGCAATTCCTGCCAATGGCAGTCCTGCAACGCGCCTTCCAGCGAATACAGCAGGTTGAGGCTGGGCTTGAACCCGGCGCGGCGCACTTTCACGAACGCGCCCACCGCTCCGGCGGCGGCCAGGTCCTCGGCGGTGCGCAGACCGACCTGGCGCAGCCAGGCTGCACTCTTGGGGCCGATGTTGCGCAGCTTCGCGCTCATCCCAATGCCTCGACGAACACCGCGGCAATCGCTTCCAGGCCCGCCTGGTCCTCAGCGTCGAATCGCGACAGCACCGGGCTGTCCAGGTCGAACACGCCGACCAGGGTGTCGCCCTTGAACAGCGGCACCACCAGTTCCGAGCGCGAGGCCGAATCGCAGGCGATGTGGCCCGGGAACGCGTCCACGTCCTCGATGCGCTGGGTCACCCGCTGCGTCGCAGCCGCCCCGCACACGCCCTTGCTGAGCGGAATGCGCACGCAGGCCGGCAGGCCCTGGAACGGGCCGACCACCAGTTCGGTGCCGTCGTAGAAATAGAAACCCACCCAGTTCAGCTGCGGCAGGGCGTGGTAGACCAGCGCCGACAGGTTGGCGGCATTGGCGATGCGGTCGCGTTCCCCGTGCACCAGGGCGCGGGCCTGGGCCAGCAGCTGGCCGTACTGTTCCGGCTTGCTGCCGGTGAGCGTGGTGGTATCGAACATGGCCGCAGTCTAGCAAGCGGGGCCCGGAACCGGGCCGCCGGGCGCGGAACGCTGCGGTGCCGGTGATAATGCAGGCCCCTGTTCATCGGTCCGGCCATGTCCCCGTCCGCGCTTCCGCCAGCCTTTTACGTCACCGGCACCGACACCGGCATCGGCAAGACCTTCAGCAGCTGCGCCCTGCTGCACGCCCTCCGCCAGCGCGGTCAACGCGCGGTAGGCATGAAGCCGGTCGCCAGCGGCTGTGAAGACACCGCCGAAGGCCTGCGCAACGAAGACGCGACCGCGCTGCTCGCCGCCAGCCTGCCCAGCCCGGCCTACGCCGACCTCAATCCCTACGCGTTGCCGCTGCCCCTGGCGCCCGAGCTGGCTGCCGCCGCAGCCGGGGTCACCCTGTCGCTTGCGCCGATCGAGGCCGCCTTCGCCCGGCTAAGCGCCCAGGCCGACACGGTGGTGGTGGAAGGCGTGGGCGGCTGGCTGGCGCCGCTCTCGACCACGCTGGACCAGTCGCACCTGGTGCACGCGCTGCAGCTGCCGGTGGTGATGGTGGTGGGCCTGCGGCTGGGCTGCCTGAACCATGCGCGGCTGACCGCGCAGGCCATCGCAGCCAGCGGCGCGACCTGCATCGGCTGGATCGCCAATGAAGTCGACCCGCAGATGGAGCGCATCGACGACAACGTCGAACTGCTGCGCGCGCGCCTGCCGCTGCCGTTCTGGGGGCGCCTGCCGTACGCGCCGGGCGCGGACCCGGCGCAGCTGGCCCGCCACCTGCTGCCAGGCTGAGCGGCTTTCAGCGCACCGACAGCGTCGACACCAGCCGCGGCTTCTCGCGGTACAGCTGCGGGTACATGCGCTGCAGCGCCGCCACCTTGGGCTGGTCGTTGATGCGGATGTACAGCGACTCCGGGTGCAGGGTGAGGTAGTTCTGGTGGTAGCCCTCGGCCGCCTGGAACGGCTTGCCGCCATCGACCGTGGTCACCACCGGCGCTGTATACGCGCGTGCCTGCTGCAGCTGCGCGATATACGCTTTGGTGGCATCGCGCTGTGCGGCATCGTCGGCATACACCGCCGAGCGGTACTGGGTGCCGCGGTCCGGGCCCTGGCGGTTGAGCTGGGTGGGGTCGTGCACCACCGAGAAGAACACCTGCATCAGCTGGCCATAGCTCACCTGGCTGGGGTCGTAGGTGACCTGCACCGCCTCGGCATGGCCGGTACCGCCGCTGCTGACCCGCGCGTAGTTGGCATCGGCCCTACTGCCGCCGATGTAGCCGGACACCGCGTTGTCCACGCCCTTGATGTGCTGGAACACGCCCTGCACGCCCCAGAAGCAGCCACCGGCGAACACCACCTGGGCACGTCTGCCCGGCAGCTTCGGATCGGCCGCGCCGCTCGGCGCCGGCACCGCGACCACCTTCTCGACGCCTGCGGCATACGCCGGCCGATCCAGGTTCAACACGGCGGTGATGGTGAGCGTGGCGATCACGGCGGCGATGCCGCCGGCCACCAGTTTGTCTACGGAAAGTCGCATGGGTCTCTCCTGGTTCAACCGAAGGTAAAGGCGTAGGCGTGCACGCCGGGGTCGAGGAACTCGATCTCGAAGGTGCGTTCGCCGACATCGCCGTCCTGGCGGATCAACTGGTACAGGCGGTGTTCCTTCACTTCGCCGCTGCCATCGGCGCTCACGTCGCCACCGGCCGCCGCGCCTGGCGCCTGGCCATCCACGCGCACGCGGAAGCGCACCGGCTTGCCGTCTTCACCGGGGGCCAGCACCAGGTGCAGGTCACGCGCATGGAAGCGGAACGCGATGCGCCCGCCGGCGCGCTGCAGCTGCGCGTCCTCGTCGCCCACCGTCCAGTTCCCGGCCAGCGCCCACTGGTTCAGGGCCAGCGACGGCGGCACCACGTAATCAGCAGGCTGGTCGTTGCGCTGCCCACCGGGCGAAGCGAAGTTCTCCGCACGCGCATGGCCCAGATAGGTCTCCGGCGATTTCAGGTTGCGCATGTCGGCCTGGCGCTCCACGCCTTCGCGCGGGGATGCGGCTGCCATGGCCATGGCCTGCGCCGGTTCGTCGGGCAGGGTGGCACCGTTCTCGCGCAGCAGCTGGCGGATGATCTGCTCGGACTGCCGGTAGTTGCCTTCGCCGAAATGGTGCGCGCGGATCTGGCCCTTGCCGTCGATGAAGTAGTGCGCCGGCCAGTAGCGGTTGTTGAAGCCGCGCCAGATCGCGAAGTCGTTGTCGATCGCCACCGGGTAGGTGATCTTCAATTCGTCCACCGCGCCCATCACGTTGCGCAGGTTGCGTTCGAAGGCGAACTCCGGCGCGTGCACGCCGATCACCACCAGGCCCTGGTCGCGGTAGCGCTGTTCCCACTCGCGCACGTAGGGCAGGGCGCGCAGGCAGTTGATGCAGGAGTAGGTCCAGAAATCGACCAGCACCACCTTGCCGCGCAGCCCTTCGGCGCTCAGCGGCGGGCTGTTGAGCCAGCCGGTGGCGCCGGCCAGCGAGGGCAGTGTGCCTTCCACTGGCAGCGGCGCACCGTCTGGTGCATCGGCAGCGCGCATCATCATCGCCGGGCCGGCGTCGGGCGCCTGGCCGGGCAGGGTGTCGAGCAGGCCCTGTTCCAGCTTTGCGGTACTGACCGTGGAAAGACGGGTCAGCACGCCGGTATCCCAGCCCATTGCGATGGCGACCACCGCCAGCAACGCGGCTACACCGAGGCCTCGGCGGATCCATTCACCGGCCCCCAGGCGCTGCTTTAGCGCGGTGAACACCCGCCCACCGATCCAGATCGCCAGCGCCAGCGAGGTCGCCGCGCCCAGCGCGTACGCCAGCAGCAGGCCGCTGGTGCCCACGCTCGCACCCTGCAGCGCCGCGCCGGTCAGGATCAGGCCGAGGATCGGCCCGGCGCAGGGCGCCCACAGCAGGCCGGTGGCCACGCCGATCAGCAGCGAGGTGCCCACGCCGCCACGGCCGGCGTCGCTGGCCTTGTCGGCCGAAGCACTCAGCCGCGCGCCCAGCCGCTGGAACGGCGAGAGCATGCGGTCGGCCAGGGTGGGCCACAGCAGCGCGAGTGCGAACAGCGCCATCACCACCAGCGCGATCCAGCGCCCGACCTGGTTGGCCTGCGCCACCCACTGGCTGCCCACCGCCGCCAGGCTGGCGACTACCGCAAACATGAGTGCCATGCCGACCAGCAGCGGCAGCCCGCTGCGCAGGAACGGCCGGTCCGAGCGCGCGAACACGAACGGCAGCACCGGCAGGATGCACGGGCTGAGGATGGTCAACACACCGCCAAGGTAGGCCAGTACAAGCAGGATCATCATTGAGTCCCTGTAAACGGATGGATCGCGAATGCGTTACGTGCGGTTCGGAATCCGCACGCGTGTCTCTTCCTCAGCAGCGACGAAGTTCATCGCCACGCCGTTCATGCAGTACCGCAACCCGGTCGGGCGCGGCCCGTCGTCGAACACATGGCCCAGGTGCCCGCCGCAACGGCGGCAGTGCGCTTCTACCCGCAGCATGCCCAGCGTGGTATCCCGGTCCTCGGCCACCGCGTTGTGCAGCGGCGCCCAGAAGCTGGGCCAGCCGGTGCCGCTGTCGAACTTGGTGGAGGACGAGAACAGTTCCAGCCCACACCCGGCGCAGGCGAACGTACCGCGCCGGTGCTCCTTGTTGAGGGGGCTGCTGAAGGGGCGCTCGGTGCTCTGCCGGCGCAGTACCGAATATTGCGCAGGGGTGAGCTGCTCGCGCCACTGCGCGTCGGTGCGCATCACTTCAAAGCGCCGCGAGGGCGCCGGGGCGGCCGGGGCGCTGGCGCTGCAGGCGGTGAGCCCGAACAGCCCGGCGGCGGCGCCCAGGGCGCCCATGCCAAGTACTCTGCGACGGGTGAACTGCATGGCCGATCTCCAGCTCTGGATACGATGGGGCCATGCTGCGCCCGGGCCGATCAACGAATCCTCACGCAGGGTTAAATTTTCCGTGACACATTCAGGTCCGGATCCGACCACAATGCGGCTACCTTCCCGCCACTCCCCCGCGTGCCGATGAGCAGTGCAAAACAGGTCCTGATCGTTGAGGACGATGTCCACATCGCCAACCTGCTGCGCATGCACCTGCGCGACGAGGGCTACGAGGTCACCCACGCTGCCACTGGCGACGAGGGCCTGGCCCTGCTCGAAGCGCAGCCGTGGAGCGCGCTGGTGCTGGACCTGATGCTGCCGGGCGTGGACGGGCTGGAGATCTGCCGGCGCGCACGCGGCATGGCCCGCTACACCCCGATCATCATCACCAGCGCCCGCGCCAGCGAAGTGCACCGCATCCTCGGCCTGGAGCTGGGCGCGGACGACTACCTGGCCAAGCCGTTCTCGATGCTGGAACTTGTGGCGCGGGTGAAGGCGCTGCTGCGCCGGGTCGAAGCGATGGCGCAGAACGCGCGCATCGACGCCGGTGAACTGGCGGTGGCCGGGCTGCGCATCGACCCAGTCGCACGCACCGCGCAGGTGGAAGGGCGCGCGCTGGAGCTGACCCCGCGCGAATTCGACCTGCTGTACTTCTTCGCCCGCCATCCCGGCCAGGTGTTCGCACGGATGGACCTGCTCAACCAGGTCTGGGGCTACCAGCACGACGGCTACGAGCACACCGTGAACACCCACATCAACCGGCTGCGCAACAAGATCGAACGCGACCCGGCGTCGCCGCAGCGCATCCAGACGGTGTGGGGCCGCGGCTACAAGCTGGTCGACGGCAGCGAGGCGGCGTCGGCATGATCCGCCTGAGTCTTTCGCAGCGGTTGTCGGTGGCGTTCTTCGCGCTGCTGCTGGTGTGCTGCGGCGCGCTGATGGCGATCCAGATGCGCAGCACCCGCGTGCACGAGCAGGAAACCGTGCAGCGGCTCTCGCGCGGGCTGGCCGAACACATCGCCCGCAGCGGCGAACTGATGGACGGCGGCGGCATGCGCAGCGGCGAAGTGCGCGCGCTGTTCGGCAAGCTGATGGCGGTGAACCCCAGCGTGGAGGTGTACCTGCTCGACGACCAGGGCCGCATCCTCGGCCACGACGCGCCCAGCGGCCACCTCAAGCGCGACCGCGTGGACCTGGCGCCGGTGCAGGCGCTGCTGCGCGACGAGCCGCTGCCCATCCTCGGCGACGACCCACGCAGTGAAACCGGCCGCAAGGTGTTCAACGCCGCGCCGCTGTTCGTGCAGGGGCGCCAGGCGGGCTACATCTACGTGGTGCTGGTGGGCGAGCAGCGCGAGGCGCTGGCGGCCAACATCGCCGCCAATGCCAGCCTGCGCACCACGCTGTGGTCGCTGGCGATCGTGGCGGTGATCGGGCTGCTGGCCGGCGCGGTGGCGTTCCGCTGGGTAACGCGCCCGCTGCGCCTGCTGACCCGGCGCGTGCAGTCCTTCGACGTGGACGCGGCGGCGCCGGCACAGCCGGTACCGCCCACGCCGCTGCGCGCCGGTGAGCGCGACGAGCTGGCGATCCTGCAGCACAGCTTCGGGCACATGGGCCAGCGGCTCAACGAACAATGGCAGCAGCTGCGCCAGCAGGACCTGCAGCGGCGCGAGCTGGTCGCCAACATCTCGCACGACCTGCGCACGCCGCTGTCGTCGCTGCACGGTTACCTGGAAACGCTGGCGTTGAAGGACGCCACGCTGAGCCCGGAGGAGCGCCAGCGCTACCTGGCCATCGCACTGTCGCAGAGCCACAAGGTCGGCCGCTTGGCGCAGGCGCTGTTCGAGCTGGCGCGGCTGGAGCACGGCGGGGTGGTGCTGGACCGCCAGGCGTTCTCGCTGCCGGACCTGGTGCAGGACGTGTTCCAGAAATTCGAGCTGGCCGCGCAGGCCCGGCGGCAGGCGCTGGTGGCGGAGATCCCACCCGGGCTGCCGGCGGTGGACGCCGACCTGGGCCTGATCGAACGGGTGCTCACCAACCTGCTCGACAACGCGATCCGGCATACCCCGGAAGGAGGGCGGATCACGGTCACGCTGCAGGCGGTGCAGGGCGAGGTCCAGGTCAGCGTGGCCGACACCGGCCCGGGCATTCCGGCGGCGCGTCGCGACGACCTGTTCCACACCCCGCCGGCACTGGGCAGCGACCGCCCGGACAGCGGCGGACTGGGCCTGCTGATCGTGCACCGCATCCTGCAGCTGCATGGGCGCGAGATCCGGTTGATGGAGAGCCGCGAGGGCGCGTTGTTCGTGTTCACCCTGCCGCGTGCATGACCGTGGTCATGGCGACCACCGGCACTGGGGATGCGGTCCGCAACCGGTTGCAATGAAGCCTACCGACGCGCGAGGAACGACTGATGACCAGTGCCCCGAACTGCCGACGCTTCGTCCTGTCCGCGCTGGGCCTGATGGCGCTGGCCTGCAACGCCGTCGCGGCTGATACCTGCCCTGACACCGCCGCCCTCGAACCCGCACGCGCGGTGGTGCGCGACCTGCAGCGGATCACCACGCCCAACGGCATCCAGGAGCACTACGCCACCCCCATCGGCGGGCTGCGCCAGTGGCTGACCATCCGCGGCGACGACCGGGCCAACCCGGTGCTGCTGTTCGTGCACGGCGGCCCCGCCAGCCCGGTCACTCCCAGCCTGTGGCAGTTCCAGCGTCCGCTGGAGGAATACTTCACCGTTGTCGACTGGGACCAGCGCGGCGCCGGGAAAACGTATGCCGAAGCGCCGCCGGAGCAGGTCGCACCGACCCTGACCATCGAGCGTTACATAGACGACGCCATCGAAGTGGCCGAACACCTGCGCACCCACCTGGGCCAGCCCAAGGTGATCCTGATGGCGCACAGCTGGGGCACCATCGTGGCAATGCAGGCGGCGCTGAAGCGGCCGGACCTGTTCCATGCCTACGTGGGCATCGGGCAGATCATCAACCAGGTGGAGAACGAGAAGATCAGTTTCGACTACGGGCTGGCGCAGGCCAAAGCGCACGGCAACGCCAAGGCCGTCGCCGAACTGGAAGCCATTGCACCGTACCCGGGCAACACCCCGATCACGCGCGAACGCATCATCACCGCGCGCACCTGGCCACAGTACTACGGCGGGCTGACCGCCTACCGCGATGATTCGAAGTACTACTTCGGCGCCGCGAAGCTGTCACCGGAGTACACCGATGCAGACCGCTGCAACCTCGACAAAGGCAGCGTGCTGTCACTGGGACCGCTGCTGCCGCAGATGCTGAAGGTGAACTTCAACCCGATCACCCGTTTCCCGATCCCGGTGGTGATGTTCATGGGCCGCCACGATTACACCACCCCGACGGCACCCACCGAACGCTGGTTGAAAAACGTGCAGGCGCCCTTCAAACAAGGCGTGTGGTTCGAACATTCCGCGCACATGATGCCGTGGGAAGAGCCGGGCAAGACCTTGATGACGCTGGTGCAGGTGGTGAGGCCGCTGGCCACGCCCCGGTAACCCCGGGGCAAAAAAAAGACCCGACAGAGGGAGGGTTCTGTCGGGTCCTGGATTGCGTGGGGGGAGGGACCCACGCAAATTCCGTTTGATGCAATGCAGCATACGCCGATCTTGGTGCATTGCAACAACTAATTTCTGAACCCGCCGGTGTTCCAACTAATCCGTTCAGGAACAAGGGGTTGGCGCTCAGCCGCGGTAGCGGCAGCCCGAGGTGCAGGTCTCATGCACGGTCACCTCGCTCAGCGCCGGCAGGCTCGGCTTGAGCTCATTCCAGATCCACCGCGCCAGCACTTCGCTGGTCGGGTTCTCCAGGCCGGGAATGTCGTTGAGGTAGTGGTGGTCCAGGCGGTCGTAGATCGGCTTGAAGGCCGCTTTGACGTCGCCGAAATCCATGATCCAGCCGGTGTGTTCGCCCGGCTCGCCTTCGACCTTCAGTTCCACCCGGAACGAATGGCCGTGCAGGCGCGCGCACTTGTGGCCCGGCGGCACGTTGGGCAGGCGGTGGGCCGCTTCGAGGGTAAAGACTTTGAAGATTTCCATGCCGCCATTGTACGGCCATCCAACAAAAACATATCCATCCGGATGAAGAGATGTTACTTTTCGTTATATCCGCATGAAGCGATGTTATTGGCCCGTTAAGCCCTTGGCATGGACTACTGCGGAACTACTCGCTCACAACCCCCACCGAGTTCATGCCCAAGCACACCCTACTTGTAGCGGCGCTTTCCGCCGCTCTGGCTACGCCTTTGCCTGCATTTGCCGTAGACGCCGCCGCTGACGCCGCCAACGACAGCAAGACCCTCGCCGCCGTGCGTGTCACCGGCTCCAACATCAAGCGCACCGACACCGAAACCGCCAACCCGGTGCAGGTGATCGGCCGCCAGGAGATCGAAGCCACCGGCAAGGCCACCGTTGCCGACCTGCTGCGTTCGATCAGCGCCAACACCGGCAACGCCGCCAACGAAACCACCAACAATGGCTGGGCTTCCGGCTCGGCCGGCATCGGCCTGCGCGGGCTCTCGCAGAAGAACACGCTGGTGCTGCTCAACGGCCGCCGCCTGGCCAACTACGGCTTCCCGGCCGGTGGCCTGTCCGACACCTTCGTCAACCTCAACGCACTGCCGATGGTCGCGGTGGAGCGCATCGAAGTGCTCAAGGACGGCGCGTCGGCCGTGTACGGCTCCGACGCCGTGGCCGGCGTGGTCAACATCATCACCCGGCAGGGCTTCGAAGGCGCCGAGCTCGGCGGCAGCGTCGGCACCGCCGACCAGGGCGGGCTGGACGAACAGAACCTCAAGTTCATCGGCGGCATCGGCGACCTTGAAGCGGATGGCTACAACATCCTGGTCAGCCTGGAAGGCTACAACCGCGAACGCCTGGACCAGGACCAGCGCGACCTCACTAAGTCGGGCATCTACACCGACAAGCCCGGTGGCCGCTGGAACGGCTGGTCGGCCAAGGGCGCGCGCTTCCTGGTCAACGGCACCTCGGTGCCGATGCTCGATGCCAACGGCCAGTGCCCGGAAAACACCACGCTGGTTGCCAGCGCGCCGATCGACGGCCTGCCCGGCAACACCTGCGGCTACAACCTGGCGCCCTACACCACGCTGATTCCCTCGACCAAGCGCTACCAGGCCTACGTCAACGGCACCTTCAAGGTGAACGACAACGTCGAAGCGTTCGGCGAAGTGATCTACAGCGAGATCAAGGGCGTGGCGTGGTTCGGCAGCAGCCCGTTCTTCACCCTGGAAAGCGGCCGCTTCGCGCTCAACGCCGACACCGGGCTGGCCGAGCCGGTCTCGTCCAACCTGCCGGCGAGCAGCCCGTTCAATCCGTACGGGCGCCCCATCCCGATCGAATACACCTTCTTCAACCTCGGCCCCAGCTTCAAGACCAACCGTTCCACCGCCTACCGCGGCGTGGTCGGGTTGCGCGGCAGCCTGCAGGACTGGGACTGGGAAGTGGGCGCGTTCGGCGCGCGCAGCAGCGAGCGCGAAACCGTCTCCGGCGGCTTCGCGAACCGCTGGACCCTGGCCGACGCACTGGCCACCGGCAGCTACAACCTGCTCAACCCCTCGGCCACCCCGCAGGCGGTGATCGACAGCATCAACCTGAGCACGCTGCGTCCGGCGGAGTCGGTGCTGCAGGGCGTGGATGCCAAGATCTCCGGCGGCCTGGGCAGCACCTGGGCCGGCCCGGTCGGCTTCGCCGCCGGCCTCGAATGGCGCCGCGAAAAGCTGGACTCGGAAAACCCGTGGCAGATCGACGCCGGCCTGCAGATCCGCCCGGCGATTGCCGAAGTGCACGGCGAACGCAAGGTCACCGCCGCGTATGCCGAAGTCAACGTGCCGCTGGCCGAACGCCTGGAACTGCAGGCGGCCGCGCGCGCCGACCATTACAGCGACTTTGGCGATGCGTTCTCGCCCAAGCTGAGCCTGCGCTGGCAGCCGTGGGACATCCTGCTGGTGCGTGCGGCCGCGTCCAAGGGCTTCCGCGCACCGTCGCTGTCGGAGAACTCCAACAGCACCAGCATCGCCTACGGCAGCGTGATCGACCCGCGCGACCCGGACGTGCCCGGCTCGCGGCAGAATCCGACCTTCTTCACCGTCGGCAACAGCGACCTCAAGCCCGAGCGCACCAAAAGCTACAACCTTGGCGTGGTGCTGTCGCCGTGGAGCAACACCAGCCTGAGCGTGGACTACTACCGCATCGAACTGGAAAACCTGGTCGGCACCAACAACACCCAGACCCTGGTCACCAATGACGTGCCCGGTGCGGTCACCCGCGACGAGCGCGGCAAGCTGCTGGCGGTGTTCAACCGCTACCAGAACCTGAGCGAGCTGAAGACCTCCGGTTTCGACGTGGAACTGCGCCAGCGCTTCCCCACCGAACGCGCCGGCGACTTCACCCTCTCCACCGCGTTCACCCACGTGCGCGACTACCGCCGCCCGACCGTGGTCGGTGGCCCGCTGGTGGACTACGCCGGCAGCAACCTCGGCGCCACGCTTCCCGCCAACAAGGCCACCACCTCGCTGGACTGGACGTACCGCGATTTCCGCACTGCGCTGACCTGGTACTACACCAGCGGTTATGACCAGAAGGCGAGCGCTGCGGCCACCTCGGTGCAGGACCGCGTCGATTCGTACAGCCAGTTCGACCTGTACCTGGCCTACACCGGGCTGGAGAAGCTGACCTTGTACGCGAAGATCCAGAACCTGGCCGACGAGGAACCGCCGTACGACGCTTCGTTCCCGGGCATCCGTGCGCCGTACGACTTCAGCCAGTACGACCTGCGCGGTCGCTACTTCACTGTTGGTTTCGATTACCGCTTCTGATTGGGGGTTGCTGTGTCCTTGTACCGTGGTGTGTCGCGTCCCATCGCCTGGTTGTTGGGTTCGTTGTGGTTGCTGGCGGCGCCGGCGTTCGCGCAAAGCGCCTATTTCTTCCCGAAGGCCGGTGATTTCGATCCGGCCATTCCCACCCCGCAGCAGTTCCTGGGCTATGAGATCGGCAACCGCTACACGCGGCATGACCAGCTGGTGGCCTACTTCGACGAGCTGGCGAAACACTCGGACAAGATCAAGGTCGAGCGCATCGGCAGCAGCTACGAAGGGCGTCCGCTGCTGATCGCCACGGTGACGTCGGCGCAGAACCAGCAGCAGCTGGAGTCTTTGCGCCGCCAGCACGTGACCCTGGCCGACCCGGCGCAGCCGCTGTCGGCGGCGGGCAACAGCCCGGTGGTGGTGTGGCTGGGCTACAGCGTGCATGGCAATGAAACCTCCAGCGGCGAAGCCGCGCTGCTCACCGCCTACTACCTGGTGGCCAGTCGCAGCGCCGAAACCGCGCAGTGGCTGGACCGCGCGGTGGTGCTGTTCGACCCGGCGCAGAACCCGGACGGCCGCGACCGCGCGGCGAGCTGGCACAACGCGTATGCGAGCTCGCCGGCGTCGTCCGACCCGGCCGACAAGGAGCACGTGGAGCCGTTCCCGCAGGGCCGCACCAACCACTACTTCACCGACCTCAACCGCGACTGGCTGGCGCTGACCCAGCAGGACACGCGTCCGAAGATCGCGTACTTCCACCAGTGGTACCCCAACGTCCAGATCGACTTCCACGAAATGGGCAAGGACAGCACCTACTACTTCGAACCGTCGCCGGCGAGCATGCACAGCCCCCTGTTGCCGGCGTCGTCGTATGAGTGGAACAAGACCCTGGCGAAGTATCACGCGCAGTCACTGGATGCACTCGGCTCGCTGTATTACACCGGGGAAAACTTCGACAACTTCTCGCCGGTGTACGGCTCGACCTATCCGGACTTCCACGGCGCGGTAGGCGTAACCGTGGAACAGGCCAGCTCGCGCGGCCGCGTGCAGGAATCGGTGAACGGCCTGCTGACCTTCCCCTTCACCATCCGCAACCAGGTCGCCACCGGGCTGGGCACCGTGCGCGGTGCGGTCACCGAGCGCGAGGGGCTGCTGAAGCTGCAGAAGGAATTCTTCCAGTCGGCGTTGAAGCAGGCCAACCAGCAACCGGTGAAGGCGTTCGTGTTCGGCGACGCCAAGGACCCGGGCCTGACCCGGCGCCTGCTCGACCTGCTGCTGCAGCACCAGATCACCGTGCAGGCATTGACCTCTTCAGTGACCGTCGACGGTCAGCGCTTCGAACCGGGCAGTGCGTACGTGGTGCCAACCGCGCAGCCGCAGTTCCGCCTGGTGCATTCGATCTTCGCCGAAACACCGCCGATCAAGGGCGATGTGTTCTACGGCAGTACCTCGTATGCCATTGCGCCGGCCTACGGACTGGCCTTCGCCGGCAGCCGCAGCCGCTTGGATGCGGGTGAACGCATCAATGCACTGCCGGCCGAACGCGGTGGCGTAAGCGGTGGCCAGGCGGGCTACGCCTACGTGTTCGACTGGCGCGACTACAACGCCAGCCGAGCGCTGTACGCGCTGCAGGCCAGGGGCGTGGTAACCCGTGCCGCGTTCCAGCCGTTCACCGCCGCTACCGCAGGCGGCGAGCAGGCCTTCGCGCGCGGCAGCGTGGTGATTCCCGTAGCCGGGCAGACCTTGGCCGGTGATGCACTGCTGGCAGTGGTGGACGAGGTGGCGCGCAGCAGCGGCGTACAGGTGCATGCGCTGGCCAGCGGTCAGAGCCGCAGCGGCATCGACCTCGGCAGCGACAGCGTCAAGGCGCTGCGCAAGCCGGCGGTGGCGCTGGTGATGGGCGAGGGCGTGAGCGCCACCGAGATCGGCTCGGCGTGGTTCCTGCTCGACCAGCAGGTGCAGCTGCCGGCCAGCAAGCTGGACCCAGCGCAGCTGGGCAAGGTCAACCTGGACCGCTACACCACCATCGTGCTCTCCGGTGGCACCTACGGCGGCGTGGATGCGGCTGCAGTGGCTGCGCTGAAGCGCTGGATCAACGCCGGCGGTTCGCTGGTCACCTACGGCAGCGCGTCCAAGTGGGCCATCGAGCAGAAGCTCAGCGATGAAGTGCTGGGTGCCGAAGAGAAGGAGCCCGACAGCGCCCGTCGCGCCTTCGGCGACCAGCGCGACATCGCCGCGATCGAGCGGGTCAGCGGCAACATCCTCAGTGCCGACGTCGACACCAGCCACCCGCTGGGCTTCGGCCTGCCGCGCAACCAGCTGGCGGTGAACAAGGAAAACGGCATCAGTTTCAAGCCGAGCCGCAATGCCTTTTCCACGGTGGTGAGGATCGACGAGACGCCCCGGGTGAACGGGTATCTGTCGGAGAGCAACCGCACCCGCGTGGCCGGTGCCGCCTGGCTGCTGGTCTCGCCGCAGGGGCAGGGCAACGTAGTGCTGTTCGCCGATGACCCGGCCCACCGCAAGTACTGGCATGGCACCGAGCGGTTGCTGTTGAACGCGGTGTTCTTCGGAAACCTGTTGAACCCGACCAAGCCGCGGGGATGATGGGCGACGCCCGGTGCGACGTTCCGTGGGACACGCATGGCGTGTCTCTACGCGGACCACGGTCACGGATGCGTAGTGACACGCCACGCGTGTCATCGCGGTGCCGGAACGAAAAAGGCGACGCAGATGCGTCGCCTTTTTCACTTTCACCAACCGCTCGAATCAACCGGCGCGATGACCACCACCGCCCGGACCGCGGCCGCCACCGCCACGGCGCTGGCCCGACGGCGCACCGCCGCGCGGCGCACCGTTGCCGGCGCCACGGCTCGCACCGCGGCCGGAACCGTCACGCTGGCCGCCACCGCTCTTGGCACCGGCATGCGCATGACGCGGCGCTTCACCGTGCGGACGACGCGCGTGCTTGCGCGGCGAACGGTCGCCACCCGGCACTTCGGCCTTGCCCGGCGCGCTGTTGCCCCAGCGGATCGGGGTCTGCGGCTCGAAGCCCGGCACGTCGCGGATGTCCATGTCCTTGTCGAGCAGGCGCACGATCTGGCGCAGCAGCTTGGCTTCGTCCTGCGCCACCAGCGAAATCGCCTGGCCGGTCGAACCATTGCGGCCGGTACGGCCGATACGGTGCACGTAGTCTTCCGGCACCATCGGCAGGTCGTAGTTGATGACCTTCGGCAGCTCGTTGATGTCGATACCGCGCGCGGCGATGTCGGTGGCCACCAGCACGGTCACGCGGCCGGCCTTGAAGTCGCCCAGCGCACGCAGGCGCTGGCCCTGGCTCTTGTTGCCGTGGATCGCGGCGGTCTTGATGCCGGCCTTGTCCAGGAACATCGCCAGCTTGTCGCAGCCGTGCTTGGTACGGCCGAACACCAGGGTCTGCTCGCGGCTGTCCTGCGCCAGCAGGTGCAGCAGCAGCTCGCGCTTGCGCGCGCCATCGACCGGGTGCACGCGGTGGGTGATGGTCTCGGCCACGGTGTTCTTCGGGGTCACCTGGATCTGCGCCGGGTCGCGCATGAATTCCAGTGCCAGCTGCTTGATGCTCTCTTCGAAGGTCGCCGAGAACAGCAGGGTCTGGCGGTTCTGGCGCGGCAGCTTGGCCAGGATCTTCTTGATCGACGGCAGGAAGCCCATGTCCAGCATGCGGTCGGCTTCGTCCAGCACCAGGATCTCGATGCCGGAGAGGTCGACGCTGCGACGTTCCAGATGGTCGATCAGGCGGCCCGGGCAGGCCACCAGCAGGTCCACGCCACGGCGCAGCACGTCGAACTGGTTGCCCATGCCGACGCCGCCGTAGATGCAGGCGCTCGGAATGCGCAGGTACTTGCTGTAGCTGCGCAGGCTGTCATGCACCTGGGTGGCCAGTTCGCGGGTCGGGGCCAGCACCAGCGCACGCGGCTTGCGCGGGCCGTTCACGGCCTGCGGATTGGTGCCCAGGTGCTGCAGCAGCGGCAGGCCGAACGCGGCGGTCTTGCCGGTACCGGTCTGTGCACCGGCCAGCAGGTCGCGCCCTTCCAGGGCCAGCGGGATCGCCTGCTCCTGGATCGGGGTCGGGTTTTCATAGCCCTGCTCGGACAACGCGCGCAGCAGGAACGGGGCGAGGCCCAGGTTTTCAAAAGACATCGGGTGGAAGCTCCAAATACGAAGTAACGCCAGGCCCATTGGCCGGACGTGCGGCAGATCGATGTGATCGGCTGACTCGGAGCGTTCCCGTGAACCGCGCTGCGAGAATTGGGTGCAGCCGGCGCGGTGCGCAGACTGGAATGCATGACGAATGGCGTCGGAGTGGGGGCGGGCGAGGGATCGATGATCCGGATCGCCGGCGATCCCGAAGGGAAACGGACGGCCGCTGCAGACCCATATAGTGTATAGGAATCAATGGCCCGAGACCAAATGCCCCGTTCAGGTTGGGCGACGACGCCCCGCATCATGCGGATGGTTTATCGTCGTTTGACGCAATGCGTCTTGGCACCACCGCGCATTTGGTTACACTCGAAACCTTATTTCTGCGATTCCCGGATACCCACCCATGAAGCTTGGTTCTTTGAAGGAAGGCGGCCGCGACGGCACCCTGATCGTGGTTTCGCGCGACCTGCGCCAGGGCGTGCGCGCCACCGGGATCGCCGCCACCCTGCAGCAGGCGCTGGAAGACTGGAGCCACCTGGCGCCACGCCTGAACGCCCTGTACGAGTCGCTCAACGACGGCAGCGCCGACGGCGTGTTCGACATCGACCTGCAGGCGCTGGCCGCGCCGCTGCCGCGTTCCTATGAGTTCGTCGACGGCAGCGCCTACCTCCCGCACGTGGAGCGCGTCCGCCGCGCCCGTGGCGCCGAGGTCCCGGAGAGCTTCTACACCGACCCGCTCATGTACCAGGCCACCAGCGCCGGCTTCCATGGCCCGCGCGATGCCGTGAAGGTCATCAGCGAGGAGTACGGCATCGACCTCGAAGCCGAGCTGGTGGTCATCACCGACGACGTGCCGATGGCGGTCACCCCCGAACAGGCGGCCGGGCACATCCAGCTGGTCGGCCTGGTCAATGACGTCTCGCTGCGCAACCTGATCCCCGGCGAGCTGGCCAAGGGCTTCGGCTTCCTGCAGTCCAAGCCGCGCTCGGCGCTATCGCCGGTGTTCGTCACCCCGGACGAGCTGGGCGAGGCCTGGCAGGACAGCAAGGTCCACCTGCCGCTGGTGACCCACATCAACGGCGCCTGGTTCGGCGCGCCGGAAGCCGGCGTGGACATGCAGTTCAACTTCGCCCAGCTGGTCGCGCATGCGGCCAAGACCCGTCCGCTGGGCGCCGGTGCAATCGTCGGCTCGGGCACCATCGCCAACGAAGACACCAGCAAGGGCGCGTCCTGCTTCGCCGAACAGCGCACCGTGGAAACGCTGCGCGACGGCAAGCCGAGCACCCCCTTCATGTCGTTCGGCGACGTGGTCCGCATCGAGATGTTCGACGCCGCCGGCGAGAGCATCTTCGGTGCCATCGAGCAGCGCATCGAACAGGCGACACGGCCCTGAACATCCCGGCCGACCGCATCGAGCTGTTCAGCTACTGGCGCTCCAGCGCGGCTTACCGCGTGCGCATCGGCCTGAACCTGAAAGGCCTGGCGCACCAGATCACGCCAGTGCACCTGGTCCGCGACGGCGGCCAGCAGCACAGCGAGGGCTATGCCGCGCTCAACCCGCAGGAGCTGGTGCCGACCCTGGTGCATGGCGAAAGCGTGGTGCGGCAGTCGATGTCGATCCTGGAGTACCTCGACGAGGTGTTCCCGGAGCCGGCGTTGATGCCCGACGACGCGCTGGGCCGGGCCCGCGTGCGCGCGCTGGCCCAGCTGGTGGCGTGCGACATCCACCCGCTCAACAACCTGCGGGTGATGCAGTTCTTCAGCGACACCTGGCATGTACCGCAGCCCGAGCGCGACGACTGGACCAAACACTGGATGCAGGTGGGGTTCGACGCGATGGAGCGCATGCTGGTCGAGTCGGTGGAAACCGGGCGCTTCTGCCACGGCGACACCCCGACCCTGGCCGACTGCTGCCTGGTGCCGCAGCTGTTCAACGCGAAGCGGTTCAACGTGGACCTGACGCCGTACCCGACGCTGGTGCGGATTGAAGAGGCATGCCTGGCGTTGGAGGCGTTTGATGCCGCGCGACCGGAGAATCAGGCCGACGCAGCGGCCTGATTCCTTGTACCTGCATCAGAACCCGTGCGTGATCGCCGCCGGCGTCGCCGCCGAATAATCCGCATACGGGTCGTGCTCGCTGCCGCCTTCGGACAGGCGGAACTTCAACGCCAGGCCGTCGCGTGAATCGGCTGCGCGCAGCGCTTCTTCCTGCTCGATGATGCCGTTCTTGGCCATCCGGAACAGGCACTGGTCGAAACTCTCCATGCCTTCTTCCAGCGAGGCTTCCATCGCCGCCTTGATCTCGTGCACCTGGCCGCGACGCAGCAGGTCGCGGATCATCGGCGTGTTGATCAACACTTCCGTCGCCGGCAGGCGGCGCCCGTCCTGGCCCTTGACCAGGCGCTGGGAAATCACCGCGCGCAGGTTCAGCGAGAGGTTCATCAGCACGTTGCGGTGCGCGCTCTCGGGGAAGAAGTTGAGGATGCGCTCGATGGTCTGGTCGGCGTTGTTGGAGTGCAGCGTGGCCAGGCACAGGTGACCGGTTTCGGCGAACGCAATGGCCGCCTCCATGGTCTCCGCATCCAGGATTTCGCCGATCAGGATCACGTCCGGCGCTTCTCGCATCGCGTTCTTCAACGCGTTGTGGAAGGCATGCGTGTCCAGCCCGACCTCACGCTGGTTGACGATCGACATCTTGTGCTTGTGCAGGTACTCGATCGGGTCCTCGATGGTGAGGATGTGCCCGGTCGTGGTGCTGTTGCGGTGGTCGATCATCGAGGCCAGCGAGGTCGACTTGCCCGAACCGGTCGAGCCCACCACCAGCACCAGCCCGCGCGGGGTCATGATGACGTCCTTCAGGACCTGGGGCAGGTTGAGCTCTTCAATGCTCGGGATCTTGCTGCGGATGGCACGGATCACCATGCCCACCTCACCGCGCTGCTTGAACACGTTGACGCGGAAGCGCCCCGCGTCGGGCAGGGCGATGGCCATGTTGAGCTCAAGGTCGCGCTCGAACTGCGGCACCTGGCCCTCGTCCATCAGCGAATAAGCGATTTTCTTGACCATGCCCGGCGGCAACCCGGTGTTCCCCAACGGGTAAAGCTTGCCTTCGATCTTGATGTACACCGGCGCGCCGGTGGTCAAAAACATGTCCGAAGCGTTCTTTTCGGTCATCAGCTTCAGGAAATAGCCGATATCCATGCGAAATGTTTCCCCAACAATCAGCCGCGTGCCCTTGCAGGTACGCCGCAGGCTTCCGACAATGGCCGCGCACCTACTTCAGGCGAACGGCACCCCCAATGAATCCTAGCTTCGCACAAATACGACGTACTCTGTATGTGATGGCGTGCGCATTCGCGCTCTCTGGTGCCGCCCAGGCGCAGGATGGCGCCCTGGAATTGATGCAGGCCCGGCAGGCGGTGGACAAGGCCACCCAGGCCGACGCCGACCAGTACGCCCCGGACCTGATCGCCGTGGCCCGCCAGGGCCTGGAGCAGGCCCAGGCCGCCGCCAGCGACCGCCGCGAGCGCAAGAACGCCCCGGCCATGGCCGTGCGTGCCACCGCCGACGCCGACCTGGCCCGCGCCCGCAGCGAAGAAGCCACCGCCACCGCCCAGCTGCAGCTGCGCCGCAACGAGGTCACCCAGCTCGAACGCCAGCTCGCCGACGGGGAGGGCCGCCGATGAAGACCGCCCTGCGCCTCTCGCCCCTGCTGCTCGCCGCCGGCCTGGCCCTGTCGCCGCTGGCCTTCGCCGCCGAAGACCCGGCCGTTGCCCAGCTGACCCAGCGCCTGATGGCGATCCAGGCCAACCCGGACACCAACGAGCTGGCCGCCTTCGAGCGCCTGCAGGCCCAGCAGGCCATTGCGACCCTGGCCAACGCCAAGCGCCGTGACCTCGACCAGGCCCGCTACCTGGCCGACCGCCGGGTCGAGATTGCCGAAACCACCGTGCGCGCCGCCTTGGCCCAGCGCGAACTGGCCCAGCTCGAGCGCACCCGCAGCGACCTGCTGATCGAAGCCAGCCGCCGCGACGCCCAGCGCGCCCGGCAGGAAAGCGAACGCCTGCGCGTGCAGGCCCAGATCCAGGCCGAGGAGTCCGAACGCCTGCGCCTGGCCGCCGAATCCGAAGCGCTGGCCCGCCAGGACGCCGAAACCGCGCTGACCAGCGTGGCCGGCAAGCAGACCGCCCGCCTCAGTGCCGCCCAGCAGAACGCGGCCAAGCTGGCCCGCGAGGAAGCCGAGCTGGTCTCGGGCAACAAGCTGCCGGGCTCGAAGTTCGACAGCCGCGGCGAAGTCTTCACCTTCCCCGGCGACGCCTTCTCCAGCGGCAAGGGCACGCTGTCCGGGGGCGCCAAGGGCCAAGCCAAGGCACTGGCCGAGTACCTGAACATCGGCAAGAAGGGCCGTGTCCGGATCGAGGCCTACGACGCCGCCCCCGGAGTAGGGCAGCAGCGCGCCGAAGCCCTGCGCGACGCACTGGTCGGGGCCGGCGTCAGCACCAGTCGCTTCCAGGTGGCGGGCAAGAAGGCGGCCGCTACCAAGGCCCGTTCGGCCGAGGTCATCATCGCCCCCTGACGGTTTCAACCCGTTGTTTTCGTTACTTTTTCGTTGTTCCTCGTGTTCAGCCTGAACCCCGACTGGGCACCGCCAGCGATTTCAAACGAAACCCTTGAACCTGCCCTTGGGCAGGCGTAGGGTCGATTGTCCGGGTTGCCTTCCGCGACCCGGACGATTGGAGGACCGGGCCGATGTACCGAGGGCACGAACCAGAGCAGTCTGCAGTCCGGAATGGCCGGGCTGGGCGCATGGGTTCGCCTGCGGTCGCGGTTGACGCCGGTGCTCCTCCCGAAGACACGCCCCGTGCCTCACCGGCCGGGGCGTTCTTGTTTGTGCTGTAGACGCGATAGGAGGTTCATCATGTTTGAAGATCAGCCCCAGAGTGAAATCGACGCCCGCCTCAGTGCGGACCCGCAGTTCAAGAAGCTCTACGACCAGCATCGAAAGTTGAACAAGAAGTGTATGGATGCCTCGTTGGGCGTACTTGGGGTCGACGATGTCACCCTGGGACAGATGAAGCGTGAGAAGCTGCTGGCCAAGCAACAACTGCTTCGAATGTACGAGTCTTCCTCCCCTGTGCATTGATGTTTCCCCCGCGCCGACCCCGGGTCGGCGCCACCAGGTGGCCGGCCGGCCCACGGCCGGCGCCTGACACCCAACCGCCGCGGGCGGTGTCCGTCTCCTCGTCGACGGGCACCGTCCGCGTCGCTCTTTTGGGGGGACAAATCCGCTGGACACGCATGGCGTGTCTCTACCTTCTGTCGGATAATCGGGGGTCCGGCCGCCCTGCGGCGCGAATCGATGTGACCCGATGGCAATCCACTCCTCCGTGCTCGAACTCATTGGCAAGACCCCGATCGTCAAGGCCCAGCGCCTGGATACCGGTGTCTGCGAGCTGTACCTGAAGCTCGAAAGCGCCAATCCCGGGGGCTCCATCAAGGACCGCATCGGCCTTTCCATGATCGAGGCCGCTGAAAAGCGCGGCGATCTCAAGCCGGGTGCGACGCTGGTGGAAGGCACCGCCGGCAACACCGGCCTCGGCCTGGCCCTGGTCGCCCAGCAGAAGGGCTACAAGCTCATCCTGGTGGTGCCGGACAAGATGAGCCGCGAGAAGATCTTCAACCTCAAGGCGATGGGTGCCGAAGTCCGCCTGACCCGTTCGGACGTGGCCAAGGGCCACCCCGAGTACTACCAGGACATGGCCCAGCGCGTGGCCGAGGAAACCCCCGGCGCGTACTTCATCAACCAGTTCGGCAACCCGGACAACCCGGCCGCGCACGAGTTCGGCACCGGTCCGGAGATCCTGGCGCAGATGGACGGCGACCTGGACGCCATCGTGTTCGGCTGCGGCAGCTCCGGCACCATGACCGGCCTGTCGCGCGCCTTCGCCAAGCTTTCGCCGAAGACCGAGCTGGTCCTGGCCGACCCGGTCGGCTCGATCCTGGCCGAGTACATCAACGACGGCAACCTGAACGACAAGTCGGGCAGCTGGCTGGTCGAAGGCATCGGCGAGGACTTCCTGCCGTCGATTGCCGACTTCACCCGGGTCACCAAGGCCTACGCCATCACCGACGCCGAAAGCTTCCATACCGCGCGCGAGCTGCTGGGCAAGGAAGGCGTGCTCGGCGGCTCGTCCACCGGCACCCTGCTGGCGGCCGCGCTGAAGTACTGCAAAGAGCAGACCACCCCGAAAAAGGTGCTGGTGCTGGTGCCCGACACCGGTAACAAGTACCTGTCCAAGATGTACAACGACTACTGGATGCTGGACAACGGCTTCCTGGAGCGCCCGCAGACCGGCGACCTGCGCGACCTGATCCTGCGCCCGTACGGCCAGCGCGACACTGTGGTGATCGGCCCGAACGACCTGCTGACCACCGCTTACCAGCGCATGAAGCTGTACGACGTCTCGCAACTGCCGGTGATGGACGGCGACCAGCTGGTCGGCATCGTGGATGAAAGCGACGTGCTGCTGCATGTGTACGGGGACGAGTCGCGCTTCCGCGACAAGGTCGCCACCGCCATGGTCAGCAAGCTGGACCGGCTGGACGTGAAGTCGCCGATTGAAGCCCTGCTGCCGGTGTTCGACCGGGGCCAGGTGGCCATCATCATGGATGGCGGCACCTTCCTCGGCCTGATTACCCGGATCGACCTGCTGAATTATCTGCGCCGTCGGGTGCAATAACGGCCTGATAGCCGATTATCCGAGCACAAAGCGCGTTTATCACAGTCAACGATCGATTAAGCTGGCGCTGATAGACTTTCGCTCCTTTTAGTGGGAGCCCCATTGGGGCTTCCTATCCTTGGGAACTTCAATGTCCGACCCTGCATCCTCCGGGCACAGCACCCGCTCGCTTGCTCTGGCCACCCTGGCCATCCACGGCGGGCAGTCGCCCGACCCGAGCACCGGCGCGGTGATGCCGCCGATCTACGCGACCTCCACCTATGCCCAGTCCAGCCCGGGCGAGCACCAGGGCTTCGAGTACTCGCGTACCCACAACCCGACCCGCTTCGCCTACGAGCGCTGCGTGGCCTCGCTGGAAGGCGGCACCCGCGGTTACGCGTTCGCCTCCGGCATGGCCGCCACCTCCACCGTGATGGAACTGCTGGATGCCGGCAGCCATGTGGTGGCGATGGACGACATCTATGGCGGCACCTTCCGTCTGTTCGAACGCGTGCGCAAGCGCACCGCCGGCCTGCAGTTCGGCTTCGTCGACCTGACCGACCTGGCCGCGTTCGAGGCGGCGATCACGCCGCAGACGAAGATGGTCTGGATTGAAACCCCGACCAACCCGATGCTGAAGATCGTGGATATCGCCGCAGTCGCTGCCATCGCCAAGCGCCATGGCCTGATCGTGGTGGTGGACAACACGTTTGCTTCGCCGATGCTGCAGCGCCCGCTGGAGCTGGGTGCGGACCTGGTGCTGCACTCGGCCACCAAGTACCTCAATGGCCACTCGGACATGGTCGGTGGCATGGTCGTGGTAGGCGACAACGCCGAACTGGCCGAACAGATGGCCTTCCTGCAGAACTCCATTGGTGGCGTGCAGGGCCCGTTCGACAGCTTCCTGGCCCTGCGTGGCCTGAAGACCCTGCCGCTGCGCATGAAGGCCCACTGCGCCAACGCGCTGGCCCTGGCCCAGTGGCTGGAGAAGCACCCGGCGGTTGAGAAGGTGATCTACCCCGGTCTGCCGAGCCATCCGCAGCATGAACTGGCCACGCGCCAGATGAACGGCTACGGCGGCATCGTCTCGATCGTGCTGAAGGGCGGGTTCGAGGCGGCCAAGCGGTTCTGCGAGAAGACCGAGCTGTTCACCTTGGCTGAGTCGCTGGGTGGGGTGGAGAGCCTGGTGAACCATCCGGCGGTGATGACGCATGCGTCCATTCCGGTTGAACGCCGTGAGCAGCTGGGCATCAGCGATGCGCTGGTGCGGTTGAGCGTGGGCGTGGAGGAGCTGGGGGATCTGCAGGTGGATCTGGAAGGGGCGCTGCTCAGCGGCACGGGGTCGACCGTCCATGCGTAATCCTTTGTCTGCATTCTCTGCTGTGAGCAGCCTGGTCCAACACAGAAAGCTGATTTACCAGCTGGCCAAGCGCGAGGTTTTGGGTCGCTATCGAGGCTCCATTGCCGGGCTGGCATGGTCATTCTTCAATCCGCTGCTGATGCTCGCGGTCTATACGTTTGTCTTCTCTTATGTGTTCAATGCGCGCTGGGCTGGTTCGGTAGAAGGTAGCCGCGCCGAGTTCGCGATCATCCTGTTCGCCGGCATCATGGTGCATGGATTCCTATCCGAGTGCATTAGCAAGGCTCCCGCGCTGGTGCTGGGTAATGCCAGTTACGTCAAGAAGGTCGTGTTTCCGCTGGAGATCCTGACATGGTCTGCAGTCGCATCGGCATTCTTCCATATGCTGATCACCTTGACCGTACTGCTGATCGCGCAGTACCTGCTGCTCGGAAGGCTGCCGCTGACTGCGCTGTACTTCCCGCTTGTGGTGTTTCCGCTTGTGCTGGTATCAGCTGGTGTGACGTGGTTCTTCGCTGCTCTGGGTGTCTACTATCGTGACATCGGCCAGATTACCGGCTTGCTGGCCACAGTGCTGCTGTTCATGAGCCCCGCGCTCTATCCGGTCTCGTCGTTGCCGCCCAGCATGCAGAAGCTTATATATCTGAATCCGCTCACCTTCATGATCGAGCAGTCGCGCAGCGTCCTGATTTGGGGCGTCGCTCCTGACTGGATGTCGCTACTCAAGTACCTCATCGTGAGCGTGGTACTCGCCTATCTGGGCTACTACTGGTTCCAGCTTGTTCGTCGCGGATTCGCCGACGTCGTCTGACCGTAGTTCTCGCTACATGAAACTGAATTAGAGGCTCATCCATGTCGGAATTGGCAATCCAAGTCTCCGGTGTTTCAAAGTGTTACCAGGTCTACGACAAGCCCCATGACCGGGTGAAGCAGGCGATCATGCCGCGCGCGCGCCGCGCGGTGGGCCTTCAGCCTCGCAGCTACTTCAAGGAATTCTGGGCGCTGCAGGACGTGTCGTTCGAAGTCCGGAAAGGCGACACAGTCGGAATCATCGGTCGCAACGGGTCGGGCAAATCGACGCTGCTGCAGATGATCTGCGGCACGCTCTCTCCTAGTTCTGGTGAGATCAAGGTCAAAGGGCGGGTTGCCGCTTTGTTGGAGCTGGGTGCGGGTTTCAATCCCGAGTTCACCGGGCGCGAAAACGTGTTCATGAGTGCGGCCATTCTCGGGCTTACCCATGAGCAAGTGGTAGAGCGTTTCGATCGTATCGTGGCTTTCGCGGACATCGGCGATTTCGTTGAACAACCCGTCAAGGTCTACTCTAGCGGCATGTATGTTCGACTGGCGTTTGCCGTGATCGCTCACGTTGATGCCGATATTCTTGTCATCGACGAAGCGCTGGCAGTCGGGGACGCAGTGTTCGTGCAGAAGTGCATGCGGTTCCTGCGCTCATTCCGCGAGCGCGGAACGCTGCTGTTCGTAAGTCACGACACCAGTTCCGTGCTTAGCTTCTGTCAATCTGCGATCTGGCTCGACAAAGGCGTGATGCGGATGCATGACACCGCGCAGCAGACTACGCAGGCTTACATTGAATATTGCGCGCAGGAAAGCTACGGCGACGAGATCAAGTTGCAGGCATTGGATCGCCGAGATGCAGCTGCTGGCGCGGGAGTGCTGACGCGCGAGCCGATGAAGGCCGTGGAGGACATCACCCTGGAGATGTTCGACAACATTGCTCATTCCGATGGCTGGAAATCGGGCGACGCAAGCGTGGAGCGCGTGACGCTCACCAATATGGACAATCCATCCAAACCATATTTCTATGGTGGCGAGCGCGTGCTTTTGCGGATAGAGGCGCAGGTGAACCGTGACATGACCAGTCCAATCCTTGGCTTCTTCGTCAAAGACAGCCTCGGCCAGTCGCTATTCGGCGAACACACTTACACCCACGTGCAACCACCCATGGAGCTTACGGCGGGACAGAAGCTGCAGGCGGAGTTCGAGTTCCATCTCCCCCTGCTGCCTAATGGTGACTACTCGATGACCGTCTCGATTGCTGAAGGCGACCCGATAGCGAACACCCAGCACCACTGGCTCCACGATGCGGTAATTCTGAAAGTATCGTCACCGACACTTCGGTATGGGCTTGTCGGTATTCCATTCGATCGCGTGCAGATGCAGGTAGTGGAGGAGAGGGTATGAATGACTACACCAGTCAGATCGCCCCGCTGATCAGTCAGGACCCGCGAGTGACGGTGGGTCGCTTCACATATGGAAACCCTCAGTTCAAAGTGTGGAGCGATGACGAGTCCGTGAGTATCGGCGCTTTTTGCTCCATAGCCGACGACGTGGTGATCTTCGGTGGGGGCGAGCATCGAAGCGACTGGGTGACGACGTTCCCATTGCGTATCGCTTTTGGCGACGCGATGGCAGGTCGCGACGGGCACCCGGCGAGCAAAGGACCTACTCGTATTGGCAACGACGTCTGGATCGGGCACGGCGCGACGATTATCTCCGGTGTCACAGTTGGCGATGGTGCAATCATCGGTGCGCGCGCTGTGGTCACTCGAGACGTAGCTCCATACGCAGTGGTGACCGGGAATCCAGCAACTCAGGTGAAGATGCGCTTCTCACCCGAGCAGGTTGACGCGCTTCTTCGTATCCGCTGGTGGGATTGGCCCATTGAGGACATTCACGCTCACCAGGGCGAACTTTGCGGCGCTAGCGTGGACTCTTTCGTTCAGCGATTTTCATCCCGCTGACGAATTATCTGGCTCTAGCGAACATTCCTCGCCCGAAAAAATCATCGAGAGCACCATGATCAGCTTCGCCATAAATAATTCAATGTTCATGCAGCCACGCAACGTGCCCGAGAGTGCGTGGGTGGGGCACATTCCATTCGCTGCCTGGCTGGTGGAAGAGGTGCGTCCGGGAGTCCTGGTTGAGCTGGGCACACATCGCGGTGCCTCGTACTTGGCGTTCTGCCAAGCTATCCAGGAGTGCGCGGCGCCTACGCTCTGCTATGCGGTGGATACGTGGGAAGGTGACGAGCATGCGGGAGAGTACGGCGACGAAGTGTTCTTGCCTCTTCTTGACTATCACCAGCGCAACTACGCCGATTTCTCCCGTCTGATGCGCATGCGTTTCGAAGAGGCTGTCACATACTTCGATGACGGCGCTGTTGACGTTCTTCACATCGACGGATTGCACACCTACGAGGCCGTGCGCGGCGATTTTGAGACGTGGCAAGCGAAGCTGTCCAAGCGCGCCGTGGTGCTGTTTCATGACATCAATGTCCGGGAGCGGGGTTTTGGTGTCTGGAAGTATTGGGACGAAATTCGTAGCCAGTATCCTTCCTTTGCATTCACCCATGCGCATGGGTTGGGTGTCCTACTTGTAGGGCCGGAGCAGCCTCAAGCACTGTTGGATTTGTGCGAGCGTAACGCAGTGAATGGCGAGGCCGTGTTGGTCAATCGTCTATTCGATCAGCTTGGAAAACTGATCACGGCAAATGTGGATATTGGAACGCTTGCCCGTGAGCAGGGTCGGCTACATCAGTTGCTGCATGAAGGTGAGGCGACGCGCCAAGGAGTGGAACAAGAGGCCGTCCGGTTGCGCGACCAGGTAAACAAGGTTCATGCAGACTTGGAACGGGTCACCGCAGACTATCAGAACCTTCATGCGCACAATCAGGAGCTGCTGTCGGCTGCCGGAAACGTGGGCACTGTGCAGCAGCTCAACGAGCAGCTTAGCGAGCAACTGAGCCAACAGCTCGCGCAGAGTCAGGAGCGACTCCGTCGAGAACTTGGTGAGGAGCTGACGCATTGCCAAGATCGCCTGCGTCAGGAGCTTGGCGAGGATCTGGCACGGAGCAGGGATCGAGTGCGCGAGCAGCTCAGCGAGGAACTCGCAAGCAGTCAGGATCGCCTGCGTGAAAAAGGTGTAGAAAGCGATAAACTTAATGCCGAGCTGCGCGCAGTAGAGGGCGACCTGGCGCAAATGCGCGCATCCCTGAGCTGGCGTTTGATGGGCCCTTTCCGGCGCATGCGCCGAATGTTTGATTGACTTGGATGTCTCCCTAGATGAATCCCTGGCGCGTACTAGTAATTGATACAAAGAAGAGCAATCCGAACCACTACATTTGTCTGGGTATGGTTCGGGCGTTGTCGGAAGTGGAGGGCGTCGAATGCGTGATCCGATCCGACTACCTGACTGCTGTACAGGACGCGTCGCGTCACAACTGCAATCTGCTCATCGCCTTTGACGGGGAGGAGCTTGACCGACCGATCATCGAGCGCGTGGCGCAGGTGTGTGGTCGCAGCGTGCTGTGGGTGACCGAAGATCCGTACGAGCGCAGTGTCAACGTAGGTAACTCCGATCTCTTCGATCTGGTCTTCACCAACGATTCGGGAAGCGTTGCCGGCTACGGGGATAAGGGTGTATCGCTGCCGCTCGCCGCAGATCCCCGCTTCCATTTCCACGCCGTTCCGGAAGTGGATCAGGACCACTATCTGTACGATCTCTTCTTTGCGGGTACTGCCTGGCCAAACCGATCGGATTTTCTGGCGCGCCTACAGACCGCGATCCCGGAGATCAACCTTAAGCTCGCGCTGCCTGCCAATCCGTACATTCCTGCTCCAAAGTTGAAGATGGACCCGAGCGCGTATGACTGGCGCACTCCGAACACCGAGTTCGCGAAGTTCGCCAATCGCAGCCGTTCAGTGCTGACGCTGCACCGTGCATTTTCATCCTCGGGCAATGATCCGGTGGCTCACACCCCCGGGCCACGCTTCTTCGAAGTTGCGCTGGCGGGCGGTTTTCAGCTGGTGGACACGTCGATTCCGGAGATCCGTGTTCAGGATTTCTATCAGGAAGGTCGAGATTTTGTCGGGTTTGATGGCCCCGCTGACTGCATTGCCAAGTTGCGTCACTACCTTGGTAATCCAGAGGAGCGTCTGGCTATCGCGCGGTCTGCGCAGCAGGTCACCCTTGAGCGACACTTGTACTTGCACCGTGTGCGGGAGCTGCTGGGCCGGGTAGCTGCGTTGCCCCAGCCTGCTGTGCGGAGCCTGGCTGCGGCAAGCAGTTCGCGTCGCAAGGTGCTGGTTGTGTCCCACAACATACTGGGCGTGCCTCCGTATGGCGGCGTAGAGGTTTATCAGGACTCCGTTCGAACGGCACTTGGGGACACTTTTGAGTTCCTGTTCTACACGCCTGACCGCAGCGTAGGCAGTATGGGAAGCCGTTATGTACTGCATGACGGATCGATGGAAGTGATCGACGCCGTACAGTTCGATGACGGACTGGATGAAGCCGCATTGACCTGTCCGCGTCGGGAATCTGCATTTTCCGAGCTGCTGTACCGCCACGGGATCGAGCTTGTACATTTCCAGCATCTCATAGGTCATCCTCCCTCGTTGGGCCTTTTGCCATCGTCGCTCGGACTGCGTTCGATACTCAGTCTGCACGACTATCATGCTGTGTGTTCGCGTTTCAACCTGTTGGACTATCGCGGCGTGTATTGCGATATTCCGTCGCTGCCCATCGAGACGTGCGATGTCTGTCTGAATGCATGTGGCGGCGGGGCCGCCGGCAGCCAAGCCAGGCGCCGGGCTTTCTTCAGCCGGGTGTTGGAGAGCATTGACGTCCTTCATGCCAACACCGATGGTGTGGCCGATCTCTATCGTCGAATGTACCCTGCACTGCTGGATTCAGACCGCATCCGCGTCAATGCGGTGCCGATGCCCAAAGACGACGAGATGGCGGATGTCCCAATGCAGCGGGAGGCCACTACAAAGTTGCGTATAGCCGTTCCGGGCAACTTCACTCGGAACAAAGGCGGGAACGAGCTCATTCACGTCTTCAACCAGTTGCGCCATGACGACGTAGAAATCACCATCGTAGGTCCGGTGCCGGAGGAGTATCAGAACATCCTGCGCATCCTGGATATCCCCAACCTGAAGCAACACGGCTCTTACAAGCCGGGGACATTGAAGCAGATACTGGCTGGGCATGACATGTCCATCCATTTCTCGATCTGGCCTGAGACGTATTGCATCAGCCTTTCCGAATCTTGGGCGGCAGGGCTCGTTCCGATTGTTTCTGACATCGGTGCACTCGGCGAACGCGTGTTCGATGGCGAGAACGGCTACACCATCCCTGTGAGCGAAGCGGGGGCGATGGTGCACCTGATTCGAGAGGTCATAGCGGATCGCAGTGGGTTGGAGTCCATACGCAGTCGCGTTATCAGTGCCACCCGCCCACATCATGACGAGCACATGCTCTGGGTTTCCGATCTATACAATGAGCTCCTTCCGAAAGAGCGATTCACGCAACGGACCCACACGCCGATTCGTGGCAACACGATCCGTGATCTGGGCATTCTGCTTGTCGAACCCAATTGGGTAATCCGGCCCCAAGCGAGCAGCGTTTCCGACGATGGCCACGGGCCGACGGTTGTGCTTCCCGTGGGAGTCATGCGGAAGGCCCTTTGGTACTACAGGAAGAATGGCATCAGGAACACAATTGTGAGAATACTTCAGGAAGTCATGCGCCGTGTGGGCGGGGGGCGTCAATGAGCACGGTCGGAATGAGGGTGCTTGTCAGTGGCGCGTCGCCTGACAATCAGAATCGCAACGCTGTGCTCCGTGACTATGTAACGGAGGGCTTCTCACTGCTTGATGGCGTGACGCGGGCGATCTCGTCCCCGCTGGAATTCGCTGCGGAGCGAGCGGAGCAGTTCCAGCCGAATCTGGTCGTTTGCTTCGGGTCCTGCATGCCGGACGATGCGGAGTACGCTCGACTGCGTCGCTACTGTACGCAGCACGGCGCACCAATGGTGTTCTGGCTCCACGATGACCCCTACGAGTTCGACTACAACTACAAGATCAGTGCTGTCGCGGATATCGTGTTCAGCAATGACCGATGGTGTGCCGAGCACTATTCGCATCCGTTCGCCCGCCATCTACCGCTGGCGGCAAGTCACCGCGCCCATTGGCGTGAGATTACTGCGGCCAAGGACATCAGCATCTTCTTCTGTGGCGTCGCTTTCTCCAACCGCAAGCGGCTGCTGGGCGATCTTCGTAGAACACTGCAGTCGCATGATGCGGTGATCATGGGTGACGGCTGGCCGGCGGACCTTCCGTTCTGCAGCAATCAACGCTTGCCCAACGATCAGTTGTCCGATCACTATGCGCGCGCTCGGGTGACGCTCAACATGGGGCGGGATTTCCACTACGCCAATGATCGGTTCAAGCTGGAACCGTCAACTCCGGGTCCGCGTACGTTTGAAGCGGCCATGGCTGGCACAACCCAAGCCTTCTTCGTTGAAAGCCTGGAGATTGCGGACTACTACCGTCCAGGCAAAGAGATTCTGCTCTACAACTCCGCAGCCGAGTTTGCTCAATTGATGGATGAAGTGCTAACCGACTCGGATAGGTGCCTCGACCTTGCTGCAGCGGCCCAACGTCGGACAGTGCAGGACCATACCTATCAGGTAAGAGCGCGGCAAATTCTGGAAGTGGTCGAGGAATGGCGGAGCTTCTCGCGCTAAGCAGGCGCAATCAATTCAGGGCTCCTGCTTGGCTGGACTAAGCTCGATTCGGGGGTCGCGCATGAGCGTCCAGACGTCTTGGTCGGCACTTGGCGCCAGCTGGATCCGTACCTCCTGTCCCGCCAGGGGGGCGAGGTCCAGCTCGAGCCGGGTCCACTCCGTCTGCACGCTCACTTCGGGCACTACGTGCGCTACCAGCTCCGGTTGGCCCTTCGCCCGAGCGATTACATTGAAGGACACCGGCGTAGCTCGATCCCGTGGCCATTCCGGATGAACTCTGACTTCCGCAGTGAATCGGCTGCGCCGGGTGACCGGGACGTGGTCAAAGCGGATCCACTGGCCTGCATTGATCCAGGACTCAAAATGCGTCGGAGGATCATTGTCCGGGCGGTTGATAGCGGGGAGGGCTCCGCCATTGCGATTGGCCGAGATACGCGTCCAGCGACTTAGGTTGATCTTCTGACCGCCTTCGACAAAACCTCCGTCATGACTTGTCCGATAGACGAGTCGGGGCGCGATGAATGCACAAACCATGATCAGGCCGATAGCTGCAGCAACGCATGCGTTGGGTGTAAGTGAGCGCAGTCGGTTCATCGGCTTACCTCCTGTGCAGCGCCGGGTATGGGAAGCCATCGAGGGCGTTGCGAGACAATGCAGCTGCCCACTCCGATCATGCCCAAGACGGCCGCCGCGACGTAATAGGCGTGGAACTCGCCCACGAAACGGCCAACGGGATAGCGCCAGAAGTAGATCATCATGTACTCGCAAAGCATCACCAAGGCGAGGAGGATCAAGCTGCGAGGCTTTACGGATTCCAGTCCGATGCAGAAGGAGATGAGCACCGGGATAATCGCAAACATCATGATCGGCAAGAGGAAGTGGTCATCACGGCGATACAGGCCTAGGCCCGGGATCAGTGGCAGCAGGAAGAACGCGATAAAGGCAAGGCGGGGTACCCAGCGCGAGCTGCTGTGGCTGAACAGTCCTCGCCACGTGACCAGTCCCCCTACCAAACCAAGCGCAAACCAAGCGCGCATAAATTGATTGCGAAAGAGCGCGTCGCCCAATGCCCGCCACCCAGTAGCGTCATCGATGAGGCGGTAGTTGATGACCAGGTCAAGCACCTCGATCGGCAGCACGCCCTTGGCCACGTTGATCCACGGAAGATTGACTAGATTTGTCGCATTTGTAGAGGCATAGAACTCGCGAGCGATGGCTTCCGCGCTGTGGTGGAGGCCGTAGGCAACATGAACATTGTAGAGGTAGTAGGTGCGAAGAGGCGTTGCGCCGCCCGATAGATGCTCTGCAGTAAACCAAATTGCAGGAACGGCCACGGAGAGGATTAGCACCGAAAAAATTTGCCGCCACATCCAGCGCCGAGAGCCTAGACTTTCGACGATCAAGGTGAAGAAAATTACCCCGCAGAAGGAAATGTGGGCCCATAGGAAGGAGCCATGGGTAAAGAATGCCACGCTGCTGATAAGGCAAGCGCCAATCCAGTTGCGGCGCAATGCCGAGGTGCCGGCCAGGCACATCAGTGCCAGCGCCAGAAGCTTCGACCAGAGCCCGATGCTGTTGAACACCAGGAAGGGACAAGCCAACAGAAGCAGGCTGACTACGAAGGCCGTGCGCCCTCGGCTGAATCGGTCGACAATGTGGAGCAGCGGCAGCACGACGATCGCGTTGATTGCGATCCAAAGGTTGGTGTACGCAAAGGCGACAAGATCTGGATAGTCGTAAAATTTGCTGCTGAAAGAAATGCCGAATGCCGGCAATGTGCCGGCCGTGATGATGCCGCCCAGAAAGGGGCGGTCAAACAGCGCAAAATCTTCGCCTCCGACGAGCTTCGAGCCGAAAAGAAGATACTGCGCTTGGAACGCGCCTTGAGGTGAATCGCCGGGCGTCACGTTGGTAAGGGAGTAGATACTCCAGAAAATCGTGCTTCCACGGGCCGGACCATAGTGAAAACTGAGGAGAAGCAGGTAGCATGCGAGCCCGTACGAGGTCACCAGCAGAACCGGGGCCACCAACCCAGTCAACGTGGGGCGGTACCAGCGCCAGCGCACGATGCAGCCGGCCAACAACAGCCAGAGGGATATGCCACTCCATCTAGGTGCGACCAGTAGCAAAATGCTTGCTACCAGCGCGTGTGCCAACAGCCCTGTGACGAGCGTTGCGCCAGCGCGCTCCCAACGGCACAAAATCCCATCAGTCCAGCGATGCCCAAGGGTGGCGCCAACCACGAACAGGAATAGAAGATAGGCGGGGCCGACAAAGGCGGCGATACCGACAATTTGAAGCTGGGTCATCCGGCGGTTCCAGATCAGGGGTGACGCCCGCCACCCGGTTCAGGCGAAACGCCAATTATAAGGCGGCCTAGCGTGCAAAGTGCCGCTTGGTAGGATGCTCCCGACGCCTAATTACTCTATTCTTTCGCCAACAGGCCGAAGCACGGCACTTTTGGGGGATTTCAATGGAGCAATCGAAATGACAGCCTTGCCGGGTTCACTGGGCCTGATCGGCTTGACAGCGCTGCTGATCCTGATCTTGGGTGGAGGCGTACTTTCGCTGTCTTCCCGTGGTCGAAAGCAGACTGGTCTTGAGTTGCTTGCGTACGCCATCGGCATGGGGATCCTGGCATTGGCCCTCATCGGAGTGGCAGTCGTCTCGATCTCTTGGGACTACCAGCGCAATAGCTGGTTGGTCATCGCCGTGGCCTTGGCGGCTTCCTTGGTGCAATGGGTGCGCACCAGGGTGTTTTCGCGGCTTTTCGGTGGCCAAGCGCTAGCTCAAGCGGTACCGACGCGGTTTGTCGCATTAGGGTGGGTCGTGATGGCGGCGCTGCCGATGGCCGTGACCTTCTTGCCCATCAAGATGCCGGACACACTGCCCGATGGCGCCTACGTCATCAAAGGCGACAACTTGCATGTTCGACTGCAGCGCATGATGGGGGATTTTCCAGCGGACAACTATATCCCGTTCGTGGCGACTGAGTACTTGGTGCGGGACATCTCCTTTGCGGAGGAGCGCCCCCTGATGCCGGGGCAAGAGTTGGCGAATCGTCCCATTCTTATGTCGCTCGTTGCAGTTCCTTTCCGTGCTGCGATGGACGCTCCGCCGAAGATTGAAGGTCCGTTACCGACGTTCAAGTACGTGGGGAAGCAATGGCCAGACGTGGGTCGGTTTGGCGATGACGTCAGCTATCGCCGATTCCTGGCTGTGGCCTTAGTCCTGAATGCTTCGCTGTTCGTCGGCGCAGCCCTGTTTTTCCATTACTTCGGCCTTAGGCGCGCCTATTCGGTCGCCGGGCTGCTGTTGCTGCTCAGCAGTCCCTACTTCCTTGGCCAGACGCTGTTCGCGTGGCCCAAGTCATTGGCGGGCTTCTATCTTCTGCTAAGCGCCTACACACTTCTTGTACGGGACCGGACCTGGGTTGCCGGCCTGCTGGCGGCTTTGGCCTATTGGGCGCATCCCTATGCCGTCGTCTTCATCGGGGCGTTCGCGCTGTATCTGCTTGTGCGGGAACGTAACGACATGGATCCGCGGCGAGGGCTCCTGCCGTTCTGCATTGCCGCGGTAAGCGGTCTCCTTATCTGGTGGGGCTGGGCCCAGTGGTATCTACAGATGCCTTCCGATCTGGTAGAGCAGAATTTAGGTACGCAGGCAGCCCTGCTGAGCCAGGCTGGCATACGCCTCAGCAATACTCTGAATACCATCGCGCCGATCAGCTTCACCGCTTGGCCTTCGCTGCATGATCTGCTGCAAGCGTGCCTCTTGGGGCTTGTAGGCGGAGTTGGACTGCTGTTGCTCCCACAGGCTGTCTTGGGCGCAGTGCAGTGCATGCGGGAGCGGCGCAAGGAGATCGTGCTGCTCGTCGCGCTGCCCTCTGTGCTGCTTGTGGGCGTTTTCAGCGCCTTGGCTGTGCCCGCCGTGCATGGCTTCCAGAGCGTCGCAGTTATATTGCTCATGCTCGCTCTTCTCTGGATGCAGCGTCGCGGTCACTCCACCTTGATGATGGCGTGCGTGGCCTTACAGGTCAGTCTTAACATCGCTTTGATGGTTTACCGCGGTTTTGTACTGGTACAAGGCTGATCTGATCTTCTGGAGGAAATATGCAAAAAGCTCTTCTCGCGACCCTGCTGCCCTTGGCACTGGCTTCCTGTCACCAGTACCCGCCCCGTCTGTGTGAGGTCGGATCGCCCATCCAGATGCAGGTTCGTTCGCCTTTCGATGACTCTTCGAATCGAGGGATAGTGCTGGCGGTGGGCGAAACCGTCCAAGGCTCATTCTTGCCGGTGGGCTCGCTGCGCGTGGACGCAGTTGCCGTTCAGATCGGCAATGGCGGAGGGGGGGCAAGTGGCGAAGTCGTGTTCCGACTCTGTCAGGACGGCCGATGCGTCGAGGGCAAGGGCCAACTCAAAGGTTCTCGGGATAATGACTATCTTGAGATCCCGCTTACGCCGCCTCTTGGCGTCACCTTCGAGGCGGGAACGATCAGCTACGAACTCAAGCGGATCTCGGGCCAAGGCGAACTGACGGCTTGGGCCTACCCTGGCACCGGAAGGAACACCGCGATGCAAGTCGGAGAGGATCGAAGTGCTGAGGTTCTGAACTTGATGCTCCGTCAGCACTAAGCGTGCGAGGGATTACGCGCCCTAGTGCCTGCTAGGGCGCCGACGAAGGTGCCTGCGCGGGTGAGAAACGTGCACATTGTTGGCATCCCAGCTCATGATCGAGCAGTCCACGGAACTGGCTCAGTTCGGCGTGAAATTCTGGATCCAGCTCAGAAAGCTTGCGGTCGCGAATGTAGCCCCCGGCTTCCAACTGGATCCGGGCATCGCTCACTACTTGATGCCAGGTCATCGGAAAGGGTGCCGCGAAAATTGGCCACAGTGTTGCGATCGTCGTGAAGAACACATAGGTGGCGACAGAAGCTGCGGTGGTGAGGATAGCTACGGGCCATACCAGCCGGCGCCCAAGGGCGCGGGCTCCCGCAATCAGAATCAGCGGACTTAGAAGGAACAGGAAGAAGGCCGGGAATACTATGTAGCGCGTGCCGAACAGGAATGGATTAATGGCACTGAGTGAGGGGTCGTGTCGTAGTCGGAAGACGATCAATGCACAGTACGCTCCAAGCGCAAGGGTTGACATGCCGATCAACAGGCCGCCGGCGATCAGTGAAGGCTTGCAGTCGCGTTTTCCCCTCCACAACAGAGCTGCCGAAACGGTAAGCATTGTTACAAACACGCCAAAGCCGTAAGCGGCGTCGGTTTGGTAGCTGTCCGGGTTCGGCCATGGGAAACGACCGTTGGACCAGAGCGAACGCATACCCGCTTGGATGGAGCCCATGTACAGTGCACCAAAGCGCGTCCACTGATCGCTCCAAGTCACCGCATGCTCGGCCGCCTCCACACCAGTTCGCGCCATGATCCAGGCGTGCCCCAGCGTTAACACGGCAAAGGCTACGGGCGCGTTGTAGGTTTTTTGGGGAAGTTCGCGTGCCCAGATGAGCACTATCGCAGCGACCAGGGCCGTCAGGCTGATGGCCAATCCGACGCCGAAGAGGTGCATCGACGCATAACCCCATGCCAAAGCCCAGTAGACCGAGTTCGCGCTGGCGGTGCGTGCGGCGGTCAGCAGCATTGCCGTGGCCACGGCACCACACGCGATGCACAGAAGTGGTCCAGCCATGAATGGCCAAGTTGCCAACTCTAGGACGGTGGGCTGTACGACAAACAACAGAGCCGCCAAGAGGGCTATCGTGGCGCTGCTGAGTCTGCCGAGAGAAGTAAAGGCCAGCCCGGAGCGTCCGACCAGATACAGGGAGGTGGTCAACAGGCCCAGCACGAGCATCTGACGCGCAAACCACCAGCGAACCCCTGTGCCAAACCATCCGGACTGAAGATACTCCAAGCCAAAGAACAAGGGGGCAAAGTGGCCGTTGTACGCTCGGATAAGCATCGGCCTAATGAACGCAAAGCGGTCCTCATGACTCCATGCGGAGGCGATGAACCAGCCCGACTCGCCACGGAAGGGCATCACGTTCAGGCCGATGATCTCGCAGTAGACTGCCAGAAGCATGGCTGTGGCGAGCGCCATGCATCCTACATGCCAGATGCCGAAGGTGACGTTGGGCTCCTGCGCCGGGCGTCCGAGTGAGGTCATTGGAAGGTGCCTCCTTTGGTCGTTTAGCGCCGGCAGCTCCGGCAAAGGGCCGTTTCAGGTGCGGAAAGTCAGTCGCTTGTGTCCAATGTAGCTGGTGAGAACTGGGGTCGCCACACCGACCGCATGCGCTATGGTTTCTGCGCCGCGGGTGATTCCCATCATTGGTAATGCCCATCGTGCCAGAAGCAAACTTACGCAAAATGTCTGCAGTAACGCAAGTGCATTAACGGCAAGAAACCAGAGCACTTGATGATGCGCAGCATTGCTTGTTTGTTTGAATGCCAGTTTGCGCATCAGCACGAATGCTGTGACCAAGCCAACCATGAAGCTCAGGACGATCGACAGCGAATACGGGAGCCAAAGGCTGAACAGCATCCTCGAGAAGAAATTCGCGGCAGCCGCGAGGCCGCCGGATATGATGAACATAGCGAAACGTTTGCTGATCACGACTGTCCCATGGCGGTTCGGGCTAGGGTCGAACCCACGGCGATACTCTCGTTGATGGAGCGATCTTCCGGATAGTAATAGGCAGTGTCTGCCATGTAGAAACCGGCCAGCGGCGTCTTCATCGGCGGTAGCATCTCTTGGAATCCAGGCGGGCAGATCGTCTGAGCATACTCGTAGCGATGGCAGTGGGTGGCGCGGATCCAATCCGGCTTGAAATTGGGGTTGATCATTGGCAGGTAGCTGATCACCTCATCGATCAGTTGCTGGTTGCTCCACTGCCATTTGGGGTGGGTCTTTGGCATGTAGTAAGGTGCGTACACGATGTGTTCGCCCGGACCGTTTCCGGGATTGAGGTTGCTGTATTCGATCAGCCCGGGAATGGAGATTCGCTCATCGCTGATGTTCATCCAGAAGTTCTCACTGACCGGCTTCGAGAGTTTCAGGATCACGCAGGCCACCGGAATGTTCTCGATCGCTGCGACTTGACGGGAGAAGGCTTCCGGCAGTGCCGGCACCATGGAGGGTACGTACTGGATTGGCGCGGTGGAGATTACGCCGTCGTAGGGCTGGTCGCCGGCAGCCGTGCGCACGCCGGTGGCACGAGTGCCATCTGCGGTCACCTGGTCAATGGGCTGGCCGAGCAGGATCCTACCGCCACGCCCAAGCACCTCGGCAGCCATTTTCTCCAGCAGCACCGCCGAACCCCCTTGCAGGTAGCCCATGCTCTCGTTGAACAGATTGCGTCGCGACAATGCCACGCGCTTGATGCGCGTGCCGATCCAGGAAGCAGATAGGTCGTTCTGGAACTCGAAGAACTTCAGCGCGAACGCCTTTTCCCACATTACCTTGTAGGCCTTTGGGCCAATCCAGCGGGTGATCCAGTCGCGCGCATTCTCCTTGTCCAGCGCAGACCAATCCTTGATCCCCTTTGTGTACATCACGTGCAGCGCGTAGCGGACCTTGTCGATCAGCCCCAAGTGCGGGAAGCCCAGCAAGGCAAATGGCGTGCCCCACTTATGGAGCTTGCCTTGGTAGTAGTACCCCATCTTGGTATCCGTCCAGTGAAGGCGGTCTGAAAGCTTCAGCTCATCGAGTAGCTTGAACAAGGGGTAGTCGGTCTTGCAGATGAAGTGGTAATAGCGCTCGATCCGAAGACCATCGAAGTCGAAGTCGGCCGACATCCCGCCAATGCGGTCATCACGCTCGTACACGTCTACCTGGTGGCCCTGCTTCAGCAGTTCCAGGGCTGTCATGAGGCCCATGGGGCCGCTGCCGATAATGGCGAAGGTGCTCATACGCATTTTTCCGTCAATTCTGTGGGTCAGCGCTTCAGCACGATGTGGCTGTAGCGTGGGTCGGTATAGCTTTCTCGAATTGCATCTTCGAACGGAGTCTGCCGCACGCCGAACACGGCCTTGGTGTCCACGCCTTTGAAGTCGTCGCCGGCGCTGAGCGCCTTGAGCTGGGAGGCTGTGAATGGCGGTTTGCTGCTGAACAGTGCAAACGTACGCAGCAGAAATCCGAAGAATCCGATGGGGATGTGCACAATCAAGGTGTGCAGCTTCTTTACCCGTTTGATGGTGCGGATGATATCTACGTAGTCAACGCGGGTGTCGCCCACGATGTCGAAGACAGCGTTATCGGGTTCGGTTTCCACGCATTTGACGATGCAGCGGCAGAAGTCCCGCTCATACAATGGTTGACGCATGAACCTGCCGTCCCCAGGAATTGGGAACACCGGTGTGCGCGCCATGAAGCGTGAGAGCCAGCCCAGGTGCTTGGGGTCGAACCAGCCAAACATCAACGTCGGGCGAAGCACGCAGTGGCGCAGGCTGCTATCGACGACCAGCGCTTCCTGCGCACGCTTCGTTTCGGTGTAGTCATCCTTGGCCACAGAGTTCACTACCGAGGAGCTGATGTGAACCATGTAGGGCACACCTGAGGCCTTGCACGCGGCCAGAACATGTTCGGTCGCAGTGAGGTTGTTGCGCACGAACAGGTCCGGGGTCTTTCCCGTAATCTGGGCGTGGAGTTGCACGACCAGCTTGGCACCCTCGAAAACCTCCCTCCAGCTGCCCGGTTCAGCCAGATCAGCTAGAACAATCTTCACATCCGGGTGAAGCTTGCGAAGAATCTCAAGATTGTGCTCATGCTTGTCGATGGCTACAAGTTGCGTGTAGCCCTGTTGCTTCATTTCGACAATGAGGTTCTGACCTACCAAGCCTGCCGCGCCGGTCAGGACGATTTTTTCATTCTTCTGTGCCATGGGCGAACTCGAGTACCAAAGTGGAGTCAGCTGGGCTTGTAAGCCACGACCAGGGCCTGCTTGCCCAGGATGTGCCATGCCAGCGGTATGTGCAGGTATAGAGAAACCAACCAAGGCGCCTGCGGAAGCCTGCTCTTGGTGGTGTATGGAAGGAACTTGGGGATCACCACGCGTGGCTCCAGCCCGGCCATCAAGACTCCTTCGACCAGACTACGGTCGCTCAGTGCAGTATGGTGATCGAAATAGTCCCAGTACTCGTCATAGAGGAATCGGATGTTTGGCTGAAGGATGACGGCTCTCCCACCAGGTTTCAGCATCCGCGCGCTTTCCCTCAATGTCTGCAGAACTAGGTCTTTGGTCGGGAGATGCTCAAGGAAATTGCTCATGAACACAGCATCGACGCTGCCGCTTGGAATGGAACTCACCGACGTGCAGGATTCATTGATGATGTGGACTCCGTCGGCAGCGAACTTGCGTACGTCAGGGTTCAGGTCAACGGCTATCTTTCGACTGGCGGGAATGTTGTTGATGAATTCACAATAGCCAGCCCCAATATCCACCACAGTGTCGCCGGGGGCGACGAAGCGGTTGAAGTACTGGGTGCACAACACTTTCCAGATGCGGTTTTTATTCGCCAGCTCCTCTTTCGGGAACCGGTGCTGATACAGAACGTCCAGGTCGTGATCAATATCCGGCATCGCAAAGTGTCCTTCTTTATGAGGGATTCAAAGGGAGATACGGCGGAAAACGAACTCGGGGATATTCTTGATTACCATCATGATCGCCCACCAGAACCCTGGCAGGTAAGCAACCGCACGTCGACGGTCGGACGCACGCACGATGCCTCGTGCAACTCTATCAGGGGTCGCCCACAGGGCGCCCTTCTTGAATGCCTGAGTCATGGGCGTGTCCACGAAGCCGGGCTTTATTGTTAGTACGTTGATGCCCTGCTTGCGTAGGCGCTGACCCAGGCCGCTGAGGTAGGTGCTTACGGCCGCTTTTGCACTGCCATACAAATAGTTGCTGGCGCGGCCCCGGTCGCCGGCTACGGAGGAAATCACCGCCAAGGTGGATCCGGCCTCCAGTCGCTGCGCAAGTGCGGCGGCCAGCGCGATGGTCGACGTACCGTTGGTGCTGAACTCTCGCAGCGAAACGTCTACGGAAGCATCGCAGGCAGCCTGATCGGGAAGGGTGCCGTGGGCGATCAGCACTGTGTCGATGCCACCCATGGTGGCCCAGGCGGTGTCCAAGACTGCGGCGTGCGCGTCGATGTCGTTGACATCGAGTGCCGCAGCGTCGACCTGCCTCGCACCGCGTACGCGAAGGTCTGCCGCGATGGTGTCGAGCCTGGTTGCGTTGCGGGCAACAAGGAATACTGCTGCGGCACGCGTGGCGTACACGCGCGCCACAGCTTCGGCGATGGCCGATGTCGCACCAATGATCAGGATCTTCTGCATGCTCACTCCATGACCCGGCGCCAGAAGCCGGATGAGAATCGGGGGTCGATGAATCGGGAAAAATGCTGCCACTTCGGATTGGACTGGCGGAACAATGCGCCGCTCATGCGCGCGTCCTTGGCCGCGTATACCGCGCCACCGGCCTCGGCAACGATGGCATCAAGACGCTCCAGCATCCGGAACACATCCGGCCCATCGTTCGGGAAATCCAGTGCGAGCGTGCTTCCGGGGCGCGGGAAAGACAGCAGTCCCGGCGAAGGTCGATTGCCGAACTCCTTGAGGACCGCAAGGAAGGAACCCCGCCCGCTGCGCGAGATCTCCGAAAGCAGTGCGGCGGTTGCATCGCGTGCATTATCCGGTGGCAGGACGCACTGGTGCTGCAGGAAGCCCTGTGGGCCGTACATGCGGTTCCAGTGGTTGATGCCGTCCAGCGGATAGAAATAACTCTGGTAATGGCTGACATGACGGTGCCGCCTTGCCGGCTGGCGCCAGTAATACAGCGTGTTGAACGGACGCAGGGTGAGTCGGTTGACCAACGACACTGGCGGCACCAGCGGCATGCTGCGCCTGGGAGAGGCAGACGGTGTAGCGGCTTGGGCGTTGCCGGGCGCGTGGTCGCCACGCAGGAAATGCCCACGCCCCAATTGCTTGCCTTTTGCCAGGCAGTCGATCCAAGCCACGGTGTACTCGAAGCCATCGGCCGAGTCGCGCGACAGCGCGAAGAAGTCGTCAAGGCTGTCGAAACGGATCGATTCCGTTTCGATCCATGGACCGGGCACGCGGCGCAGCTGCAGTTCGGCCCAAGTGATCAATCCGGTAAGGCCCAGTCCACCGATGGTGGCGGCGAATAGGCCGCTGTCGTCCTGCGGATCCAGCAGCTGGCGGGACCCATCGCTGCGTAGGAGTTCCAGGCACCGCACGTGGTGGCCGAAGCTGCCAGCGCGGTGGTGGTTCTTGCCATGCACGTCGTTGCCGATCGCACCCCCTACGGTCGCGTAGCGGGTTCCAGGCGTCACCGGAAGGAACCAGCCAGTGGGTAGCGCCAGTCCGATAACTTCGGCCAGTGTCACCCCGGCTTCACAGCGCAGGACGCCGTTTGCCGGGTCGAACGCGATGAAGCGGTCCAGCGCCCGTGTCATCAGCAGCGTGCCGCCCGGGTTCAGGCAGCTGTCGCCATAACTGCGACCATTGCCGTGGGGCAGCAGCGTTCCCGTGCAGGCCGGAAGGTCGGCCCCACGGTCGCCCAGCGCAAGCAGCGTCTGCTGCGCGCGCGGGTAGCGTCCCCACGACTGGCCGCGCGTTGAACTCATATGGCGGCGAGCACGATGACCACGCACAGGGCAATCACCACTTGGCTGACCCGGTCCATGGCGGCAAAGACGATGGGGTCATCTTCCATGTCGCCACGGTGCGAGACGATCCACATGCGGCTGATCCAGTACAGAAGCATCGGGCACAGCAGCCAAAGCACCTTCGGCTTGCTGTACAGCTCAAGGCTTTCCGGACTGTTGATGTACAACGCAAACACCAGCACGCCGATGTAGCCGGCCGCAGCACCCAGCGACTGCACGAGCGGCAGGTCTGCGACGGCGTAACCGCGGCCGATCGCCATTTCCTTACCGCTGGCCAGTGCGGCAGCCAGTTCGGTGTAGCGTTTGAGCATGGCCAGGCTGAGGAACACAAACATCGAGAACGCCAGCAGCCAGAACGACAGCTCCGAACCGATCGCCACGGTGCCGCCAATGATGCGTACCGTGTACAGCGCGGCCAGCAGTACTACGTCGATCATGACGATGCGCTTGAGCTTGAGCGAGTAACCGAGGGTCATCACGTAGTAGCACAGCAGCACGCCGGCAAAGGCAGGGCTGCAGAGCAGGGCCAGCGCGAAGCCGAGCACGGTCAGCAGCGGCGCCATCAGCAGTCCATGCAGCAGCGGCAGCGTACCGGCGGCGAACGGCCGTTTGCGCTTGCGCGGATGCATGCGGTCGGGCGTCAGGTCGAGCAGGTCGTTGAGCAGGTACACACCTGATGCGCACAGGCCGAATGCCAGGAACGCGATGCCGGAGTCGACGACGGCGTCCGGCTCCAGGAACCGATGGGCGGTAAGCAGCGGCACCAGCACCAGCAGGTTCTTCAGCCACTGGTAGATGCGCAGGGCCTTGATCCAGGTGAGCAGGCCGCCGTTCTGGGCGGGCAGGTGGCCCAGTACCTCGGTCTGAAGGGCGGCGTCGCGGGCCAGACGCTCACCGTTGTTGACGACGATGGCGCCGCCGGCATGCGCCCAGACCTGCAGGTCGACCCGCCCGTTGCCCATGTAGTCGAAGCCACGCTCGCCGAAACGCTCGGCCAGCGCCTTGCCCTTGTTGTGGCCGGACAAGTTGGTGTGGCCATCGCTGGCAATCACTTCCTCGAACAGGCCGAGGTGGTCGGCGATCGGCTGCACCAGCAGCAGGTCCGAGGCGGTGCACAGCACGCGGGGCCGCTGCGTGGTGGTACGCAGCATCTCCAACACCCGCTCGTCGTACGGCAGCGTCTCGGCCGGCAGCTGGACGCGCGAGGCAAGCTGGCGCTTTACGGCAGCCTTGCCGCCAAGCAGCCAGAACGGCAGCAGGAACAGGTAGAAGGGGTTGCGCGCCAGCAGGGCCAAAAGCGATTCATATAGAATGTCGGAACGCAGCAGGGTGCCGTCCAGATCGACACAGAGCGGGCGGTTCTGGGAATTCAAAACGGGGTTACTCCTGCGTCAAGCGAGCCAGGACAGCACATACGGGTGCCTCATCCATGAAATTTGACCGGGAAGTATAGCGCTGCACGCTTCAGGAATTGGTCCGAAAACGCGCGTTTAATCCGACTTGGCGCGAACTTCCAGCCGAGTCAGCGCCAACATTCCGACGATGACCGCCAGCCACAGACTGGCCAGTCGAATGCCAATTGCGGCGGTCAGGGCCACGTCCATGCCGGCGCCCACGCTGGCCAGCATCACTACGATGGCGGCTTCGGTGGTGCCCACACCCCCCGGGACGAAGGACAGCGCCCCCACCAGCATCGCCAGCGGGTAGATGGCCACTGCATGCTGCCAGGCCAGATCGACTCCCAGCGAGTGGCAGAGCCACGCGAATGCGGCGGAGGTCAGCAGCCAGGCAGCGGCGCCATAGCCAGCGCTGGCCACGGCCAGGCGTGCGTGCAGCAGGGGGCGCAGGGCACACACCCCGTCAAGCAGGAAACCGCATAGCTGGCGCAGTCGTTGGCCAGGAAGTCGAGTTATGACGACCCGCGCAAGTTGCTGCAAGGCTGGCCAGCATGCCAGCAGGCAGATTCCGGCGACCACGGCGAGTACCAGGCCGGTCAACACACCAAACAGGGGAACGAGGCGTGCGGCGCCGGTCGCCATCAGGGTGATGACCAGCAGATCCAGTGCGCGTTCGTAGACAAATGTTGTCAGCGTGGTCCTGGGAGGTACGCCCAAGCGCGAAAAGTAGCGTATGCGCAGCAGCTCGCCGGCCTTGCCCGGCGATGCGGTAAAAGCGAAGCCGGCCAGATACGCCCCCAGCCCCGACCACCAAGAAGCCAGCGGATGGCGCTGTGCGCGCAGCAGCATGTGCCAGCGCTGGTAGCGGAAACCATAGCTGGCCAGTACCGCACCTGCACACAGCAGCAGCGGGCCGCCCAGCTCGCCCAGTCGCGACAGCACGTTCTTGTCGCGATCCAGATACCACAGCGCCACCAGATACACGGCGGCGACGCCTGCCAACCATCCCAGTGCCCGGCCCCGGCGCTGCGGGGCGGGCGGAGTGAAAGAGGCGTCTTCGGCCACGCTTACAGGGCCGCTTCCAGCTCCGGCAGCAGGGTAAACAGATCCCCCACCAGCCCGATATCGGCAATCTCGAAGATCGGCGAGTCCGGATCCTTGTTGATCGCCACGATGGTGCCGGCGTCCTTGATCCCGGTCAGGTGCTGGATGGCACCGCTGATGCCCACGGCCACATACAGCTCCGGGGCAATGATCTTGCCGGTCTGGCCGACCTGCAGGTCGCTGGGCACGTAACCGGCGTCCACCGCCGCGCGCGAGGCGCCCACGGCCGCACCGAGCTTGTCGGCCAGCTGGAAGATCACCTTGAAGTTCTCTTCCGAGCCGACGCCACGGCCACCGGAAACCACGCGCTTGGCGCTCTGCAGGTCCGGGCGGTCGGTGGCACCGGCGGCCAGGCCGATGAAGCGGGTGTGGGTCGGCAGGGCCGCGTCCACGCTGGCCGCTTCAACCGGGGCGCTGCCGCCCTGGGCCGCTTCCGGCCAGGAGGCGGCGCGCACGGTGGCAACCACGATCTGGTCGGCCGGCACGTCCACGGTGATGATGGCGTTGCCCGCGTAAATCGGGCGCTTGAAGCTGTGGCTGCCTTCCACGCTCATCAGGTCGGACACCTGGTTCACGCCCAGCAGGGCGGCCACGCACGGCATCAGGTCCTTGCCGAAGGTGGTCGACGGGCCGAACACGTGGGTGTAGCCCTTGGCCAGCTGTGCGATCTGCGGGGCCAGCACCTGGGCCTGGGCTTGGGCGTTGGCAGCATTGGCAACGGTCAGCACCTTGGCCACGCCCGCCAGCTGGGCGGCCTGGGCGGCCACGGAGGCCGGGTCGGCAGCCAGCACCAGCACGTCGATGCTGGCGCCGCTGATGGCGGCAGCCGCGCTCACGGTCTTGGCGGTGGCGGCGTTGAGCTTGCCGTCATGGTGCTCGGCAACTACGAGGATCTTGGTCATTACAGCAACCCCTTCTGCTTGAGTGCGGCAACCAGTTCGGCTGCGTCCTTGACCATCACACCCTTGCTGCGCTTGGACGGCGCGGCGTAGTGGGTGGTTTTGAAGGTGTCGGCGGCTTCAACGCCCAGGTCGGCCAGTTGCAGGCTTTCCAGCGGCTTGGCCTTGGCCTTCATGATGTCCGGCAGCTTGATGAAGCGCGGCTCGTTCAAACGCAGGTCGGTGGTGACCACGGCCGGCAGGTCCACTTCCAGCGTTTCCAGGCCGGCGTCGACCTCGCGGGTCACGGTGGCCTTGCCGTCGGCAATCTCCAGCTTGCTGGCGAAGGTCGCCTGCGGGCGGCCCCACAGCGTGGCCAGCATCTGGCCGGTCTGGTTGGCGTCGTCGTCGATCGCCTGCTTGCCCAGGATCACCAGGTCCGGCTGTTCTTTCTCGACCAGCTTGAGCAGGGTGCGCGCGGCGGTCAGCGGCTGGATGGCCTGGTCGGTGACCACGTGGATGGCGCGGTTGGCACCCATGGCCAGGCCGTTGCGCAGGTGGGCCTGGGCGTCGGCGGGGGCGATGGTGGCGACCACGACCTCGGTGGCGATGCCCTTGTCGCGCAGGCGCAGGGCTTCTTCCAGGGCGATTTCGTCAAAGGGGTTGGGGGACAGCTTGACGCCGTCGGTGACCACGCCGGAACCGTCCGGCTTGACCTGAATGCGGACGTTGTAGTCCACCACGCGCTTGTACGCGACGAGGATTTTCATCTGGTGCGGGATCCTTCAATAACGGGGAACGTCCGGCTGCAGGACGCGGCAACCGGTTCGGGGGTGGGATCCCGATTCTAACTGGCTTACGCCAACCATGCGAATGCGTATGGTTGTGCTGCACTGCGACATGAAAGTGCTGCCCATTTGCCTTCTTCACATGACGTGAGAGGCCGCGAACGGCACTGCGATGTATGCTGTGTGGCTGTACGAGCGCCCCTGGAGGGCGGCTCATGATCGATACCGAACAGGAGAACGGGTAGTGCCCACATGGCTTGTCACCGGCGGAGCCGGATTCATTGGCGGAAACTTTGTGTTGGAAGCCGTCGCCAGAGGCGTGCGGGTAATCAATCTGGATGCCCTGACCTATGCGGGTAACCTGAAGACCCTGACTTCCCTGGAAGGCAACCCGGACCACGTCTTCGTCCAAGGCGACATCGGCGACCAGTCCCTGGTGACCCGACTGCTGAATGAGCACCAGCCGGATGCGGTCCTGAACTTCGCCGCTGAAAGCCATGTTGACCGGTCTATCGACGGTCCGGGCGCCTTCATCCAGACCAACGTGGTTGGCACCCTGGGTCTGCTCGAATCGGTGCGCGACTACTGGAAAGCGCTGCCGGCCGACAAGGGCAAGGCGTTCCGCTTCCTGCACGTGTCCACCGACGAGGTGTACGGCACCCTCGGTGAAACCGGTAAGTTCAGCGAAACCACCCCGTATGCGCCCAACTCGCCGTATTCGGCATCCAAGGCGGCTTCGGACCACCTGGTGCGTGCGTTCCACCACACCTACGGGCTGCCGGTGCTGACCACCAACTGCTCGAACAACTATGGCCCGTACCATTTCCCGGAAAAGCTCATTCCGCTGGTGATCGCCAAGGCGCTGGCCGGCGAACCGCTGCCGGTCTATGGCGACGGCAAGCAGGTGCGCGACTGGCTGTTCGTGTCCGACCATTGCGAAGCGATCCGCACCGTGCTGGCCAAGGGCCAAGTGGGCGAGACGTACAACGTGGGCGGCAACTCCGAGAAGGAGAACATTGAGGTGGTGCACGCCATCTGCGCGCTGCTCGATGCACGCCGGCCGCGCGAAGACGGCCAGCCGCGCAGCAGTCAGATCACCTACGTGGCGGACCGCCCGGGCCATGACCGTCGTTATGCCATTGACGCATCGAAGTTGAAGGACCAGCTGGGCTGGGAGCCCAAGTACACCTTCGAGCAGGGCATCGGCTTCACGGTTGATTGGTACCTGGACAACCAGGAATGGGTCAACGGCGTGCTCGACGGCAGCTATCGACTGCAGCGCATTGGCACCAGCGCCTAAAAGGATTTCCTACCATGACGCAACGTAAAGGCATCATCCTGGCGGGCGGCTCCGGCACTCGCCTGTATCCGATCACCAAGGGCGTCAGCAAGCAGCTGCTGCCGGTATACGACAAACCGATGATCTACTACCCGCTCAGCGTGCTGATGCTGGCCGGGATCCGCGACGTGCTGATCATCAATACACCGCACGAGCAGGCGCTCTTCCAGACGCTGCTGGGAGACGGTTCGCAGTGGGGCATGAACATCGAGTACGCCGTGCAGCCGAGCCCGGACGGGCTGGCGCAGGCTTACCTGATTGGCAAGGACTTTGTGGGCGGCAAGCCGAGCTGCCTGGTGCTGGGGGACAACATCTTCCACGGCCACGGCTTGAGCGAAATGCTGCGCAACGCCGATCAGCGCGAAACCGGCGCGACCGTTTTCGGGTACTGGGTGAATGACCCGGAACGTTACGGCGTGGCTGAGTTCGACAAGGCCGGCAAGGTCATTGATCTTGTTGAGAAGCCGGCCAACCCGCGTTCGAACTATGCGGTTACCGGCCTGTACTTCTACGACGGCAATGCCAGCCATCACGCAGCCGAACTGAAGCCGTCGCCGCGCGGCGAGCTGGAGATTACCGATCTCAATCAGCGGTACCTGCGCGAAGGCAATCTCCATCTGGAAGCGCTGGGTCGCGGCTACGCGTGGCTCGACACCGGCACGCACCAGTCGCTGCTGGAGGCTTCCAACTTCATCGAGACCATCCAGACCCGCCAGGGCCTGCAGGTCTGCTGCCCGGAAGAAATCGCCTTCGGCCAGGGTTGGATCAACGCCGAACAGCTGGAAGCGCTTGCCGCACCGCTGATCAAGAATGGTTATGGCCAGTATCTGCATGCGCTGGCCGTGCGTGGAGTCGTACCGTGAAAGTAATTGAAACCAAGCTGCCGGGCTGCGTGGTAATCGAGCCGGCTGTGTTCGGCGATGAACGTGGCTTCTTCTTCGAGACCTGGAACGCCGAGCGTTTTGGCCAGCACGGCCTGCCCACGAAGTTCGTCCAGAGCAACGTCTCCACCTCGGCCAAAGGCGTACTGCGTGGCCTGCACTATCAGTGGCCGCGTCCGCAGGGCAAGCTGGTCAGCGTTCTCGAAGGCGAGGTGTACGACGTAGCCGTGGATATCCGCCGCGGCTCGCCGACTTTCGGCCAGTGGGAAGCGGTGGTGCTGAGCGCGGAGAACAAGAAGCAGTTCTGGATTCCGGAAGGCTTCGCGCACGGGTTCGCCGTGCTGTCCGAGCGTGCCGTTTTCAGCTATCTGTGCACCGAGGTGTACCTGAAGGACTTCGACGCAGGCGTCCGCTGGAATGATGCCGATATCGGCGTGGATTGGCCGATCAGCGGCCCGACCCTGTCGGCCAAGGATGAAGCCGCGCCGTTCCTGAAGGACATTGCCGAAGACCGTCTCCCGGACTTCGCTGCGCTGCAGGGCGCACTGTGACTGTGCTGCTGTTTGCCGGCAACGGACAGTTGGGCCAGGAACTGTTGCGCGCCCTGGCCCCGCTCGGCACGCTCATGGCAACTACCCGCAGCGGCACTCTGGCCGACGGTACGCCTTGCGAGACGGCTGATTTCAATCAGCCTGAATCCCTGGTCGCGCTGCTGGACCGGGTGCAGCCCAGCATCGTGGTGAACGCCGCGGCCTACACGGCCGTGGATCGCGCCGAGGAAGAGCGCGACGCCGCTTTCCGCGCAAATGCTGAAGCGCCGGGCGTCATCGCCCGCTGGTGCGCTGCAGCTGGCGTGCCGCTGGTGCATTACTCCACCGACTATGTGTTCGACGGGCAGGGCACGCGCCCGTACCGCGAAGGCGATGCCACCGCGCCCTTGGGCGTGTACGGCGCCAGCAAGCTGGCCGGTGAAGAAGCCATCCGGGAAGCAGGTGGACGCCACCTGATCTTCCGTACCGCGTGGGTGTACGCCTCCCACAGCGCCAATTTCCTCCGCACCATGCTGCGGGTGGGCGCTGATCGCGATGTGCTGCGCGTGGTCGCCGACCAGGTAGGGACGCCGACCCCGGCGGCATTGATTGCCGACGTCACCGCACAGGCGCTGCAGCATCCGGGGCAGCTGTCCGGAACGTGGCACCTTACTGCCAATGGCGAAACCAGCTGGCACGGCTTCGCCGAGGCGATCTTCGCCGAGGCCGTAGCAGCGGGCAAGCTCGCACGCGCGCCAAAGGTTGAAGCAATCTCCACGGCCGAGTACCCGACGCCGGCAAAGCGTCCGGCGTACTCGCACTTGGACGTTTCGAAGCTTGAGTCTGATTTCGGCGTCAAAGTGCCGGACTGGCAGCAGGGTTTGAAGCGTGTGATTGCAGATATCTAGTAAAAGAAAAAACCCGGCCAGGCCGGGTTTTTTTATCGTACTTTCGCGCCGATCAGCTCCTGCCGTACGTATCCTCGAACCGCACGATGTCATCCTCGCCCAGATAACTGCCGGACTGCACCTCGATGAGCTCCAGCGGCAGCTTGCCCGGGTTGCGCAGTCGGTGGGTCACGCCCAGCGGAATGTAGGTGCTCTGGTTCTCGCCCAACAGGATCACCTCATCACCGCGCGTTACTTCGGCGGTTCCGCTCACCACCACCCAGTGCTCCGCACGGTGGTGGTGCATCTGCAGGCTCAGCGTGCCACCGGGCTTCACCGTGATCCGCTTCACCTGGAAGCGTTCGCCATTGTCGATGGAGTCGTAGGCGCCCCACGGGCGATACACCTTGCGGTGCCAGGTGGCTTCGGGGCGCGAATCGGCCTTGAGCTGGGCCACGACCTGCTTGATTTCCTGCATGCGGTCGCTGCGGCCGACCATCACCGCGTCATCGGTCTCGACCACGATCACATCGTCGAGCCCGACCAGCGCGATCAGGCGCTCGCCGTAGGCATAGGTATTGCGGCAATCGATGGCGATCACGTCGCCGTGGTGTGCGTTGCCATCGGCATCCTGTGCCGACACGTCGCGCAGCGCGGTCCAGGAGCCCACGTCATTCCAGCCGGCGTCCAAGGGCACCACCACCGCGTCGCTGGTCTTCTCCATCACCGCGTAGTCGATGGAGTCGGCCGGTACGGCCGCAAATGCTTCCTTGTCCAGACGGGTGAAGTCGGTATCACGGCGTGCCAGCTGCCAGGCATTGCGACTGGCAGACAGCATCTCCGGTTGCAGGCGCTCCAGCTCGGCCAGGTAGCGCGAGGCCTTGAACAGGAACATGCCGCTGTTCCAGAAGTACTCGCCGGACTGCACGTACTGAAGGGCGGTCTCCGCATCCGGCTTTTCGACAAAGCGGTCGACCGCACGGACGGCACCGCCTGATGACGCCTTGATGTAGCCATAGCCGGTTTCCGGCCCGGTCGGCACGATCCCGAAGGTAACCAGCTTGCCCTCGCGTGCAGCCGGCAGTGCGCTGAGAACCGCGGCCCGGAAGGCGTCTTCATGGGCAATCACATGGTCCGACGGCAGTACCAGCAGTACCGGGTCGCCTTCCTCCAGCGTGGCTTCCAGCGCGGCCACGGCGATCGCTGGCGCGGTGTTTCGCCCGACCGGCTCCAGCAGGATGGCCTGAGGCTGCACGCCCAGCTGCTGCAACTGTTCGGCGGCCACGAAACGATGTTCCTCGTTGGCAACGACCAGCGGCGGTCGCCCGGCGATGGGCGCCACGCGTTCCCATGTGGCCTGCAGCATGGTCTGCTCGCCGGCCAGGGCCAGGAACTGCTTCGGATAGGCCTCGCGGGACAGCGGCCACAGCCGCGTACCGGAGCCGCCAGACAGGATCACCGGAAGAATGTCGTTCATCGGGCTACGCCTCAGGATGCCGTGAGCAACTGGGAGATTTCGTCGGTGCGCTGCTGCAGCAGGGCGGCATCGCCGCGCGCTTCCACGTTGAGGCGAAGCAGCGGCTCGGTATTGGAGCTGCGCAGGTTGAAGCGCCACTCGCCAAAGTCGGCGCTGATGCCGTCGGTGTGGTCCAGCGTGGGCCCGTGCGAAGCGAAGTGTTCCATCACCCGCGCGACGGCGAGCTTGGCGTCGCTGATCTTGAAGTTGATCTCGCCGCTGCACGGGAACTTCTGCATGCGCTCTTCCACCAGCTCGGCCAGCGAAAGGCCGGACTCTGAGACCAGCGCGGCGATCAGCAGCCACGGAATCATGCCTGAGTCGGCGTAGGCGAACTCGCGGAAATAATGGTGCGCGCTCATTTCACCGCCATACACGGCATCTTCGTCGCGCATCTTTTCCTTGATGAAGGCATGCCCGCTCTTGCACAGCACGGCTTGGCCACCGGCCTCTTCGACCATTTCCACGGTGTTCCAGAGCAGGCGCGGATCGTGCACGATCTTGCCGCCCGGCTGCCGCGCCAGGATCGCCCTGGCCAGCAGCCCGACCAGGTAATAGCCTTCGATGAAGCGGCCGGTATGGTCGAAGAAGAAGCAGCGGTCGAAGTCGCCGTCCCAGGCGATCCCGAAGTCCGCACCGTGCTCAAGCACCGCCTTCGCGGTGAGCTCGCGGTTCTCGACCAGCAGCGGGTTCGGAATGCCGTTCGGGAAGCTGCCGTCCGGCTCGTGCGCGATGCGGACGAACTCGAACGGGAGGTGCGGCGCCAGCAGGTCCACGATGGCACCCGCGCCGCCGTTGCCGGCGTTGACCACCAGCTTCAGCGGCTTCAGCGAGCTGCGATCCACGTAGCTCAGCAGGTGCTCGATGTAGGCCGATTTGTCCGGATGCGACTGGATGCCGGCCTTGGGTTCGACCGCAGGCGCGGTGTCGGCCTCGACGGCGTCGGAGATGGCGAACAGGCCGGTATCCGAGCTGATCGGCCGGGCCTGCTCCTTGACCAGCTTCATCCCGTTGTAGTCCATCGGGTTGTGGCTGGCGGTGACCATCACCCCGCCGGCGGCCTTCAGGTGGTCCACCTGGAAGTAGACCTCCTCGGTACCGCACAGCCCGATGTCCAGCACCTCGCGCCCCGCGCCGCGCAGGCCGGCAGCCAGCGCGTCCTGTAGCCCGGGGCTGGTCAGGCGCACGTCATGGCCGACAACGACGGTGCCCGGCGCCAACTGGGCGGCCAGGGCCACGCCGATCCGGCGCGCCATGTCTTCGTTCAGCTCGTCCGGCACGCGGCCGCGGATGTCGTATGCCTTGAATGCGGGGAGAGTCATCGGTAGTCCTTTCGAAGTTAGTAGGCGAGTTTAGCTGGTGCCGCGTGTGGGAAGCGTTTTCAGCCCGAACCGGCCGTTTAGCCGGGGCTGGCCCTGCCAATGGCTACAATGGCGGCTTACATCAACGAGGTGAGGGCGTAGATGAGCAAGTCCCCAGACAACGGCCGGCGCGGCAAGCGCTACGCCAGTGCCGCCGAGGCGCTGCAGGGCGCGGTGGCCGACGGCCAGACCCTGGCGGTCGGCGGTTTCGGCCTGTGCGGCATTCCCGAAGCGCTGATCGCCGCGCTTCGCGACACCGGGGTAAAGGACCTGACGGTGATTTCCAACAACGCCGGCGTGGACGGCTTCGGCCTGGGCCAGCTGCTGGAAACGCGCCAGATCAGCAAGATGATTTCGTCCTACGTGGGCGAGAACAAGGAGTTCGAGCGCCAGTACCTGGCCGGTGAACTGCAGCTGGAATTCAACCCGCAGGGCACCCTGGCCGAGCGGCTGCGCGCCGGCGGCGCGGGCATCCCGGCCTTCTTTACCGCCACCGGCTACGGCACCGTGGTGGCCGAGGGCAAGGAAACCCGCGAGTTCGACGGCAAGCACTACGTGATGGAGACTGCGCTGCGCGCGGACGTGGCGCTGGTCAAGGCGTGGAAGGCCGACGAGGCCGGCAACCTGGTGTTCCGCAAGACCGCGCGCAACTTCAACCCGGCCTGCGCCATGGCCGGCAAGCTGTGCGTGGTGGAAGTGGAAGAAGTGGTGCCGGTGGGCAGCATCGACCCGGACCAGGTGCACCTGCCTGGCATCTACGTGCACCGCATCGTGCACAACCCGACTCCCGAAAAACGCATCGAACAGCGCACCGTGCGTGCGGAGGGCAACTGAGATGGCATGGACCCGCGATGAAATGGCGCAGCGCGCCGCCCGCGAACTCACCGACGGCGCCTACGTCAACCTGGGCATCGGCCTGCCCACCCTGGTCGCCAACCACATTCCCGAAGGCGTGGACGTGTGGCTGCAGTCGGAGAATGGCCTGCTCGGCATCGGCCCGTTCCCGACCGAAGCGGAAGTGGACGCCGACCTGATCAACGCCGGCAAGCAGATCGTCACCGCGCGTGCCGGTGCCAGCTACTTCGGCAGCCACGACAGCTTCGCGATGATCCGCGGTGGCCACGTCAACCTGGCGATCCTCGGCGCCATGCAGGTGACCGACAAGGGCGACCTGGCCAACTGGATGGTGCCCGGCAAGATGGTCAAGGGCATGGGCGGCGCCATGGACCTGGTGGCCGGTGTGCAGCGCGTGGTGGTGCTGATGGAGCACACTGCCAAGAACGGCGAGCACAAGATCCTGCCCGAGTGCACCCTGCCGCTGACCGGCGTGGGCGTGGTGGACCGGATCATCACCGACCTGGCCGTGTTCGACGTGACCGACGCGGGGCTGAAGCTGGTGGAAGCTGCCCCGGGCGTGAGCGATGAAGAACTGAAGGAAAAGACCGGGGTCAGCTTCAGCTGACCTGGGGTCACGGCGGTCCGCATACCTTCCCGGTGTGCGGATCAGCCGCGTTTTGCGTAGGCGTAGGTCGAACCCGTCTCCGCACCGCCCAGCGTTGCCAACGTGTAACCGGCGTCCTCGCAGACGGCGCCCAGCGCACGTTCCAGTACGTGCGCCAAGGTGCCATCGATCTGGCCTTCTTCAGGCTCGAACGCGCTGGGCAACAGATGCGCGTCCAGCAACGGGTGCAGGGCCGCCAAACGCACCCAGAACATGCTGCCAGCACTGAACCGGGCGTCCAACAGGTCGGCGTGCAGCCCCAGTCGAACCTGCAGGCGCCGCAGCGCTTCTGCATTGGCACCGACGTAGTCGCGCACCGGCAGCAGGTGTCCTGCCGGAGCTAGCAGGCCCAAGGTGGCATCCTGCGCGAACCGCTCCACAGCCTGTGCGCCGCGTCCGTCGTCCAGCAGGTGCTGCAGCAACTCCTGGCGCCATTGCGCACCCTGCTGCATATGAGTGGAGCGCTTGGTATGCAGCTTCAGCACCACGTCTTCGCCCTGCTCAAACAGTAGGTTGGCGACATGCAGGAACGGCAGGATGTCACGACCGTGGTTGGCGAAGATCATGATCTCGCCAGTAAGGCCGGAGGTCTGCAGCAGAGCCTCGACGCGCTCGCGGTGTTCGGGGGCAGTGGTGATGATGAGCCGGTGTTCCAGTGCACTCTGCCGCAGGTGGGAGAGCAGCTCGGCCAGTTCTTCCAGATACCAGGCATGGATCACCACGCACGGGCGGGTTGGTCTGGCAGTGGTCGGCACACGCAATGCCTGACGCGTCGCCTCCAGGTAAGCGTGGCCCAGCCGCAGGTCCGGCTCAAGCACAGCGCCTTCGGCCCACTCGTTCCAGGCGTTGATGAAAACCAGCTTCTGGGCCGGAGGCACTGGTGCCAAGCGCTGGTGAATGGTCTTTGACAGCCAGTCCCGGTACCCGCGCGGCGAAGCATGCAGGTACACGCGGCCGCGTCCAGAACGGCGTGCTTCGTTGTCCCAGCCTGGGTTCACGCCCGGGTAGAGCGGGTAGTCTGGCAGCGCACGGGCGCCAATCTCGCTCGCTAGCTCGCGCCAATCGCGCACGTCACCCTGGAACTCCGGATTGATCAGGTACTGGTCGGCAGTGAGCGAGCGCGGGTTGCTCATGTTCGGCGGGAACTCCACCGCTGCGTCGAAATCAATCTCGCGCGGGTCGGGCCGTTCAAAGCCCTGAACGTATGCCAGATGGATTTCGCCGATATCGTTGTCCCGGCACCACTGGCGCCAGCGCTGCGCAGTTGCGCGCGCATCCGGTAGCAGATGCGGGCGGTAAACCAGCAGCATCGGCTTGCCGTCCACCTTCAGGGCACGGCGGTCACGCAGGTAATCGGCAACGTGGGCGATGAAGGCCAGATCGTCTTCGGCGCTGTGCTGCTGGCCGATCAGGATGTCTTCGCTACGCCCGTCCCAGCGCCGCGCCCAGTTTTCGTTGGCCCAGCACAGGCAGAACGGCATATCGATAGTGTCGTCGGCCAGCCACTGGCGCAACGGCGTTTCCAGTAATGTGGTGCCGCTGAACCAGTAGTAGTAGAAGCAGAATGCGCCGATGCCGTATTCCTGCGCCAACGCTGCCTGCTCGCGCATGATTTGCGGGTTGCGCAGATCGTAGAAGCCCAGATCCGCCGGCAGCCGGGGCTGCGCGTGGCCTTCGAACTGGGGCAGGGCGCGGGTGACGTTCCGCCATTCGGTGAAGCCCTTGCCCCACCAGGCATCGTTCTGCTCGATCGGGTGGAACTGCGGCAGGTAGAACGCCACCAGGGTGGCCGGCAGCGTGGCGGGCAGGGGCTCGGCGCGGTACGGCACATGGCCGATGGCGGGCTCGTCTGCGCGCACCAGCGGGCGACGCGCGCTGTCGCCTGTGGAGCCCACTCGCCCGCGAGGCGGTGGTGGCACCCAGTCGCCATGGCGGTCCAGGAAACGGGCCCGCAGCCGGTCACGCTGCCCGTCGGAGAGGGGCAGAGCCCGGAAGCCAGTGCGTAGCGCGAGGTAAACCGCTGCGCGCAGGCGGCCCTTGAGGGTGGTCATGGACGGCAGACCCCGGTCAGGGCGAGCGCGGCAGCGGGCATGAAGTCTCCAACACAACGGCAATGGGCGTCATTCTCGGCGTTTGCCGGTGCGGCGGCAAATGAGGGGAGCGGCGCGCCGGGGCACGTCCCGCCCCCCCCCCGGTAGAGCGACGCCCTGCGTCGCTGCACTCCATCAACGCCCGGAACACCCCCGTCCGATCCGCCGCCTGATCGGCCGAAGCTGCACCGACACCGCCGGCTCCGCCGCACGCAGCAGGATGGCACCGTCATACATCTCGACGGTCAACCGCGTCCCGGGCGCGATGCCGGCCTCGGCCATCCACATGCCGCGCAGTTTGATGCAGGGGACGATCGGGTCGCCGGGCTGCGGTCGGTGGTGCTGATAGATCAGCGAGCCCACGAGAACGCGCTTGGGTTTGTGCCAGCCGAGGCTGGGGCGGCTGGATGCACTGGTGGGCGCATCGTTGTCATTGGTATGCATGGTGGCTCTCCAAGATGAATCCCTCGTCAGGATGGCGAGGGGAGTCGGGAGGTTGAAAGCCGTGCTACTGCAGACGGTGCGACGTATTCCCCTGAAGGGTTTTTTATTCCGTCGCCCTCCCGACATAGGAGGACCGATATGCAGTAGCGGAGCTTTCAAACTCACGGGCACACCATGCGAACCCCGCGACGATACCTCCAGTAGATTGTTTCTGTTGATGTGCGCGTTTCAGTTGATGCTATCAATGGATGTGACGTGATCGGTCCGGACCGCCCTGAAAGCGTTGTGGGGCAGGGGCGTAACGAAGTGGAATGGAGTTGGCACTTGGGGTTTTTGCCGGGGTTCTGAGTCGATCACGGGGAGATCCGAGCTGGCGGTTTTGGCACGAGAATCTTTTCATCGCGCGATGTGGGCGATGTTTCGATCAGGGGTCATGCGTTACCGGACGTTGGTGGGTTGCGTGCGGTCGTCTGGGGACCGACCCTACCGCTGCCCCTCCGGAGTCGCTTCGGGCGCAAATGCTAGAATTCGCGGCTTGGCTGAACCTGGAACGCTGCCGTGATCAAACCCGGGAAGGGAACCTCCTCCGTGCTGCAACGCTGGCTGGTCGGCCTGTTGATCGGCGCACTGCTGATGGTGGGGCTGCGTGGCATTGCCAAGGACATCCATTTCGACAGCTCGCTGCTGCGCAAGGCCTTTGATGCCGACGCGGGGTGGACCGAATCGGTACCGCCAGAGGTGGTCGAAGCCCGCGAGCTGCTTTCCCACCATGGCGATGCCAGCGTGCCGGTCGCGTTGGCGCCGGGCCTCTGGGAAGACCCACTGGTGCGCGAGCGCCTGTGGGACGGTCTGTACCCCCGCCGCGTGCACTGGGCCGACAAGGGCCTGATGCTCTGGCGTACCCCCGGCCCGCAGCAGCCGAACTGCACTGAAATCTCAAGGAGTGAGCGCATTGTTCTCGTTGACTGCCACTGACGGTGGCGCGCGCGCCGCGCTGGGCATGCTGGCCGGCGTGCTGCTCTGTTATGCCTTCGCCGCGTTCGGCTGGGTAGGGCTGCCGGCCCAGATCGCCTTCATCGCCGTGCTGGCCTGTGCGGTCTGGTCGCTGCTGGCCCTGCGCGACGGGCGGGCGGCCTGGATGGTGGGCATTGTCGTGGTACTGCTGGTGCTTGCGCTGGGCAGCCCCACCGACGAATGGGACCCGCGCTCGATCTGGATGCTGCACGCCAAGCGGATCTACCTGGAAAACTCGCTGTACGCCCAGCTGGACGGCTACGCCATCTTCAGCCACAACGACTACCCCTCGCTGATGCCGTTGTGGTCGGCCACGGCGGCCAAAGTAGTTGGGCACTGGAACGAGATCTTCCCCAAGGCCGCCGCCACGCTCCTGCTGCTGCCGCCGTTGCTGCTGATCGCGCGCAGCCTGCGCACCTGGTGGGCGGTGGGCCTGTTCGCGGTGGCGGTGCTGGAAGTGGGCGGGCGCTATCTGGTTGACGGCTACATGGACGCGTTCCTGGCGGTGTACGCGGTCGCAGCGCTGGCCGTGGCGATCCAGCCGCGCCGCGACGTCGCCGAGGGCACGTGGTTCAACCTCGCTGCCTATGCGGCACTGTCGGCGGTGCTGACCCTGATCAAGAACGAGGGCGCGGTGCTGGCGATCCTGGTGGGTCTGGTCGCCGTCGCCACTGTCCTTCTGCGCGACCGGCGCATCCCTTGGGCCCTGCTGGCCGCGTTCGCCGCATCCATGGTGCCGCTGGTGGCCTGGAAGCTGGCTGTGGCCGGTGCGGACCTGGGCAACGACCTGGCCCAGAGCGACCTGAAGGGGCAGCTGCTGGCCCGCCTGCCTGACCTGACCCAAAGTGTGCTGATCCTGAAGGCCCTGCTGCGCAGCGCCGCGTGGGTGCCGCTGGTGCTGCTGCTGGTACTGTGGGCGCGCCTGTGGCGCGTGCCGGCCGCCCGGGCCGCGCTGGTGGTCGCCGTGGCCTATTTCGGTGTGCTGTTTGCGGTCTACCTGAGCACCCCGCACGACCTGATCTGGCACCTGGCCACCAGCGCCAAGCGCGTGGCGCTGCCGGTACAGTTGTTGTTGATGTACGGAGTACTGGTGCTGCTGGACCAGTGGAAACTGGCCGCTGCGCCTCAGCGTGCAGGAGAACGGAATGCTTGAGCCCAACGAATCGTTCGTGGTGGTCACCCCGGTCTACGAAGACCACGTGGCGTCGACCCGCTTGTTCACCGAGCTGGCACGCCTGTACGGCGACCGCGTGTTCGTGGTGGCGGTGGACGACGGCTCGATCCGCGAACCGGTGCAGCCGTTCCAGCTGTCCAGCTCCGGGGTGAGCGGGGTGGTGTTGAAACTGCGCCGCAATGTCGGCCATCAGAAGGCCATCGCGGTAGGGCTGGGCTATGTCGAGGAAAACCTGCCGGACGCGCAGCGGGTGATCGTGATGGATTCGGACGGGGAGGACCTGCCCGAAACCATCGCCACGCTGCTGGAAGCGACCCGGGACGAGAATGTGGACGTGGCCGTGGCGCGGCGCAAGAGCCGGGTGGAAACGCTGCGCTTCCGCGCGTTCTACGTGGTCTACAAGTTCATTTTCCAGCTGCTCACCGGGCGCACCATCAGCTTCGGCAACTTCATGGCGATCAAGGTCAGTGCGCTGCACCGCCTGAACGCGATGCACGAGGTGTGGACCCATGTGGCCGCCGGCCTGATCGCCAGCAAGCTGCGCCTGGCGGTGTGCCCGATCGACCGGGGGCCGCGCTACGCCGGCCAGAGCAAGATGAACTTCGTGGGGCTCACCCTGCACGGTTTCCGCGCGCTGATGGTGTTCGCCGAGGACGTGCTGGTCCGGGTGGGCCTGATGTGTGTACTGGTTTCTTCGGCATCCATCGTGCTGGCCGTGGTCGCGACCCTGCTCAAGCTGGCCGGCTACGCCACGCCGGGCTGGTTCTCGATGGCGCTGGGCGTGCTGTTCCTGGTGTTCCTGCAGACCGGCACGCTGACCCTGATGACGCTGATGCTGAGCGGGATCGTGCGCGGCACCATCCAGAAGCCGGGCGCCTACCGCGAGTACCTGGCGGGCGTCACCGAAGTCACCGCCGATGTCGCGCCGCGCTGATTTCCGCCAACTGCTGCGGTATGTCATCAACGGGCTGGTGGCCACCGGCGTGCACTTCGCGGTGCTGACCCTGCTGGTGGAGGTGGTGCATGTGCCCTCCAAGGGCGTAGCCAACCTGGTGGCGGCAGCGGTCGCCATCGTGGCGTCGTTCCTGGGCAACCGCTACTTCGTGTTCGCCGCCACCCAGGCCCGCGCCAGCGGCCAGCTGTGGCGGTTCGTGCTGCTGTATGCCGCAATCGCGCTGATCAATGGCGGCCTGATGGCGCTATGGTCGGACCTGTTCAAGTTCGATTACCGCATCGGCTTCGTGCTGATCAGCATCATCCAGTTCATCCTCTCGTTCCTCGGCAATCGCCTGCTGGTGTTCAAACCATGAAAACCTTGCGCAACGCACTGCTGCTCACCGCCGTCTACGTGGTGCTGCTGTTGGGCATCCACTTCCTGCATGTGCGCTTCTTCAGCGTCGACGTGGTGTTCTACGCGGCCATCGGCGATGCGCTGCTGGCGGCGGTGCTCACCGGGCTGTTGCTGCTGGTGCCCGCGCTGCGCCGCTTCACCCTGACCGAGAAGGTCCTGCTGGTGGCGGTATGGCTGCTGGGCGGCTACGCCTTCGCCATTTCAGTGCCGACCGTAATCGACCGCTCGCTGTCGTTCTACATCCTGGAAAAGCTGGACCAGCGCGGTGGCGGCATCCGCCAGGACGCGTTCCAGGACGTGTTCACCAAGGAATACATGGTGGAGCACCGGCTGGTGGACGTGCGCCTGACCGAACAGGAGAGCTCGGGCACCATCCAGATCAGCAACGGCTGCGTGCTGCTCACCGACAAGGGCCGCCGCGTGGCAGCGATGAGCCGCTTCTACCGCCAGCACTTCCTGCCCAAACAGCGCCTGCTGCTGGGCAAGTACTCAGACGACCTGACCGACCCGTTCCGCCACAGCCGCCAGGACGTCACCTACCAGTGCAGGTGACGGTGGGAGCTGAGCGCGCTCTTACGCGCTCAACAACCCATCAAAATACGCAATCGTGCGCCGAAGCCCATCCTCCAGCTTCACCTGCGGCTCCCACCCACCCAGCTTGCTCTTCGCCAGCGTGATATCCGGCTGCCGCTGCATCGGATCGTCCTGCGGCAACGGCTTGAACACCAGCTTCGACCCCGAATTGGTCAACGCAATCACCGTCTCGGCCAGCTCGCGAATGGTCATCTCGGCCGGATTACCCAGGTTGCACGGTCCGGTGAAATCCTTGTCCGTGGCCATCAACCGGATGAACCCTTCAATCAGGTCATCCACATAGCAGAACGAACGCGTCTGCTGGCCCTCGCCGTAGATGGTGATGTTCTCGCCGCGCAGCGCCTGCACGATGAAGTTCGACACCACGCGCCCGTCATTCGGGTGCATGCGCGGGCCATAGGTGTTGAAGATGCGCGCCACCTTGATGTCCAGCCCATGCTGGCGGTGGTAATCGAAGAACAGCGTCTCCGCACAGCGCTTGCCTTCGTCGTAGCAGGAGCGCGGGCCGATCGGGTTCACGTTGCCCCAGTACTCCTCGCGCTGCGGGTGGACGCTCGGGTCGCCATAAACCTCGCTGGTGGACGCCTGGAAGATCCGGCAGTCCAGCCGCTTGGCCAGGCCCAGCAGGTTGATCGCGCCGTGGACCGAGGTTTTTGTGGTCTGCACCGGGTCATGGCTGTAATGCACCGGCGAGGCGGGGCAGGCCAGGTTCCAGATCTCGTCCACTTCGATGTACAGCGGGAAGGTGACGTCGTGGCGCAGGAATTCGAAGTGCGGGTTGCCCAGCAGGTGCGCGATGTTGCGCTTGGTGCCGGTGAACAGGTTGTCCGCGCAGACCACTTCGTGGCCCTGCCCGAGCAGGCGCTCGATCAGGTGCGAGCCGAGGAAACCCGCACCGCCGGTGACCAGGATGCGCTTGGTGCTGTCATGACTTCTCATTCGGGGTCTCTGGCTGTGGGCGGCGTGGTGGTGGCCGCTGGTCGCGCGTGGGGAAAGTGGACCATTGTAGGCGGGAGGGATGGTCGTGTCGTAGGGGCGGTCGCGCGGGGTGGGGCTGCTTCGATTGGGGTCCATGCGTTACTGGGCGATGCGGGGTTTCCGTGCGGTCGTTTGGGAACCGACCCTACCAGTGGGTTTCCCGGCTGAGCTGAGTGGGCCGCCGCCGTGCTAGCGTTTCGCCATGGATCTCCACCTTCCCGACGCCCAGGTGCATTGGCACCGCCATTGGCTGGCCGCGCCTGCCGCCGACGCGCTGCAGCGACAGCTGCGCGGGGAAGTGCCTTGGGAGGTTCACAAGATCAAGATGTTCGGGCGGCAGGTGGATTCGCCGCGGCTGAGCTGCTGGATGGGGGACCCTGCGGCGCGGTATCGGTACTCGGGGACGGACTTCGTACCGCATGCGTGGCATCCGGCCTTGGTGCCGTTGCGCGACGCCTTGGGCGAGTTCTGCGGCCAGCCGTTCAACAGCGTGCTGCTGAACTGTTATCGCGACAACGACGACGGGATGGGGTGGCACAGCGACAATGAGCCGGAGCTGGGGCCTACGCCGTTGATTGCGTCATTGAGTCTGGGTGCTGCGCGTCGGTTCCTGTTGCGGCGGCGGGATGATCATGCGCGCAAAGCCGAAGTGACCCTCGGTCATGGCGATTTGTTGGTGATGGGTGGGCGTACCCAGACGTTTTATCAGCACGCGTTGCCGAAGAGTGCACGGCCCTTGGCCGAGCGCATCAACCTGACGTTTCGTTGGATAAACGGGTAGAGCCACGCCCTGCGTGGCTGACGTACCGTCGGGAGATAGCCGGTAGAGCCACGCCCTGCGTGGCTGCGCGGTGCACGGGCCGTTCCAGCCACGCAGGGCGTGGCTCTACCGATGATCGGCCAGACACCCTCGATGTGCGTGACGCAGTCAGCGCAGGCGTGCGGGAATAACCGTAGCCGTCTTGCTGTCATTCTGCCCCGTCACCAACGTCCAACCCACCAGCTCGCGGGTCACTTCCTCCAACCCCTTCTCCAGCGCGTGCGCCACGTCACCGGTCGCGGTACTGCCCACCGGCTGTTCCTGGCGGAAGGTCCGATCGGCAACAACCCGCTGGTCAATCACGTGGATCAGCTTGGCGTTGATCTCGATCAGCGCGGTCGGGGTGGCCTGGCCACGGTAGTCCGACTCGAAACGCCGCACGTCCAGCGCGAGCTTGTAGTCGGCGCGGATGCCGGTGGTGGCACGCGCCACGCCGGTGATGCGGCCGGAGTCCTCGAAGGCGCGCACCAGTGCGTCGTCCACCATGTCGGTGGCCGGCTGCGCCCAGCTCACGCCCTTGTAGACCTCAAGCTCGCCCGGGTTCGGTCGCACGTTGATGCGCGGGCTGTCGACCACGCGCGCGGCGGTCGGCTTGACCAGCACCAGCGCCCAGTCGACCTTCGGCCATGACGGGTCGGGCTGCACGCGTACCACCGGCGAATAGATGGTGACCTGGCTGCGCTCCCCGCCGCCCAGCAGCGAGGAGCAGGCGCCCAGCGCGATCATCAGTGCCGCCGGCAGCAGCAGGCGGGGCAGGGAGGTGGGAAGAAGGGGCATGCGGCTCATTTGGGTTCGAACTCCTTCGGCGCGTCACGGCCGAGCAGGTAGCGGGCCGGGTTGTTGTCCAGTTTGTCGCTGACCCGGCGCAGGTCGCGGATCAGCCCGCGCAGTTCGGTCAGGGTCGGGCCGAGCTGGGCCAGGCCGTCGTTGGCGAAGCTGTTGATCGCCGCGCGGTTCTCGCCAAGGATGGAGTCGGCGCTGCCTGCGGCCGAGTCGAGCTTGGTCAAGGTAGTTTCCAGCTTGTCCAGGATCGGCGGCAGCTGCTGCACCAGGTTCTTGTCCAGGCGTTCCACGGTGCCGTTGGTGGTCTTCAGGGTCACTTCCAGGCTGCGCGCGGCGTCGCGCGCGCTCAGCAGCAGCGCCTTGGTGCCCTGGTCGCGGTCGGCCAGGCCGCCGCTGATGGTTTCCAGGTTGGCCAGGGTGGCGTTGATGCTGGCCACGTTGCGGTCGCTCAGCACCTGGTCCATGCGCTCGACGATGCGGTTGGCGACGTCGGTGATGTTCTGCAGCGCCGAAGGCGTGGTCGGAATGATCGGGGCCGGGTCGCGGTTGACCGCGGTCAGCGCCTGCGCCTGCGGGGTGCCGCCGCTGAGCTGGATGATCGAGGGACCGGTCAGGCTGGTGATGGCCAGCTTGGCGCGGGTGTCGGTCTTGACCGGCGTGTTGGAGTTCAGGCGGATGCGGGCCACCACCTGGCGCGGGTCGTCCGGCACCAGGTTGAGTTCGGTGATCGAGCCGACCGCGATGCCGTTGTACTGCACCGGGCTGCCCACCGAAAGGCCGGTCACGGCTTCGCGGAACACCACGCGGTATTCGGTCCAGGTGCGGTCTGAGGAGTACTTGGCCGCCCACAGCCCGAAGGCCAGCAATGCCAGCCCCACGATGATGGTGAAGGCGCCGATCAGTACGTAATTGGCTTTGGTTTCCATGGCTTACTCGCTCTTCTGCTTTGCGTCGCGTGCAGCACGCGCGCGCGGTCCGTGGAAATATTCCTGGATCCACGGATGGTCCAGTTGTTCGATCTCGTGCAGCGGCGCGGTGGCGATCACCTTCTGGTCGGCCAGTACCGCCACGCGGTCGCAGATGGCATACAGCGTGTCCAGGTCGTGGGTGATCAGCATCACGGTCAGGCCGAGCGCTTCCTGCAGGGTCTTGATCAGGCGGTCGAAGGCGGCCGCGCCGATCGGGTCGAGCCCGGCGGTGGGTTCGTCCAGGAACAGCAGTGGCGGGTCCAGCGCCAGCGCACGGGCCAGGCCGGCGCGCTTGCGCATGCCGCCGGACAGCTGCGAGGGCAGCTTGTTGATCGCATCTGCGGGCAGGCCGGCCAGCTTCACCTTGAGCAGGGCCAGCTCGTAATGCCAGCGCTCGGGCAGCTCGCCGTGGTGTTCCTTCAGCGGCACCTGCACGTTTTCGCCCACGGTCATGGACGAGAACAGCGCGCCGTCCTGGAACAGCACGCCGGTGTTGCGTTCGATATGCAGGCGGTCGGCACGGTTCTCCGAACGCGCGTCCACGCCGAGCACTTCGATCTGGCCTTCGTCCGGATGACGCAGGCCGAGGATGCTGCGCATCAGCACCGACTTGCCGGTACCCGAGCCACCGACCACGCCGAGGATCTCGCCGCGACGCACGTCCAGGTCCAGCCCGTCGTGCACGGTCTGGCTGCCGAACCGGTTGGTGAGCCCGCGCACGCGGATCGCCAGCCCGGCCTCGTCGGCCAGTTCGGTGCGGGTGTCTTCTTCAGGGGCGGCCGTGGTCGTCATCACCAATCCATGTGCATGAACCACAACGCGGCGAACGCGTCGATGATGATCACCAGCGAGATGGTCTGCACCACGCTGGAGGTGGTGCGTTCGCCCACCGATTGCGCGGTGCCTTCCACCTTCAGGCCTTCCAGGCAGCCGATCAGGCCGATCACCGCGGCGAACACCGGCGCCTTGGACAGGCCGACCAGCATGTGCCGCACTTCGATGGTGTCGTGAAGGCGCGCCAGGTACATCTGCGGCGGGATGTCCAGGTCGAACGCGCCGACGGTAACGCCGCCGGCCAGGCCGGCGATCATCGCGATGAAAGTCAACAGCGGCAGGGTGACCAGCAGCGCGATCAGGCGCGGCAGCACCAGCAGGTCCACCGGGTCCAGGCCAAGGGTCTGGATCGCGTCGATCTCCTCGCGCGCCTTCATCGAGCCGATCTGCGCGGTGAATGCGCTGGCGGTGCGGCCGGCCAGCACGATCGCGGTGAGCAGCACCGCGAATTCGCGCAGGAAGGCGATGCTGACCAGTTCGACCACGTAGATCTCAGCGCCGAAGTCGCGCAGGATGGTCGAGCCGAGGAATGCGATCACCGCACCGACCAGATAGGACAGCAGCGCCACCAGCGGCACCGCGTCCAGGCCGACCTGTTCCATGTGGTGCACGGTCGCAGTGAGCCGGAAACGACGCGGCTCGCGGATCAGGCGTCCGGCCTTGACCAGGTTCTCGCCGAGGAAGCTGGCCAGCGCCACGATGTTGTGGGCGGTGGCATGCACGCTGACGCCCAGGCGCTCCAGCGCGGCCAGCACGCCGAAGTCGCGCTTGGCCTTGGGCCGGTCGTCGGCGACCTCTTCGATGGTGCAGACCAGCGCGCGGTGCTCCTCGCGGAAGGTCAGTGCGTCTTCGCCCAAGTCGGCGCGATGGGCCACGCGCAGCACCTGCAGCACGCCGGCCGAGTCCAGCTGGGTAATGCCGCTGGCGTCGATGCCGGTAACGGTTTCCGGCGCCGCGCGCAGCGCTTCGGCCGCGTCCAGCGCGGTGCGCAACGTCCACTGACCGGACAACCGGATCTTGCCGGGGTCCTGTGGATCCTGTTCGAGGTGGGGGGCGTTGTCGGGCGTCATGGCGTCTCCACGCAGCATAACCTGTCTACGTGTACGCCCCGTAGTGCCGGCCGCTGGCCGGCTCTCGAGATGCGGGTAATACTACGCCGCATGTCTGCCGACGCACCCGCCATTGCAACCCCTCCGGCCACCTACGCACAGCGGGTGGCCTTCGTGTCCGAAATCGCCGGGCGGCTGCACAGCTACGGCACCACCGCCCAGCGGCTGGAGGCCGCGGTGGTGGCGCTGGCGCAGCGGCTGGACCTGGACTGCGAGCCCTGGTCGAATCCGACCGGGCTGATCCTGAGCTTCAGCGACCCGACCAAGGCGATCGGTTCGTCGGACATCACGCGCGTGATCCGGTTGGCCCCGGGCGAAAACGACCTGCACAAACTCAGCATTGCCGACCAGATCACCGACGCGGTGGCCAACGGCACCATGAGCATTGCCCAGGGCCATACCGCACTGCGGCAACTGGACAAGGACCCCGGCCGGCGCGGAAAGATCCGCATGATCCTGTCCTACAGCCTGGGTGCGGCCGGCGTGGCCGGGCTGTGGAAACTGCCGTGGCTGGACATCGCTACGGCCGGGGTGATCGGGCTGCTGATCGGCCTGATGACGCTGGTCACCGACCGCCGCCCGGCCAGCCGCGAGGCGAGCGAGGCGCTGGCCGCTTTGCTGGCCGGCACCGTGGCGGCGCTGGTGGCTTCGTTCGTGGGCGCGCTGAACCTCAACACGGTGATCATCGCCTCGCTGGTGGTGATGCTGCCCGGCATGTCGTTGACCAACGCGGTGAACGAACTGGCCAGCCAGCACTGGGTGTCGGGCACGGCGCGTTTTGCGGGCGCGATCACCACCATTCTGAAATTGACCGTGGGCGCGGTAATCGCGGTGACGCTGTCGGGCATCATCGGCCTGGACCCACTGGTGCGCGCCTCGCGCCCGCAGGACGCCTGGGTGGAATGGAGCGCGCTGCTGGTGGCGGCATTCGCGTTCGCGATGCTGTTCAAGGCCAGTCGCCGCGATTACCCGTGGGTAATTGCCGCGTCTGTTGCCGGGTATGCGATCTCGAAATTCGCCGGGCAGGCGTGGGGCATGCCGGCGGGGATTTTCATGTCGGCGATGGTGATGACCGCGGCCGGCAATCTGTTCGGGCGGCTGGTGCAGCGTCCGGGCGCGATCATCCGCTTGCCCGGCATCATCATGCTGGTGCCGGGCAGTACCAGTCTGCGCGGGGTGCTGACCCTGGTGCAGCAGCAGGACATGAGCGCGGGGCAGGTGGTGCTGATGACGGTGTTGAACGTGGTGATGGCGCTGGTGGCGGGGTTGTTGTTCGGTAATCTGTTGTTCCCGGCGCGAAAGAATCTGTGAGTTTCTGAGAGTTTCCGTGGGACACGCATGGCGTGTCTCTACGCTTGGATTTGCGCAAAAACACATTGGGGCGGACATAAAAAAACGCCGGCATCCCGCCGGCGTCTTCAATGCGTGCGCCATCGGCGCGCCGCTTACTTCTTGATCAGGAAATCTTCCAGCTTCTTGCCCTTGGTGGTGTGCGCGGCCAGCCAGCGCGGCTGCTTGCCACGGCCGGTCCAGGTTTCCTTGGGGTTGGCCGGGTTGCGGTACTTCGGGGCCACCTTGCCGAGCTTGCGCACGGCCTTGGCCGGGGCGGCCTTGGTCGCCTTGGCGGCGCGGCCGCGGGTGGGGGCCGCAACGCCCGCCACTTCTTCCAGGGTGTAGCCGTTGGCCTTGGCCAGCTTGCTCAACTGGGCGCGGACCTTGGTGAGGGCCGGACGCTTTGCGACGATGGTCTGCTGCTTCTTGGCGTTCTTGATCAGGGCGCCCAGCTCTTTGGCAGACAAACCACTCAGGTCAATACTCATCAACTACTCCGGAATCTAGAAAGAAGGACGGGTGTGGCCAGTCCCTGGCATCGGCAACAGCATACATTCTCATTTGCCGCATGCACAGCTTGTAGGAATAATCAATGGAAATGGGACAATTAAATGCCGGGGTCTTTCACCCGGCATCCGTCATCATTTCGTCAGCTTGGCCATCAACCCAGCGCGGTCCAGGCTTTCCGCTTCGCTGGCGCTGCGGGCACGGTATTCGAAGGTCCCGGCCGCCAGGCCGCGTTCGGACACCACCACGCGGTGCGGCACGCCGATCAATTCGATGTCGGCGAACATGTTGCCCGGGCGCAGGCCACGGTCGTCCAGCGCCGCATCCAGGCCGGCGGCCTGCAGTTCCGCCAGCAGTTCGGCGGCGGCAGTGGAAACGCTTTCGTCCTGCTTCGGATTGATCACGCACACCACCACCTGCCACGGCGCCATCGCGTCCGGCCAGATAATGCCGGCATCGTCATGGTTCTGCTCAATCGCTGCAGCGACGATGCGGGAAATGCCGATGCCGTAGCAGCCCATCGCCATCACCTGCGCCTTGCCGTTCTCGTCCAGCACGGTGGCATTGAGGGCCTGCGCATACTGGCGGCCGAGCTGGAACACATGGCCCACTTCGATGCCACGGGCCACGCGCAGTTCGCCACCGTCGGCGGCGCGGTCGCCTTCCTTCGCGTTGCGGATGTCGGCCACTTCCGGCTCGGGCAGGTCGCGACCCCAGTTCACGCCGGCAATGTGGAAACCGACTTCATTGGCACCGACCACGAAGTCGGCCATGGCCGCAACGTCGCGATCGGCCACGATGCGGATCGGCTTGGCCGGGCTGAGCGGGCCCAGGAAGCCCGGCTCGCTGCCCAGGTGCGTGGCGATTTCCGCTTCGCCGGCCATGCGGTAGCCCTGCAGGCCGTCCACCTTGCCCAGCTTGATTTCATTGACCTCGTGGTCGCCGCGCACCAGCGCCAGCACGAAGCCGGCCTCGGTCATGATCGCGACCGACTTCACGGTGCGCTCCAGGCCCAGGCCGAGCATGGCGGCAACCGCCTCGCAGGTCTTCTGGGTGGGGGTTTCGACCTTGCGCAGTGCTTCGCTGGCGGCCGCGCGCGGGGCAGGCTCTGCCGCCACTGCCGCTTCCATGTTGGCCGCGTAGTCCGAGCCGGTGGAGAACACCAGCGCGTCTTCGCCCGAGTCGGCGATCACGTGGAATTCCTGCGAGGCATCGCCGCCGATCGCGCCGGAGTCGGCCTGCACCATGCGGAAGTCCAGGCCCAGGCGGGTGAACACGCGGGCGTAGGCGGCCTTCATGTTCTCGTACTCGCGCACCAGGCAGTCGTCGTCCAGGTGGAAGGAGTAGGCGTCCTTCATCAGGAACTCGCGCGCGCGCATCACGCCGAAGCGCGGGCGGATCTCGTCGCGGAACTTGGTCTGGATCTGGAAGAAGTTGACCGGCAGCTGCTTGTAGCTGGACAGCTCCTGGCGCGCGAAATCGGCCGCGGCCTCTTCAGCGGTGGGGCTGTAGCAGAACACCTGCTCCTTGCGGTCCTTGATCTTGAGCAGCTGCGGGCCGAACTTTTCCCAGCGGCCAGTGGCTTCCCACAGTTCCTTGGGCTGGATGGTCGGCACCTGGAATTCCACCGCGCCGGCATTTTCCATTTCCTCGCGCACGATGCGCTCGACCTTGCGCAGCACGCGCAGGCCCAGCGGCGACCAGATGTACAGCCCCGAGGCCAGCTTGCGGATCATGCCCGCGCGCAGCATCAGCCGGTGGCTGGTGAGCTCGGCATCGCTGGGGGTTTCCTTGGTGGTACGCAGGTGGAACTGGGAGAGGCGCATCGTCGGCTTCGCTGAACGGCGGAAACCGATATTCTGACACGACCCTCCCGGATATGGCCTGTCAGGCCGCCGGCTTGCAGTACGCCTTGATGGCGGCTTCAGCCAGGCCCTTCTGGGCGGTGCGCTGGTCTGCGTCCAGCGCCTTGTCCGGCTTGCCGTCGCCGTCGGTGTCCTGCATCACATCGCCCTTGCCATTGAGCAGGGTCAGATTGTTGCGGGCATTGGTGCAGTCGGTCGAGTCGGCAGGCGCGGCTGCCTTGGCCGCGGTGCTGCCGGCGGCCGGGTCGCGGCTCTGGATCTGGCGCTGCTCGGCGTTCTGGCCGGTCGGCGGCTTCTCCGAGTACTGGGTGACGCCATTGGCATCCTTCCACTTGTAGACGTTTCCGGCGCTGGCCGTTGCGCTGACGAGCAGCAGGCAGCACACGAGGGGCAGGGCACGCATGGCAACTCCGGGCAGCAAGGGGTCAGGTGCGCGATTGCAGCATTCCCGCCCGGCGCTGGCAAGCCTCCCCCCAAACCGGGCCGCAGCCACTAAACTGGCCGCATGGATCAGATGAAACCCCCGCCGCGCTCGCGCAGCATTTACCTGTTGCCCAACCTGTTCACCACGGCCGGCCTGTTCGCGGGGTTCTACGCGATCATCGCCGCCGCCAATGGCGACTTCGTCAATGCCGCCATCGCGGTGTTCGTGGCCGCGGTCATGGACGGCCTGGACGGCCGCGTGGCCCGGCTGACCGGCACCAGCAGCGAGTTCGGCGTGCAGTACGACTCGCTGGCCGACCTGGTCAGCTTCGGCATGGCCCCGGCGCTGGTGATGTACCACTGGTCGCTGTCCTGGCTGAAGTTCGACGACCCGATCATGGGCCGGGTCGGCTGGGCGGTGGCCTTCCTGTATGCGGCCTGCGCGGCGCTGCGCCTGGCCCGCTTCAACACCCAGGTCAGCGTGGTCGACAAGCGCTGGTTCATCGGCCTGGCCAGTCCGGCCGCGGCCGGGCTGATGATGTCCTTCGTGTGGGCCTTCGCCGACGGCGCGCTGGGCTGGGACGGCAATGAGCTGCGCTACGTGGCGTTGGGCGTGACCCTGGTCGCGGCCCTGCTGATGGTCAGCCGGATCCGCTTCTGGAGCTTCAAGGGCGGTGGCGAGAAGGGCCCGCGCGCCGACCGCGTGCCGTTCCTGGCGCTGGCGCTGGTGCCGATTGCCATTGCGATCATGGTCATCGACCTGCCGCGCGTGCTGTTCGCGATGGGCGTGATCTATGCGTTGTCCGGCCCGGTCAGCTGGATCTGGCAGCGCACCCGCAAGCCGGCCGAGCCGACCGCGTGAGCACCCCGGCCGCCCCGCCGCTGTGGACCCCCGCCCAGCAGTCCTGGCTGCAGGCGATGGGGTATACGGTGTTCGTGGACGGCAGCATTGAAGCGGCCCCGGAACCGGTGGTGGAGCTGGGCGCAATCCCGGCGGTAGAGCCGGGCCCTGCCCGGCTGAACGAAGCCGCTCCCCGTCAGGACGCAGCCCCCACCCGACCCGACGGCGCGCCCACGCCGCCGCGCCGCAACGCCCCTGCTGACGAAGCACCGTCCGCACCCACACCCCCACGCACCGGGACCCGCCGCCCGGCCGTGCGCATGCCGCCGCCGCTGCAGATCGCCCTGCTGCGCGCCTCCGGCTGCAACCCGAACGATCCTGACACCCAGGCGCTGATGGCCAGCTGGAACCTGGACGAACTGCGCGGCAACGCGGCCGCCAAGCGCGCGCTGTGGCCGCAGTTGAGGGCACTGCGCAGGCGGGGCACCGCGTGAGCGCGGTCAGCTCGCCGCGCCCGCCGGCGCTGCGCGCGCTGCGCGAGGCCGATCTCGACGCGGTGATGGAGATCGAACTGCGCGGCTACCCGTTCCCGTGGACGCGCGGCATCTTCGTCGACTGCCTGCGCGCCGGGTATCCGGCGTTGGCGATGGAAGACGACGGCGTGCTGGTCGGCTACGGCGTGCTCAGCATCGCCGCCGACGAGGCGCATGTGTTGAACGTATGCATCGACCCCTACAGCCAGACGCGTGGCCTGGGGCGGATGCTGTTCCGCGCGCTGGTGAAGCTGGCGCGCGACCACGGGGCGCAGCGTGTGTTCCTGGAAGTGCGCCCGTCCAACACGCCGGCCGTGGCGCTGTACCACAGCGAAGGCTTCAATGAGATTGGCCGCCGGCCGCGGTATTACCCGGCCAAGGACGGACGCGAGGATGCGCTGGTGATGGCGATGGAGCTGGTGGACGGCGACATCACGGTGATGCCGCCGTTGTAACCCTTACAGCTTCGCGCGCTGCGCGACCAACCCTTCCAGCTGCGTGGTCCACTCGACCAGGCGCACGCGCTCCTGCTCGACCACGGCGGCCGGTACCTTGTCGGTGAACTTGGAGAGCTTCATCGCGCTCTTCTCCTTCTCCGACTCCACCCGGCCGATTTCCTTGTCCAGGCGGGCGCGTTCGGCGCCCAGGTCGACCAGGCCCTCCAGCGGCACCAGCAGCTTCAGCTCGCCCACGATGGCGGCGGCAGCCGGCGGGGTGTCCGCGTCGGCAGCCAGCCATTCGATGCGTTCCAGCTTGAGCAGGAACGACAGCGACGAGGTGAAGCGCGCAACACGATTGCGGTCCTCTTCACTGCCACCCTGCAGCAGCAGCGACACCTGCTTGGCCGGCGGCAGGTTCAATTCACTGCGCACACGGCGCAATGCATTGACCATCGACTTCAGCCATTCCACGTCTGCTTCCGCACGTGCGTAATCGCCGGCGAACTCCTCGGCGGTCGGGTAGGCGCGCAGCGAAATGGTGTCCGCGTCCAGGCCCAGGCGCGGGGCGACCTGGCGCCACAGCTGCTCGGTCACGAACGGGGTCAGCGGGTGCAGCAGGCGCAGTAGCGCTTCCAGCACGTACAGCAGGGTGTGGCGGGTGCTGGCCGCGTCCTCGGCGTTGTCGCCGTTGAGCGCCGGCTTGGTCAGCTCCAGGAACCAGTCGCAGAACTCGTTCCAGGCGAACTCATACAGCGCCTGCGCCAGCAGGTCGAAGCGGTAGTTGGCGTAGTGCCCCTGCGCTTCGGCCGACACCGCCGCCAGCCGCGCCAGGATCCATCGCTCGGCGTCGGTACGCGGCTGCGGCACGCCGCTGAACTGCGCGCCTTCGGTGTTCATCAGGGTGAAGCGGCTGGCGTTCCACAGCTTGTTGCAGAAGTTTTTGTAGCCCTCGGCGCGACTCATGTCGAACTTGATGTCGCGGCCGTGGGTGGCCAGCGCGGCGATGGTGAAGCGCAGCGCGTCGGCCCCGTGGGCGATGATGCCGTCCGGGAAATCCTTGCGGGTCTGCTTCTCGATCTTCGGCGCGTCCTTGGGCTTCATCAGCCCGGTGGTGCGCTTGGCGACCAGGTCGTCGATGGAAATGCCGTCGATGATGTCCAGCGGGTCGAGCACGTTGCCCTTGGACTTGGACATCTTCTGGCCCTGCGCATCGCGGATCAGGCCGGTGATGTAGACGTCCTTGAACGGGATCTTCCCGGTGAAGCTGTCGGTGGCCATGATCATGCGCGCCACCCAGAAGAAGATGATGTCGAACCCGGTGATCAGCACCGAGGACGGCAGGTAACGCTCGAAGCCACGCTCGGCCATCGCCTGCTCGTTCGGCCAGCCCAGGGTCGAGAACGGCCACAGCTGCGAGGAGAACCAGGTTTCCAGCACGTCGCTGTCCTGGCGCAGCACCACGTCCGCGCCCAGTCCGGCGCGCGCGCGCGCGTCGGCTTCGTCGCGGCCCACGTAGCAGGTGCCGGCGTCGTCGAACCACGCCGGAATGCGGTGGCCCCACCACAGCTGGCGGCTGATGCACCAGTCCTGGATGTTTTCCATCCAGTGGCGGTAGGTGTTGATCCAGTTGGCCGGAACGAACTGGATCGAACCGTTCTCCACCAGTTCCAGGCCGCGCTTTGCCAGCGCGTCCATCTTCACGAACCACTGGTCGGTCAGGTACGGCTCGATCACCTGCTGGGTACGGTCGCCACGCGGCACCTGCAGCATGTGCGCCTTGGTTTCGACCAGGATGCCCAGTTCTTCCAGCTCGGCCAGGATCACCCTGCGCGCTTCGTAACGATCAAGGCCACGGTATTTTTCCGGGGCGTTGTCGTTGATCGCCGCCACCGGGGTGAACAGGTTGATCATCGGCAGGTTGTGGCGCAGGCCGACCTGGTAGTCGTTGAAGTCGTGCGCCGGGGTGACCTTGACCACGCCGGTGCCGAACGCACGGTCCACGTACTCGTCGGCAATCACCGGCACGCTGCGCCCGGTCAGCGGCAGGGTGACGCTGCGGCCGATCAGGTGCGCGTAGCGTTCGTCTTCCGGGTGCACCATCACCGCGGTGTCGCCCAGCAGGGTTTCCGGGCGGGTGGTGGCCACCACCAGGTAATGGCGGGTTTCGCGCAGGGTTTCAACGCCGTCGGCGTCGCGCTCGACATGCTCGTAGCTGGCGCCGTCTTCCAACGCGTAGGCGATCGACCACAGGAAACCGTCTTCCTCCACGCTTTCCACTTCCAGGTCGGAAATGGCGGTCTTCAGCACCGGGTCCCAGTTGACCAGGCGCTGGCCACGGTAGATCAGGCCCTGCTCATGCCAGCGCAGGAACGCCTCGACCACCGCTTCGGACGGCTGCGGGTCCATGGTGAAGGTGCTGCGCGACCAGTCGGCCGAGGTGCCCATGCGGCGCATCTGGCGCTCGATGATGTCGCCCGACTGCGCCTTCCATTCCCACACCTTCTCGATGAAGCCTTCGCGCCCCAGCGAGTCGCGGCTTTCGCCGTTGCCGGCCAGCGCCAGGTTGCGCGAGACCACCATTTCGGTGGCGATGCCGGCGTGGTCGGTACCCACCTGCCACAGCGTGTCGTAGCCGCGCATGCGGTGGTAGCGCACCAGCGCGTCCATCAGGGTCTGCTGGAAGGCATGGCCCATGTGCAGCGTGCCGGTCACGTTCGGCGGCGGCAGCAGGATGGTGTACGGCTCGCCCTTGCCGGACGGCTTGAAGTGCCCGGCCTTCTCCCAGGAGTCGTACAGCTCCGTTTCGAAGGTCTTGGGGTCGTAGCTGGAGGCAAGTTGGGTCATGCGGGGCAACCAGGAGGCAATGAATAAAGGATCAGGGCGCCGGCCGGCCCGATCAAGGGCGCCGGCACGGGCTTACATGTCGTACTTGTTCAGGGTGAAGTCCAGCGCCTTGTACTGGCGCCAGCGCTCGCGCAGCGGTTCGCGCGCGGCCGGGTCGGCCGGCACCACTTCCAGCACCCGGTCGCAGGCGCCCAGGTACGGGTCGTCGCGCAGGTTGATCACCAGCGGCCGCGACGGGGCGGTGCTGCCCGGCACTGCGATCAGCACCAGCGCTTCTTCCTCGTCGGCGTCTTCCCCGGCGATCTGGTGCGGAATGTAGGCATCGTCGTCGAACGACCACAGCAGCTCGTCCAGCTCCTCGGCCTGGGCCTGGTCGCGGGCCAGCACCAGGGTCTGCAACCCGGCGTCGTTGGCCTTGCGGGCCAGCTCGCAGACCAGGCGCAGCGGTTCGGTCAGGAACCGCGGCTTGGCGATCAGGTAGAAATCAGCCCGCGACATTTGCGCGGCCGGCCTGGTCCAGCAGCCACTGGGTCAGCAGGCCGACCGGGCGGCCGGTGGCCATGCCACGCTTGCCTTCGTCGCTGGCCACGCCGGCGATGTCCAGGTGCGCCCAGCGCTGGCCTTCGGTGAAGCGCGACAGGAAGCAGCCGGCGGTGATCGCACCGGCCCAGCGGCCGCCGATGTTGTAGACATCGGCGAAGCTGGAATCCAGCATCGGCTGGTATTCGTCCCACAGCGGCAGGCGCCAGGCGCGGTCGAACACGTGCTCGCCGGCGGCCAGCAGTTCGTTGGCCAGGTCGTCGTGCTTGGTCATCAGGCCGGCGGTCTGGTGGCCCAGCGCGACCAGGCAGGCGCCGGTCAGGGTGGCCACGTCGACCAGTGCGGCCGGCTCGAAGCGCTGCGCGTAGGTGAGCGCGTCGCACAGGATCAGGCGGCCTTCGGCGTCGGTGTTGCCCACTTCAATGGTCTTGCCCGACATCGAGGTGATCACGTCGGACGGACGGTAGGCGTTGCCGTCGATGGCGTTTTCCACCGCCGGCACCACTACCACCAGGTTCAGCGGCAGCTTGGCGGTGACCGCGGCGACGAAGGTGCCGATGACGTTGGCGCCACCGCACATGTCGTACTTCATTTCCTCGATGCCGCCCTGGGTCTTCAGGTTCACGCCACCGGTGTCGAAGGTGATGCCCTTGCCGACCAGCACGTACGGCTTGGCGTTGCCGCCGTTGTTCCACTTCAGCACCACCATGCGCGGGCGGTTGGCCGAGCCGCGGGCCACGGCCAGCAGCGAGCCCATGCCCAGGGCTTCCATGGCGGTTTCGTCCAGGATCTCGGCTTCGGCGCCGGCGTGGGCCTGGGCGAAGGCAACCGAGGACTCGGCCAGATAGGCCGGGGTGCACAGGTTCGGCGGCAGGTTGCCCAGCTCGCGGGCGTGCTGCACGCCGGCGGCGATGGCCTGGCCCTGCAGCAGGGCCTGGGCGTCGGTGCCGGCGATGGCCAGCGTGGCCAGGCCCGGGGCTTCGGGCTTCTTGGTGCCCAGGGTAGCGGTGTAGCGGTAGCTGGCATGGTCGGCGGCGATCACGGCCTGGCGGATGTTCCAGGCGGCGTCGCGGCCCTTGATCTCCAGCTCGGAGAGGGTGAACAGCGCGTGGCGGTTGACCCCGCTCTTCAGCGCGCGGCTGGCGTCGCCGACCGCCTTCAGGTACTGCGGCACGCCGAACTTGGCCGGTTCGCCCAGCCCGACCACCAGCACGCGCGGGGCGGACACGCCGTCCACGTCATGCAGCAGGGTGGTGGCGCCGGTCTTGCCGCTGACATCGCCGCGGGCGACCAGGGCGGCCAGGCGGCCACCGGAAGCGGCGTCCAGGGCCTGTGCCGCCGGGCTCAGGGTCTGGTCGGCGTAGGCGCCGACGATGACGCAGTCGACCTCGGCCGATGCCGGGGACGCGTGATTCAGGGTAAATTCGAGGGCCATTGATCAGATTCCGTTGGCAAATCCGTACAATCGCGAGCTGTTTACGTCCCGTCAGTAGACTGGGCAGCCACGCGAACGAATCCGAGAGTTTAAACCACCGCCCCATGTCGAAGCTCGATCGCTATCTCCTGCGTGATTTCGTCCAGAGTTTCCTGGCCACCCTGATCGTCCTGCTGGTCGTAAGCGTGGGTGGCGTGCTGGTGGACATCCTCGGCAACATCGCCGACGGCCGCCTCCCGGCCAAGCTGCTGTTCTCCCAGCTGGGCCTGCAGTTCATCGTCTACATGCCGCTGATCCTGCCGCTTGCCCTGATGCTGGGCATGCTCCTGGCGGTTGCGCGGCTGTACCGGGACTCGGAAATGGCGGTGCTCACCGCCATTGGCGTGGGCCCCAAGCGGCTGCTGCGGCCGGTGCTGATGCTGGTGTTGCCGGTGGTGGGACTGGTGGGCCTGTGCTCGCTGTGGCTGGGGCCCTGGGCCGACCGGACCAGCGAGCAGATGATCGAAAGCGCCAACCGCAGCCTGGTCATGGCCGGGCTGGAGTCGGGCAAATTCACCATGCTGCCCAACGGCGGGGTGGTCTACCTGTCCTCAGTCAGCCCCGACGGCAGCGGGCTGGGCCGGATCTTCCTGCAGCGTTCGCGCGGGGACCGGATCGAGGTGGCGTCGGCGGCCAGCGGCAAGATGTTCTTCGAAGGCGACCGCCAGCGCTACCTGCAACTGGACGACGGGCACCAGATCGAGGGCCCGGCCAACGGCGCGCTGGACTACCGCCTGATGACCTTCGCCCGCAATGACGTGGCCCTGCCCGACGGTGCGGTGACCCGCGACGAGAAGGACCCCGAGCTGCTGCCGACCACGCAGCTGTTCGGCGACGAGCGCCCGGAGGCGCAGGCGCAGCTGCATTCGCGCATCACCCCGCCGCTGATCGCACTGGCCTTCGCGTTGATGACCGTGCCGCTGGCGCGCAGTTCGCCGCGCCAGCAGCGTTACGGACGCATGATGCTGGCCTTCCTCGCCTACATGGTTGGCATGAACCTGATGTTCATTGGTACCCGCTGGATCGCCGACGGCAAGCTGTCGGGTACGGTGGGGCTATGGTGGTTGAGCCTGCCGCTGCTGGCGCTGGCGATCTGGATGTACCTGCGTGACGGCAAGCTGTCGCGCCCGCGGAGGACCGCATGAAGCTTCTTCCGATGCGGTTCGACCTGTACCTGGGCCGGGCGGTGTTCAGCACCGTGCTGATCACCTGGGCCGTGCTGGTGGGCCTGGACGTGGTGATGGCGTTCTCCGGCGAGTTCAAGGACGTGGGCAAGGGCGGTTATACGCTCGGCCATGCCGCGGCCGGGGTGCTCTACACCGTCCCGCGCCGCGCCTATACGTTCTTCCCCACCGCAGCGGTGATCGGCGCGCTGATGGGCCTGGGCCAGATGGCCGCGACCTCCGAGCTGACCGCGCTGCGCGCGCTGGGGCTGTCGCGCAAGCGGCTCAGCGCCTCGGTGGCGATCGCGCTGTCGCTGATGACCGCGGTGATGGTGCTGAACGGTGAGACGCTGGCGCCGTGGGCGCAGCAGCGCTCGGACAACATCAAGGCCAGCGCCAAGTCCGGTCAGAGCCTGGCCGCCTCGCGCTATTCCGGGGTGTGGGTGCGCGAAGGCGACACCTTCCTCAGCGCGGGCAGCGGCGACGAGCAGCTGTTGCCGGGCGCCGGCACGCGCCTGATCCTCAACGACGTGCGCCTCTACAAGATTGCCGAAGACGGCAAGATCGCATCGCTGACCCATGCCGAATCGGTGGTGCATGACGCCAACGGCTGGACCTTGAACAAGGTGCGTCGCGACACCTTCAATGAACGCTCGGCCACGCGCACCACGGCCGAGTCGGAGAAGTGGGATTCGCAGCTGGACGCCGGGGCGCTGGCGTCCGGGTTCTCCAAGCCGCGCAACCTGGCCGCGCGCGACCTGCGCACCAGCATCGAGTACCGCAAGCGCAACGGGCTGGACGCGCGCGATTACGAAGACATCTACTGGAGCCGCTGGTTCTACCCGCTCAACGTGCTGGCGCTGTGCCTGGCCGCGGTGCCGTTCGCCTTTGGTTCGCTGCGCAGCGGCGGGATGGGAAAGCGGTTGTTCCTGGGCATCCTGTTCGCGCTGGGCTTCTGGCTGCTGCAGCTGTTCTTCGGGCGCATGGCCGGCGCGTTGAAGTTCGATTACCGCATCGCGTACGCGCTGCCGCCGATCGTGATGCTGGTGGTGTCGGGGATGTTGTTCCGGCGGAAGTCGGGGTAGCGCCGGCCGTTGGCCGGCCCATGCATCCCTTCACCGTTTCGGATTACGTCGCAACCGCGTACCGCTTGCGCGGTCGTGCCAGGCAAGACGTTCCCGGTCGACCAACGCCCACCAGAATCCCAACCCGCCCAGCGCGGTTGAGACGGTGCCTACCGCGTAGCGGATCCAGAGCTTCCTCGCGGTAGGGGCGCTGCCATCGGCGCCCACCACCTGCAGCCGCCACGGCCGCATGCCCAGGGTCTGCCCGCCGCGCCGCCAGCTCATCGTGGCGTACAGCCCGGTCACTACCCAACAGCACACCCACAGCGCCCATTGCAGCGCACTGAACGGCGCGATGTTGTCGCGTGCCGCGTGGCCCACCGCGTAGCCGGCGGTGAACAACGCGCCGGCCAGCATCCACAGCGCCAGTGCCGGGAAGAAGTCATACAACAGGGCCAAAAGCCGCCAGTGCAGCAGCGCGCTGGGGCGGGACGTATCGGTGGCGGCAACGGTCGGCGTGCTCATGCGCCGAGCATACCTGCGTATCCTGTGCGCATGTCCACCCCCTCCACGCCCGCCGCGCGCCGCCAGCTGGTGCAGTACCTGCCCGAACTGCGCGCCGACGACGCCGCCTCGATCCGCCACTTCCTCGACGCGATCTGGGCCGAGCAGGGCCTGGCCCGGGCCAGCCTGGACAGCTATCGGCGCGACCTGGAAGGGCTGGCGCGCTGGCGCGACGGTAAAGGCGGCGGCCTGGCCGGCATCGACCGCGCCGGCCTGTTCGACTACCTGGCCTGGCGCGCGAAACACGGCTGGTCGCCGCGCAGCAATGCGCGCCTGCTGTCAGCGTTGCGCGCGTTCTACGGCGACGCCCTGCGGCGCGGGCTGCGCAGCGAAGATCCCAGCGCGCTGCTGGACCCGCCGCGGTTGCCGCGACTGCTGCCCAAGGCCCTCGCTGAGAGCCAGATCGACGCGCTGCTGGCCGCACCCGACGTGGAGCAGCCGCTCGGCCTGCGCGACCGCGCCATGCTCGAATTGATGTACGCCGCCGGCCTGCGCGTGAGCGAACTGGTGGACCTGCCGGCCAACGCGGTCAACCTCCGCCAGGGCGTGCTGCGGGTGACCGGCAAGGGCAGCAAGGAACGGCTGGTGCCGCTGGGCGAGGAATCCCAGCACTGGCTGGAGCGCTACCTGCAGCAGGCACGGCCCCAGATCACCGGCACCCGCAGCGTACCCGCCGCCCGCGACGGCAGCGTGCCGCTGTTCCTGGAACTGTCACTGCATCCGCTGAGCCGCCAGCAGTTCTGGGCGCTGGTGAAAAAGTACGCCGCGCTTGCCGGGATCGACCCGGTACGGATCAGCCCGCATGGCCTGCGCCACAGCTTCGCCACCCACCTCCTCAACCGGGGCGCCGACCTGCGCGCCCTGCAGATGCTGCTCGGCCACAGCTCGCTGTCCACCACGCAGATCTACACCCTGGTCGCGCGCGAGCACCTGCAGAAGCTGCACGCGAAGCACCACCCGCGCGGGTGAAACCGTAGCCCCGTGACCGTGCAGCCCCGGAACGGATGGCGACAGACCACGGTAGAGCCACGCCCTGCGTGGCTGCTCCTAAACGCAGGTCTCGTTTGGATCCAACGGAGACCCCGAAGACTCGCGTACATCGCATGTCCCCGAACCATCCGACTCCCACCCACTGTCATCGTCGGTGGCATCGCCAGAACCGAAAATGGCAGCCTTCGACGCCACGTCATGGCGGGAAATCCTGCTCGGCGCCAGCGACGCAACACTGTCGCGGCGCGCGGGGTCAAGGACGGCCGCAAGCCCCAACTGCTCTATGAATCTTTCCAGACGGGCAAGCTCGCGACCATGACCAATCTCGGGCGCCTGCGCCTTCAATTGGTACGCGGCCGCGAGCGAGAGTGCGTCCGGGCCGTTCGAACTGTGGGAGTCACCTGCAGTGGCCTCCCTGAACATGGTCCGGAAGTCCTTGAAGTCATTGAGTTCACCGTTCCAGTATGAGGTTACAAGCGCGTTTCGCGCACGCGCAGCGGTGGCATCGGCTGTCATCACGGCCTGCAGCGCTTTGGCCGGTCGCGTGCTCATGTCCATGTCGCGAGGGCGATGGCGCTGGCAAAGGTTGAGCAACCTCTCCTCCAGCTGATATTGCTGGCTTGGCTGGTTGCTTGGGTTCATCAGCACACGCAGGTGAGCCAGTTGATGGCTGCGCTCCAGCAGCCGAGGGACATCGAGTCTGCCTTTCCAGTAGGCGCCGATCATCGCTGACTCACTGTTCGCTATGCTGCGCAGGGCGCGCTCTACGCGAAGGCCCCTGTGAGGGGCGGCGACGGCCAACGCCACCCGGGCAGAGGTGCTGCCCAATACCCGGGCCTTGAAGGTGAGTGCTATCGCGGAAGCGGAATGCATTGATAGATGGGGTCAATCACGGGGCGGCCGAGCATGCCTTCGGGTCCCTGCCATTGCTTCCATGAATCACTCACCACGTGACCGGTTGCCCACTCGGGCGCAGGGCCACCACAGTGCCGCCCGGCTGCCTGTGCGAGAATCCGCGCACTCTCACCCGTGGATGTACAGATGCGTCGAGTCCTTACCGTGGCCCTGTTCGGTGCGCTCAGCCTGACCGCCTGCGCCCAGCCGGCTGCCCCCGGCGCCACGCCGGCCGCGAAGCCGGGCAGCAGTGCCGCCACACCGGCCGCTCCCGCCGCCGCAGGCAATGCCAATGCCGACCAGACCGTGCGCAGCGCGCTGGCCGGGCTGGACCCGAAGTTCAAGCCGGACTACGTCGGCGCCGCGCCATTCCCGGGCTTCCGCGAGGTGTTGGTGGGCGGCCAGGTGCTGTACGTCTCCGACGACGGCCGCTACCTGATGCAGTCCCAGCCCTACGACATCCAGAACCGCGCCCCGGCCAGCAGCGCCGGCCTGCTGGCCTACCGCAAGGCGCTGCTGGACAAGGTGCCGCGCGGCGACCGGATCGTGTTCGCTGCGCCCAATCCCAAGCACACCCTGACGGTGTTCACAGACATCGAATGCGGCTACTGCCGCAAGATGCACCAGGACATCCCGGAACTGAACAAGCTCGGCATCACCGTTGAATACCTGGCCTTCCCGCGCATGGGCCCGGCCAGCAAGGACTTCACCGACATGGTTTCGGTCTGGTGCGCGACCGACCGCCGCCAGGCGCTGACCCATGCCAAGCAGGGCCAGCCGGTCGCCCCGAAGAACTGCACCAGCCCGGTGGCGATGCAGTACGACCTCGGCCAGCAGGTCGGCGTGAGCGGCACCCCGGCGGTGTTCGCCGCCGATGGCACCCAGCTGGGCGGCTACGTGCCGCCGGCGCAGCTGGTCAAGGCGCTGGAGCGCCAGGCTCGTTGAAGCATGCGCACCCGGATCATGGATCCGGGGTGCTGGTGGCTTAGACGCTGAAGTCCGGCTCGGACCGGTCGGTGAGATAGCCGCTTGTATCGGCGTCCGACTCGCTGGTGAGCTTATGGATGCTGTCAAAACTGTTGAATGAAGCGAGCATGCTTCGCTCGTCCGGCACCCCGCTGGATTCCACGATCCTGGGGGCCTCCGAAACCTCCACCTTGCGCAGTTTCAGGGTGTCCTTCGCGGCGCGGATTTCCTCGATCAGAGTGAGCGTGTTCGCGTCGGAAAGAGGTGCGGTGGACTCCTGCTTGCTTTCAGTTTGCACGGCAGCGGTATTGCCGGCCGCTGGCCGGCTCTGCAGCAACGCAGACGCCTGATCGGCCTTTCTGATATCGCACGTTTCCTGATCGAACAGCCGCTTCGCCTGGATCATCTCCGAAGGCGAAACATAGTCCCACTCATCGTCCGAATCGCTGTCGATCACCGACCCGATAGAGCCATCGTCGCTGTCAAGGTCGCTTTCGACGTCCGAATTGTAGTCGACGGTCGGCGTGTCGCTGTCGTAATCCACGGGCGGTATCTCAGGCGCGCTCCCGTTACGGGCGGGCATGAATGTGATGGGCGTGTTTTCCCTGCTGTCCATGAGCGTGCGGTTGACCAGCGGCGCCAGCCCGCCGCCAGCCGTAGACACATCGTGCGTATCGTTCTCGCCGAAAAAGCTCGTCAGTTGCCTCTCGGACTGGATCAGCGAAGCCGCCTGTCGGTCCAGCGTGGACCCGGCGATGGACGGGCTTTCCTTCGCCGGCGACGCCCCCCAACCATGGTGGAGCCAGCTGGTGTCCGAGGTTTTGACGATTGAGACAGGCGGCCGTAGGACGTTGGCGACTGTCGCCGGCACGCATGCGCGCGGCAGTGATGCTGCGCCAGTCTTGGCGCGGGGTATGTGGAACGCCGTGAACATGGGCGGGGCCGGCGCCCACGCCCCCTTCTTGTTGTTCCGGATCTCCTTGAGGGTGAGAGGCTTCAGTGCCTCCCGTCCTTCCAGCTTGCGTTGTGCGGCCTGGTTGCCGAACGCTGCGCCGACGCGCAGGAATACGGTGGGAGTACGCATTGGGTAGCATGCGCCAGTGAGGAAGAATCGCCATTATTCGGTGCTGGCCGGCCATGACTTCCAGGAATGCCTCACCCATGCATCCGGCGGCTCTGTTCAGCGTGGCGCCTGATCGCCGTACGGTTGTGTGCGTGCTGTAGCGGACTCCGGCCACCAGTGGCGCTGTGCTTCGGCAATCTCGGCGTCTTCACGCCTGAAGCGCGCGTTGAACCACGCCATCTCTGCTTCGGTGTACGCAACATCCTTGAAGTCGCTGTCCCAGTCGTAACCCCTGCTGGCGGCGGGGCCATTGCTTACGCTGGAAAGCTGGCTGCCCGCGCTGTCCGGCTTTGGCGGACGTGGTGGCACGGGTGGAGGAGTGCGCGCTGCATGGGTATCGGACGTCCCGCCTGCACTCGCGTTATTTGCCCTGAACATCTGAGTCCCGTGTCGGTAGTGAGCCGTTGCCGGGCGAGTCTGGGTCAGGCGATGCAGCTGCACTTTCAAATAATGCTCATTGCGTGCGACTGCACGCCGTACCGCGCCCGGAGCCATCGCAGCCCCGGGCGCGTCCTGCGCGTTACTTCAAGCCATTGCTGATCGTGTTCACCAGCGTGCCCTGGGTGTCGTCACCGCTGAACTCCCAGAAGAACGCGCCGCCCAGGCCCTGGGCCTTCACGTAGCCCATCTTCTCGGTGACCATCGCCGGGGTGTCGAAGCTCCAGAACGTGGCGCCGTTGTAGCTCCAGGTGGCGCGTGCGTTGGCGTCGGTGAAGATCGGATGGTTGAGGTTCTTCAGCACCTTCCAGTCTTCAATGCCCGCTTCGTACGTACCCGCCGCTGCGCTGCCGCTCTGGTACAGCCCGTTGTTGACGTTCGGCACGTTGGTCCAGCCGCGACCGTAGAAGCCGATGCCCAGGTTGAGCTTGCTGGCCGGCACGCCACGCGCGATGAAGGCTTCCATCGCGTCGTTGCTGTTGTACAGCTTGGTATCGCCGGTCGACGGATCCGACGGCGAATCGAACAGCGCCGAATGGTGGCCGGTGATCGGGTCGAACGCGCCGTGGAAGTCGTACGTCATCACGTTGATGTAGTCGAGATAGCCGTGGTACGCCGCCGGGTCGGTCACGCGGATCTTGTCGATGCCCGCGCCTACCGCCACGGTCAGCAACAGACCCGGGCGCACCGCATCGAGCTGGCGGCGGAACTCGGCCATCAGCGCGGTGAAGTTGGCGTTGTCGGCCGCAGTACCGCAGCTCAGCCCGCACGCCACCGGGTACTCCCAGTCGATGTCGATGCCGTCGAACACGCCGGCCGCCGCGCCCACGCCACCGGCACCGTCGGTGACCGGCAGGTTGCCCTTGATGTAGGCGTCGATGCACGACGCCACGAAGGCCTGGCGGTTGGCCGGCTGCGCCGCGCTGGAGAAGCCGCGCGACCAGGTCCAGCCACCGAGCGAGATCAGCACCTTCACGTTCGGGTGCTTGGCCTTGAGCTGCTTGAGCTGGTTCCAGTTGCCGCGCAGCGGCTGGTCCCAGGTGTCGGCGCTGCCGCTGACGCTTTCACCGGCCTGGAAGGCCTTGGTGTAGTCGGCGAATGCGTCGCCGCCGGCCCCGGTGTTCGGGTCCGAAGGCTGGGTGACGCCCACTTCGCAGCGGTTGTTGCGCACGTTGCCGAACGCGTAGTTGATGTGGGTCAGCTTGCTGGCCGAGCCGCTGGTGTCGATGTTCTTGACCCGGTAGTTGCGGCCGTAGATGCCCCACTGGGTGAAGTAGCCGATCACCCGCTTGTTGCCGCCACCGCCACCGCCCGCTGCGGTGGTGACGCTGATCGACGCGCTCTGCGCCGAGGCGTTGCCGGCGTTGTCGCGCGCACGCACCCGGTAGGTGTAGGCGGTGCTGGCGGTGAGCCCGCCGTCGGTGTACTGGGTGGCGCTGGGCGAACCGACCAGGGCGCCGTTGCGGTACACGTCATAGCCGGCCACGCCGCTGCCGCCGCTGTTGTCGGTGGCTGCGGTCCAGGCCAGGTTGACCGTGGTGGCGGTCTTCGAGGGCGAGGACAGCCCGCCCGGCACGCTGGGTGCGGTGGTGTCGTTGCTGGCCGCGTTCACGGTCACGCTCACCGTGGCCGAAGACGTCACCGCATTGTTGTTGTCGGTCGCCACTGCCTTGAAGGTGTGGGTGCCGGCCGAGGCATTGGCCCAGGTCACGCTGTAGGGCGCGCTGGTGTCGATGCCGAGCGAGGTGCCGCCACGGAAGAATTCGACCTTGCTCACGCTGCCGTCGGCGTCGCTGGCGTTGGCGCTCACGGTGATGCTGCTGCCGGCGCTGAAGCTGGCGCCGTTGGCCGGCGAGGTCAGGCTGACGCTGGGCGGCTGGTTGCTGCCGCCGCTGTCGCAGGCGCCCAGGTTGGTGTAGTACTGCGCGCCGGCCGGGTGGTCGGGCGGGGCATTCCAGATGGTCTGGTTGGCCCGGTACAGCACGCCGCCCTTCTGCAGGGTGGTGCCGGCCTGGTAGATCACCGAGGGATTCCACTCGCCCACGCCACTACAGCTGGCGGCCTGGGCAAGGCTGGGGGCGAGGGTGGCCGAGGCCAGCGCCAAGGCCAGCAGCCAGCGGGGGGATAACGATGTCACCTTACTGCGCGCAATCGGGTCAGCCATGGTCGTACTCCGATCAAGGGTGGGCGCTGGTCGGCAGGGTGTCGGCCAGCGTTGCAGCAGGTCCGGGGCCGGTGAGAGGGGCCGGCAACAGCAGTGGGGGCGGACAGGGTCCCGCCGGGCATCCTGCTGGGCGGGTCGTGGCAACGTTGTCATGGATCGCCCCGCCATTCCGTGCGCCAGCGCAAGGTTCGGGCGGCTGGTCGGTGAACCGGGCCGGGCCGGCGGTGGCCCCGCAGCGACCACCCGGGGGCGTCGGACCGGTACAATAGTGGGCCCCGTCTCCAACCACGGTTCCCCGGACATGATGGTCCTCGAGGGCGCATCCGCCCTTTCGCCGTTCCGCCGCGAACGGCTTGAAACCCGCCTGCAGTCCCTTGCCGCCGACGTTCGCATCACCGGTGCCTGGCACGTCTACTTCATCCAGACCGAGGGCGAGGCCACGCCGGACCCGGCGATCCTGAGCCGGATCCTGGAAGCCCAGCCCGCGCTGGCGCCGCAGGAGGCCGGTGCCGTCACCCGCTTCGTGGTGCCGCGCCTGGGCACGCTGTCGCCGTGGTCGAGCAAGGCCACCGAGCTGGTGCGTGGCGCCGGGCAGCCGATCCGCCGGGTGGAACGCGGCCTGCGCATCGACCTGGCCGGCTGGCCGGCCGACGCCGACGCCCGCGAGGCGCTGGTGCGCGCGCTGCACGACCCGATGACCCAGTCGGTGCTGGACGACGCCGCCCAGGCCCAGGCGCTGTTCACCGCGCCGGCCCGTGGCGAGCTGGAGCGGGTGGCGCTGGACGACCTGGAAGAGGCCAACCGCCGGCTCGGCCTGGCCATGGCCCAGGACGAGATCGACTACCTGCGCCAGCGCTTCGGCGAACTGGGCCGCAAGCCGTCGGACGTGGAACTGATGATGTTCGCGCAGGCCAATTCCGAGCACTGCCGGCACAAGATCTTCAACGCCAGCTGGACCATCGACGGCGCGGACAAGCCGCACTCGCTGTTCCGGATGATCAAGAACACCCACCAGCAGACCCCGCAGCACACGTTGAGCGCTTACAGCGACAACGCGGCGGTGGTGGCCGGTTTCCCGGCCGCGCGCTATCGGCCGGACCCGGCCAGCGGCCAGTACCGCAGCGAGCCGGTGGTGGATTCGGCGTTCTGCATCAAGGTGGAAACGCACAACCACCCGACCGCGATCGCTCCGTTCCCGGGCGCCTCGACCGGCGCCGGCGGCGAGATCCGCGATGAAGGCGCCACCGGTCGCGGCGGCAAGCCCAAGGCCGGCCTGACCGGCTTCTCGGTCTCGCACCTGCGCATTCCGACCCTGCCGCAGCCGTGGGAAGCGCCGCGCGCGCTGAACCCGCGCATGGCCCCGGCGCTGGACATCATGCTGGAGGGCCCGCTCGGCGGCGCCGCCTTCAACAACGAGTTCGGCCGGCCCAACCTGCTCGGCTACTTCCGCAGCTTCGAGCTGCCCGAAGGCGACGGCCTGACCCGCGCCTACGACAAGCCGATCATGCTGGCCGGTGGCCTCGGCGCGATCGACCAGGTGCAGGTGGAAAAGCTCAAGCTGCAGCCCGGCGACGCGGTGATCGTGCTCGGCGGCCCGGCCATGCTGATCGGCCTGGGCGGCGGTGCGGCCAGTTCGGTGGCTTCCGGCGAAAGCGCCGAGGACCTGGACTTCGCCAGCGTGCAGCGCGACAACCCGGAAATGGAGCGGCGCTGCCAGGAAGTGATCGACCGCTGCGTCGCGCTCGGCCTGGACAACCCGATCCGCTGGTTCCATGACGTGGGTGCCGGTGGCCTGTCCAACGCCATTCCCGAGCTGCTGCACGACTCCGGCGTGGGCGGTGTGATCGACCTGGGCAAGGTGCCCACCGACGATCCGTCGCTGTCGCCGATGCAGCTGTGGTGCAACGAGTCGCAGGAACGGTACGTGCTCGGCGTGCCGCAGGCGCGGCTGGCCGAGTTCGCCGCGCTGTGCGCGCGCGAGCGCTGCCCGTTCGCCGCGGTCGGCGTGGCCACGGCGGAAGAACGCCTGGTGGTCGCCTACGGCGCCACGGTGGGCAACATTCCGCCCGACGCGCCGATCGACCTGCCGATGGACGTGCTGTTCGGCAAGCCGCCGAAGATGCACCGCGACACCGCGCACCCGCCGGCACCGCGCTGGCCTGCGCTGAAGACCCACGGGCTGGACCTGCACGAGGCCGGCCTGCGCGTGCTTGCACACCCGTCGGTGGCCTCGAAGAACTTCCTGGTCACCATCGGCGACCGCAGCGTCGGTGGCCTGACCGCGCGCGAACAGATGATCGGTCCGTGGCAGCTGCCGCTGGCCAACGTCGCGATCACCCTGGCCGGCTTCGACACCCTGGCCGGTGAAGCGATGGCCATTGGCGAGCGCACCCCGCTGGCCCTGCTCGATGCGGCTGCGTCGGCGCGCATGGCGGTCGGTGAGGCCATCACCAACCTGTGCGCGGCCCCGGTCGATTCGCTGGAAACGGTGAAGCTGTCGGCCAACTGGATGGCCGCAGCCGGCCACAACGGTGAAGACGCGCTGCTGTACGACGCGGTGCGCGCGGTGGGCATGGAGCTGTGCCCGCAGCTGGACCTGAGCATTCCGGTCGGCAAGGACTCGCTGTCGATGCAGGCGCAGTGGCACGACGCTGGCCAGGCACACAAGTCGGTGTCGCCGGTGTCGCTGGTGATCTCCGCGTTTGCGCCGGTCGCCGACGCCAGCACCCAGCTGACCCCGCTGCTGGACCGCGACACCGACAGCGAGCTGTGGCTGATTGGCCTGGGCGCGGGCAAGCAGCGCCTGGGCGGCTCGATCCTGGCCCAGGTGCATGCCGACCACAGCGCGCTGCCGGCATTCGCCGGTGCAGTGCCGGACCTGGACGACCCGCAGCGCCTGCGTGGTTTCTTCGAACTGATCCGCGACGCCCGCCAGGCCGGCCTGCTGCTGGCGTACCACGACCGCAGCGACGGCGGTGCGTTCGCCGCCCTGTGCGAGATGGCCTTCGCCTCGCGCCAGGGCCTGGACATCACCCTGGACGCGTGGGGCGATGACCCGTTCCGCAGCCTGTTCAATGAAGAACTGGGCGCCGTGGTGCAGATCGCGCGCGAAGACCGCGCCGCGTTCGCCGACCTGGTCGAGCGCCATGCGCTGACCGAATGCGCGCAGCGCATCGCGCGCCCGACCACCGCACCGGTGGTGCGGGTCTCGCTGCAGGGCGAAAGCCTGGTCGAGTGGCGCTGGGAAGCGCTGTTCGACGCCTGGTGGTCGGTCACCCATGCCATGCAGAAGCTGCGCGACAACCCGGACAACGCCGACCAGGAACGCGCCATCGCGCGCAGCTTCACCGCGCCGGGCCTGAAGCCGAAGCTCACCTTCGACCTCAGCGAAGATGTCGCTGCCCCGTTCATCAACACCGGTGCGCGTCCGCGCGTAGCGGTGCTGCGCGAGCAGGGCGTCAACGGCCAGATTGAAATGGCCAACGTCTTCGAACGTGCCGGCTTCGACAGCTTCGACGTGCACATGAGCGACCTGATCGAAGGCCGCGTCCAGCTGTCCGACTTCACCGGCCTGGCCGCGTGCGGTGGCTTCAGCTACGGCGACGTACTCGGTGCCGGTCGCGGCTGGGCAACGTCGGTGCTGGAGCGCAGCGCGCTGCGCGATGCGTTCGCCGCGTTCTTCGCGCGCGAAGACAGCTTCGCGCTCGGCGTGTGCAACGGCTGCCAGATGATGAGCCAGCTCAAGGACATCATTCCCGGTGCCGAGCACTGGCCGCAGTTCCGCCGCAACCGCAGCGAGCAGTTCGAGGCGCGTACCGCGCTGCTGGAAGTGGTGGAGTCGCCGTCGATCCTGCTGCGTGGCATGGCCGGTTCGCGCCTGCCGGTGGCGGTGGCGCACGGTGAAGGCCAGGCGGTGTTCGCGAGCCCGGTCGACCAGGCCGCTGCACGCGTCTCCCTGCGCTACGTGGACGGTGATGGCAACGTTGCCAACCAGTACCCGCTCAACCCGAACGGTTCGCCCGACGGCATCACCGGCCTGACCAGCAACGACGGTCGCGTCACCATCATGATGCCGCACCCGGAGCGCACGCCGCGCGCAGTGAACCTGAGTTGGCGTCCTGCGGACTGGAATGGCGACTCGCCGTGGCTGCGCATTTTCCGCAACGCAAGAGTATGGTGCGGCTGAGTGCGCGTGATGACGCAGTGAGCATCATGTGAAAAACCGCCGACACAGTCGGCGGTTTTTTTTTGCGCGCGATTTCAACTCGTGTCGAAGCAACGAGTTACAGCGCGTTACATGCGTGAATGCGCGTGATGAAGATTGCTCACATCGATCTAACAAAACACGTTGATGAATAGTCAGATGTGTGACGCAACTCGCGTTCGAACACTTTCTGCCGTCAAAGTCTTGACGCGGTCAAAACCCTGCGTTAACACTGAGGTCTCATTTCGACAGCGTTCAGTTCTGCAGTAACCCCAAGGATGGCGCGTTCTCTGTTCGTTGCACCCGCCGTTCGGCACTTCACGCAGTAATCCAAAAAGTTCAAGCACACGCCCCCAGGGGACGTTGGACCACGAAGTCCGGCGTTGGCGTCGCTTTGCCCAAAACCAGTCCAACCAGGAGTCGCATCGATGAATCGGATTTATCGCAAGGTCTGGAACAAAGCACTGGGGCAGATGGTGGTTGCCTCCGAATTGGCCAGCAGCCAGACCCCGGGCGTGGTGATCGACCAGCGACGGTCTACCGACGCGCGTGGCGCCTCGGTGTTGTCGGCCGCCATTGCGTTGACGCTTGGACTCGGCATGAGTGGGGCGATATCCGATGCGCGTGCGCAGTCGGTGGAAGTGGGCGGCAACGCGAACTGCGTGGTGCTCAACAGCAACGTGATCGACAGCTGCGTGGTCGACGGCAACGCCACGGCGTCCGGCACCAATGCGGTGGCGATCGGCAGCAACAGCACGGCCTCGGCCGCCAACAGCGTGGCGCTCGGCGCCGGCTCGCGCGCGGCACGCGCCAACACGGTGTCGGTCGGTGACGCCGGCAAGGAACGCCAGGTCACCAACGTCGCCGCCGGCACCGCCGCGACCGACGCGGTGAACAAGGCACAGCTGGACACGGTGGCCGCCACCGCTGCCAGCGCGACCCGCTATTTCAAGGCTGACGGTGCAGGCAACAACAGCGACGCGGCGCGTATCGACGGTGACGGCGCGCTCGCCGCCGGTGCCGATGCCAACGCCGATGGCGACGGCGCCACCGCACTCGGCAACAGCAGCCAGGCACTGGCCAATGCGACCACGGCGGTCGGCAGCGGTGCAGTCGCTGCAGGCCTGGGCGGCAGCGCCTTCGGCCAGGGCAGCCTGGCCATTGGCGATGCCACCGTCGCCGCCGGGCAGAACGCGATGGCGTTCGGCCTCGGCGATGTCGCACTCGGTGCATCCGCGTTTGCCGCCAGCGAAAACGGCGCCGCCACCGCGATCGGTGGCCTGGCCGAAGCCAGCGCCGACGGTGCCACCGCAGTGGGCGGTGGCGCACTGGCCATCGGCGCAGGCAGCACCTCGCTCGGCCGCGGTGCCGGCAGCGGCGGCGAAGCCTCGATTGCGGTAGGTGCGTTCAGCACCGCCGTGGCCGACTTCAGCGCAGCGCTGGGCTCCAACTCCGCCGCGGTGGCCGTGGGCAGCGTCGCATTGGGCGCAGGCTCGTTTGCGGACCGCGTCGACACCGTGTCGGTCGGCAACAACAACGGGCTCGAACGCCAGATCACCCATGTCGCCGCCGGCACCGAAGCCAGCGATGCGGTGAACAAGGCGCAGCTCGACGAAGTAGGCGACGTGGCCGCCACCACCGCGAAGTACGTGCAGGTCACCGGCAGCGCCGACAGCGATGCCGGCGCCTTTGCCGATGGCGACAACGCCACCGCCGTGGGCGAAGCCACCAATGCACTCGGCAACGGCACCACCGCGCTTGGCAGCGGCGCTACCGCCGTTGCGCAGGACGCCACCGCTGTCGGCTACAACGCACTGGCCAGCGGCCAGAACAGCGCTGCGTTCGGTACCAACGCGCAGGCCAATGGCCCGGGCAGCGTGGCCGTGGGCGGCACTGCGGTGGACGAAGACGGCAACCCGCTGATCACCAACGGCGGCGTGCCGGTCGATACCGGTGCCACCAGCGCCGGTGTAGGTGGCACCGCAGTGGGCGCCAGCGCCGAAGCGTCCGGCTTCGCCGCGTCCTCCTACGGCGTCGGCGCGTATGCGGCCGGCGCACAGTCGTCCGCATTCGGTGCGGTCGCGAATGCGACGGGCGATTACGCCACGGCAGTCGGTACCCAGAGCGTGGCCGCCGGCACCAGCAGCACCGCCATCGGCGGTCCGGCCGACCTGATCCCGGGGCTGGGCTTCTTCGTGCAGACCCAGGCCAGCGGCGAAGCCGCCACGGCGGTCGGCGCCGGCGCGATTGCCAGCGGCGACTACGCGGTGGCCAACGGCACGCTGAGCGAAGCCTCCGGCACCGAAGCCACGGCGCTCGGCTACTTCGCCTATGCACCGGGCGACGGCGCGTCCGCGCTCGGCGCGGAAAGCTGGGCCAGCGGCGAGCTGAGCACGGCGGTCGGCTTCTACAGCACCGCGCGCGGTGCCAACAGCGTGGCCCTCGGCGCGAATTCCACTGCGGTGCGCGACAACACCGTGTCGGTCGGCGATGTCGGCAGCGAACGCCAGGTCACCAACGTGGCCGCCGGTACCGAAGACACCGATGCGGTGAACAAGGCGCAACTGGACAGCGTGGCCGCCACCGCCGATGAAACCGCCAAGCGCTTCAAGGCCAATCCCTCGCAGGACAGCGACGTGGGTGCATTCGCCGACGGCGACGGCGCCCTGGCGGCCGGCGAAGCCAGCAACGCGTTCGGCGCCGGTGCCACCGCCGTTGGCAATGGCGCGTCCGCACTCGGCGATGACAGCGTGGCGGTCGGCCGCAACGTCGCCGCCACCGGCGCAGGCAGTGTCGCCATCGGCGGCCTCGGCCAGGCGTACGACCAGTACAACCAGCCCATCGTTGACGGCGACGGCAATGCCGTGACCGTCGGCACCACCGCCGCGCAGGACGCGGTTGCGGTCGGTGCCGGTGCGCAGGCCACCGGCGCGCAGAGCAATGCGTTCGGCAACGGTGCACAGGCGCTGGGCGACAACAGCCTGGCCCAAGGCTACAAGTCGCGCGCAACCGGCGACTACAGCACCGCACAGGGCGACAACGCTTTTGCCAGCGGCGTGGAAAGCACCGCCACCGGTGCGTACGCGTGGGCCACCGCTGAAAGCGCCACCGCGTTCGGCGCCAGCGCCTGGGCCACCGACGCCAATGCCACCGCGGTGGGCTACGCGGCCTGGGCCGACGGCGCAGGTGCCACCTCCGTGGGCTACAACAGCTGGGCGCGCGGCAGCAGTTCCACCGCAGTCGGCCGCGGTGCCTTTGGCTACGGCGACAACAGCGTCGCGGTCGGCTACCAGGCGTTGGGCAACAGCATCAACACCATCGCCATCGGCACGAATGTCGTGGCCGGTGGTGAAAGCGCCATCGGCATCGGTGCCGGCAGCAATGCCAGTGCGTCCAACGCGGTCGCGCTGGGTGCGGGGTCTACTGCAGATCGTGCGTACACCGTCTCGGTCGGCAACGACGACCAGCAGCGCCAGATCACCCAGGTTGCCGCCGGTACCGAAGGCACCGACGCGGTCAACGTGGACCAGCTGACCGCCGCGACTGACAAGTTCCAGGCCACCGGTGACGGCGTGGCCGTGGCCGGCGGCGCGGAAAGCGTGGCGGCCGGTTCGAATGCCGCCACCGATGGCGACTACGCCACGGCGGTGGGCTCCAGCAGCTTCGCCAGCGGCAGCGGCGCGTCGGCGGTCGGCAGCGGCGCCTTCGCCCTCGAGACCAATGCCACGGCGGTCGGTTTCAACGCGTTGGCGACCACGGCCAATTCAACCGCGAACGGCGCCAACGCGCAGGCCACCGCCGAGTACGCCACCGCCAGCGGTGCCGAAAGCCTGGCCTCCGGTGAGCAGAGCACCGCCAGCGGTGCGGCCAGCGTCGCCTCCGGCGCCGGCAGCCTGGCCGGCGGCGCACTCTCCGAAGCGGCCGGTGAGGAATCGGTCGCGCTCGGTTACTACAGCTCCGCCAGCGGTTCCGGCGCCACTGCAGTCGGTGCCGAAAGCGTGGTGAGCGGTACCTTGTCGGCCGGTTACGGCTTCGCCTCCGAAGCCACCGCTGGCTACACCACCGCCATTGGTGGCTACGCGGCGGCGACGGCGTTCAACGCCACTGCGCTGGGCAGCTTCGCGCAGGCCACCGGCTCGAACAGTGTCGCGCTCGGCGGCGACGCCGTTGCCAGCGGTGCCTACAGCACCGCGACCGGCCAGGGCAGCCTGGCCAGCGGCACCAACAGCGTGGCCGTCGGTGGCGCGCTGTTCGGCCTGCTGCCGACCGAAGCCTCCGGCAACTACTCCACCGCCGTGGGTGGTGGTGCATGGTCGTCGGGCTTGAACAGCACCGCGCTGGGTAACGCCGCGACGTCCGAAGGCGAGAACAGCGTGGCGCTCGGTGCGGACTCGATTGCCGACCGCGACGACAGCGTGTCGGTCGGCAGTGCCGGCAGCGAACGCCAGGTCACCAACGTGGCCGCCGGTACCGAAGGCACCGACGCGGTCAACCTCGACCAGCTCAACGCGGTGGCCGACACGGCCGCCACCACCAGCAAGTACTTCCAGGCCAGCGGCAGCGATGCCAGCGACGCCGGCGCGTTCGTCGACGGCGACGATGCGCTGGCCGCCGGTGAAGCCAGCAACGCCATCGGCAACGGCGCCACCGCGCTGGGCGCCGGCAGCACCGTGGTCGCCAACGAAGCCACCGCGGTCGGCTTCAATGCCACTGCCACCGCCGACAATGCGGTGGCGCTGGGCAGCAATGCCGCCAGTAGCGGCGCGGGTGCAGTTGCAGTGGGTGACCTGAGCAATGCCAGCGGCAACGCCTCGGTCGCCATCGGCGGCGGCGCGCTGTCGCAGGGCTTTGGTGGTGTGGCGATCGGTGCCGGGTCCGAAGCCAGCGGCCTGGCCGCGACGGCGGTCGGTTACGGCGCGTGGGCGCTGGGCCGCGAGACCACCGCGATCGGCAACTTCGCCACCGCTGACGGCTGGGCCGCCAGTGCGTTCGGTGCAGGTGCCACCGCCGGTTTCTTCGGCACCGCCATCGGTACCTACAGCCAGGCCTCTGAAGTCGCCACCGCGGTCGGCCAGGGCACCTTCGCCGACATCGCCGGTGCGGCGTTCGGCGTGCAGGCGCGCGCTGGCACCTACGGCGTAGCACTGGGCAACAACGCGGCGACCGCCGATTCCGGTGTAGCAGTGGGCTTCAACGCGCTGGCCGGCGCCGATGCCAACAGCGCCAGCCAGGGCGTGCAGACCACGGCGGTCGGCAGCGAAGCCTGGGCCACCGAAGACGGTGCCACCGTGGTCGGTTACAACAGCTACGCGCAGGCGGTGAACTCGAGCGTGCTCGGCAGCAACACCTGGACCACCAAGGACGCCGAAAACAGCGTCGCGCTCGGTGCCGGCACGCTGGCCGATCGTGCCAACTCGGTATCGGTCGGTGCCGCCGAAGCGTGGACCGATGCCGCCGGCGTCGTGCATGACGCCATCGACCGCCAGATCACCAATGTCGGTGCAGGTACCGAAGACACCGACGCGGTCAACCTGGCGCAGTTGAAGGAAGTGGCAGCGGTGGCTGAAACCACCAGCAAGTACTTCCAGGCCAGCGGCAGTGACGACAGCGACGCCGGTGCCTTCGTCGACGGCGACAACGCGCTCGCCGCCGGTGAGGCTTCCAACGCAATCGGCAACGGTGCCAGTGCACTCGGCAGTGGCGCCAACGCCTTGGCCAACAACGCCACCGCGGTGGGCTTCAACGCGCTGGCCACGGCCGAAGGCGCCGCAGCGCTGGGCAGCGAGGCCCAGGCGACCGGCGAGAACAGCGTCGCGGTCGGCAACGGTGCCGCCGCCAGCGAGATCGGTGCCAGCGCCATCGGTGCCGGTGCGCAGGCCTCGGGTGCGTACAGCAGCGCCAGTGGCAGCGAAGCGGTAGCGTCGGGCCAGCAGGCCACCGCGAATGGCTTCCGTTCCACTGCATCCGAAGCCGGTGCCTCGGCGTTCGGCAGCTACAGCGAAGCCACCGGCCAGCTCTCGTCGGCACTGGGCTACGGTGCCATCGCCTCGGGTGCCAGCGCGGTTGCAGTCGGCGAGTTCAGCGAAGCCACCGGCGATGAAAGTGTCGCCATCGGCGGCAGCACCTTCTCCGGCTTCATTCCGGCGCGTGCGTCGGGCACCGGTGCAGCGGCCTTCGGTGCCGGTGCCTGGGCCACCGATGACTACACCACCGCGATCGGCTGGAACTCGTGGGCCGACGCCGCCAGTGCCACCGCACTGGGCGAAAGCGCCACCGCTACCGGCGTGAACAGCGTGGCGCTGGGTGCCGGTTCCAGTGCGGACCGCGACAACAGCGTCTCGGTCGGCACCGCCACCTCGCAGCGCCAGATCACCAACGTTGCCGCCGGTACCGAAGGCACCGACGCGGTCAACCTCGACCAGCTCAATGAAGTGGCCGACACCGCCGAGGAAACCAACCGCTATTTCAAGGCCTCCGGCAGCGGCAACGGCGATGACGTGGGCAGCTACGTCGATGGCGCCTACGCCACCGCCGCCGGTGAAGCGTCCAACGCGTTCGGCACCGGCGCTTCGGCCTACGGCAGCGGTTCGCTGGCGTCCGGCCGCTATGCATCGGCGTCGGGTTACAACGCGTCGGCCACGGCCGATTCGGCCACGGCGGTCGGTGGTGCGCTGTACTACGAAGATGCCAACGGAAACGTGCTGCTGGACAAGGCGACCAGCGCCAGCGGTACCGGCGCCACCGCGCTCGGTGCCGGTGCGCAGGCGGACGGGGCGTTCAGCACCGCCAGCGGTGCCGGTTCCACAGCGGCGGGTGTGCAGTCGTCCGCATTCGGCTACAGCGCCGAAGCGGGCAGCGACTACAGCACCGCCGTCGGCGCCTTCAGCGCGGCCAGCGGCGTGCGCACCACGGCCGTGGGCTACGGTGCAGAAGCCACAGGCGATTACGCCTCTGCGTTCGGCTGGGGCAGCACCGCCTCCGGTGCTTACAGCATCGCCATCGGCAACAGCGCACAGGCCAGCGGCGCCAACAGCTTCGCCAGTGGCGCCAGTGCCTGGGCCACCGCTGCGCAGACCACCGCGGTCGGCCAGCTGGCGTGGGCCACCTCGGCCGGCTCCACCGCGCTCGGCCAGGACAGCTACGCCTACAGCGGCATCAACGCCACCGCACTGGGCAAGAGCGCCTGGGCCAACGGCACCGGCAGCGTTGCGCTGGGCGCAGGCTCGCGTGCGACCGAAGCCAACGTGGTCTCGGTCGGTGGCGGCAACGGCACCACCGGTCCGGCCACCCGCCGCATCACCAATGTCGGCGCGGCGGTCAATGCCACCGATGCGGTGAACAAGGCGCAGCTGGACAGCGTCGCGGCCAACGCCGATGCCGTGGGGCAGCGCTTCAAGGCCAGCGGCACCGGCGTCGCCACCGCCAGCGGCACCGATGCGCTGGCAGCGGGCTCGGCGGCTACCGCCAGCGGTACCCGCAGCAGCGCGCTGGGTACCGCCGCTACCGCGTCGGCTACCGGCGCCACCGCGGTCGGTGCCGATGCCACGGCCAGCGGTACCAACAGCACCGTGCTCGGCCGCCTGTCCTCCACCAACGCCACCAACGCGGTGGCGATCGGTAACGGCGCGTTCGTCAGCAACGGCGCCGGTGGCGTCGCACTCGGTGCCGGCGCCGCCGCCTCCGGGGCGAACTCGCTGGCGCTGGGTGCGGGCTCGCGTGCCACCGAAGCCAACGTGGTCTCGGTCGGTGGCGGCAACGGTACCGATTCGCCGGCCACCCGCCGCATCGTCAATGTCGCGGCCGGTCGTGTCGCCGCCGGCAGCACCGACGCGGTCACCGGTGGCCAGCTCAACACCACCAACCAGCGCGTGGGCGCGGTGGAAACCCGGGTCGGCGATATCGACGACCGCATCGGGTCGGTGGAGAACGCCACCGTCAACGCGCTGAGCTACGACGACAGCAGCCGCGGCACGCTGACCCTGGCGGGGATCGACGGCACCACCGTGGACAACGTCGCCAACGGGTCCATCGCCAGCAGCAGCCGCCAGGCCATCAACGGCGGGCAGCTGTTCCAGGCGCTGACCGACACCGCCAGCTTCCTCGGCGGCGGCGCCAGCGTCGGCATGCAGGGCGTGTTCGTGGCGCCGAACTACGTGATCCAGGGCAGCACCTACAACAACGTAGGCGATGCACTGGGCGCGCTCGACGCCAAGGTCAGCGACCTCGACCAGCGCATCGCCGGTGGCGGCAGCAACGCGGCGCGTGCGCGCACCGCGTCGGTGTCCACCGCCAGCGTGGCGGCTGCCCCCGAAGCAGCCGACACGGCGGCAACCACCGCCACCACCGCGGCCAGCGCAGACACGGCCCGCGTCGCCAGTGCGGATGCGCCGGTGGTGCAGGGCGCGCCGACCGCGGCCAGCTACGGCAGCTCGCAGCCGGTCGCGGCTGCATTGCCGGTCACCTCGGTGGCCATGGGCGAAGGCGCCGTCGCCAGAGGCGCTTCGGCAACCGCGATCGGGCAGGGGGCCAGCGCCACCGCCGCCAACTCGGTGGCGCTGGGCCAGGGCTCGGTCGCCGACCGTGCCGACACGGTCTCGGTGGGTGCGGTGGGGGCCGAACGCCAGGTCACCAACGTCGCCGCCGGCAGCGCCGCCACCGACGCGGTCAACAAGGGCCAGCTGGATGGCGGGGTGGCCTCGGCCAACAGCTATACCGACCAGCGGTACAGCGCAATGGCGGACACCTTCGACATCTACAAGGGCGAGATCGACGAACGCCTGCGTCACCAGGACCGTCGCATCGACCGCCAGGGTGCGATGAACGCGGCCATGCTCAACATGGCCACCAGCGCCGCCGGCATCCGCACGCAGAACCGGGTCGGTGTCGGCGTCGGCTTCCAGAGCGGCGAGTCGGCGTTGTCGCTGGGTTATCAGCGCGCCATCAGTGACCGCGCCACCGTCACTTTGGGCGGTGCGTTCAGCAGTGATGACAGCTCGGTAGGCGTGGGTGCGGGCTTCGGCTGGTAACCACGAATGCAATGCAAGGCCTGAGGGGGCGGGTCACGGGAACCCCGGCCAGGGCCGGCCGGGGGTGACCGATGGAGTGTTGGCCTGAACAGTCGTTTGATCCATGACCTTGAAGAGGATTTCAACGTGACCAAGAAGCAGAACCTTCGCATCAACGTGCTTGCAGCCGCCGTGCTGTCGCTGTCCGTGGGCGCCAGCGCCTATGCTGCCGGCCTGCCGGTCAAGGAGCCGGCGCGCCAGGCCAGCACCGCCCAGCAGAATTCCGAACGCATCATCGTCAAGTACCGCACCGGTACCGCCGCCGCGGCCGACCGTTCGGCCAAGCTGGCCGCGGTGACCTCGGCGGTGTCGCGCGCCAGCGTGGGTGGCACCGCCTCGCGCAGCGCCGCGGCCAGCCCGCAGCTGCTGCGCCGGCTCGGCACCGGTGCGGACGTGATCCGCCTGCAGGGCAAGCTCAGCCAGGCCGACCTGCAGAAAGTGCTGAAGGAAATCCAGTCCGACCCGTCGGTCCAGTACGCCGCAGTCGACGTCAAGCTGCAGCGCGCCGACCTGCCGGCCAAGGAAACCAAGCAGCTGATCCCGAACGATCAGTACTACGCGCAGTACCAGTGGCACCTGCACAGCGCCACCGGCGGCGTGAACGCTCCGGCGGCATGGGACGTGGCGCAGGGTGAAGGCGTAGTGGTCGCCGTGCTCGACACCGGCATCCTGCCGCAGCACCCGGACTTTGCCGCCGGCACCCTGCTGGAAGGCTATGACTTCATCAGCGACGCGGAAACCTCGCGCCGTCCCACCGATGAACGCGTCCCGGGTGCGCTGGATTACGGCGACTGGGTCGAGAACGACAACGAGTGCTACGCCGGCTCGCTGGCCGAAGACAGCTCGTGGCACGGCACGCATGTCTCCGGCACGGTCGCCGAAGCGACCAACAACACGATCGGCATGGCTGGCCTGGCGTACAAGGCCAAGGTGCTGCCGGTGCGCGTGCTCGGCAAGTGCGGTGGCTACCTGTCCGACATCGCCGACGCGATCACCTGGGCCTCCGGTGGCACCGTTGTCGGCGTTCCGGCCAACCCGAACCCGGCCGAAGTGATCAACATGAGCCTGGGCGGCGGCGGTGCATGCGACCCGGCCTACCAGGATGCGATCAACGGCGCGGTGTCGCGCGGCACCACCGTGGTGGTGGCGGCCGGCAACCAGGCTTCCAACGCCTCCGGCTATCGCCCGGCCAGCTGCGCCAACGTGATCTCGGTCGGCGCCACCCGCATCACCGGCGGCATTGCCTCCTACTCCAACTTCGGCGCAGTGGTGGACCTGTCCGGTCCGGGCGGCGGTGGCGGCGTGGACGGCAACCCGGGCGGCTACGTCTGGCAGGCCGGCTACAACGGCCTGACCACCCCGACCTCCGGTGCCTACAGCTACATGGGCATGGGCGGCACCTCGATGGCCTCGCCGCACGTGGCCGCCGTGGCCGCACTGGTGCAGGGCGCGCTGGCCTCGGCCGGCAAGGACCCGCTGACCCCGGCCCAGCTGGAAACGCTGCTCAAGCAGAGTGCGCGTACCTTCCCGGTGACCATCCCGGCCGCGACCCCGATCGGCAGCGGCATCGTCGACGCCAAGGCCGCGCTCGACAAGGCCCTGGAAGAGCCGTGCACGGTCGACTGCGCGCCGGATGCGACGCCGCTGACCAACCGCGTTGCGGTCACCGGCCTGAGCGGTGCCGGCGGCAGCGAAACGCTGTACAGCTTCGAGGCCGCGGCCGGCAAGACGGTGAGCTTCCTCACCTACGGTGGCAGCGGCAACGTCTCGCTGTATGTCAGCGCCGGCGAAGAGCCGTCCGCGACGGACTTCGACGCCAAGTCGGCGCGCCCGGGCAACAGCGAAACCGTGCGCTTCACCGCACCGGTGGCGGGCACGTACTACATCAAGCTGGTCGGCGAATCGGCCTTCAGTGGCGTGAGCATCCAGGCCGTCCAGTAACGGCCCGGTAGTGCCTGCGGGAGCCCGTCCTGTGACGGGCTCCCGTTTTTGTGTCGGCCACCACCGCATGTGGCCCTGCGGCGAACTGGTAAAGTCGGCAGGTCGCCAGGAGAGCTTTCGTGAATGCGGTAACCCACGATCTTGCTGAAGAGTCGTCCACCGATGCGGAAGCCCGCATCGTGGCGCTGTTGCTGCGCAATGGGCGGCTGAAAGAAGCCGACCTGGCCCGCGCCCGCCCGCTGCAGCGCGAGTCCGGCGGCAGCCTGCTGCCGCTGCTGGTGCGGCTGGGCCTGGTGTCCGAACGCGACCATGCCCAGGCCTGTGCCGAGGTGCTGGCGCTGCCGCTGCTGGAAGGCAAGGCGGTGCCCGAAGCGCCCCCCGAATCCCTGCTCGACGCGCTGCCGCTGTCGCTGCGCTTCCTCAAACAATTCCACGCCTGTCCGCTGGCCCTGCACGACGGCGTGCTCGACCTGTGGCTGAGCGATCCGCAGGAGCCCTACACCGCCGACGCGGTGCAGCTGGCGATGGCGGTGCCGGTGCGCCTGCACGTGGGGCTGCGTTCGGAGATCGACGACGTCATCGAGCGCTGGTTCGGCCAGGGCCGCAGCGCGATGGGCGCGATCATCGAAACCGCAGACGGCGAAGGCAGCGCGGTCGACGACATCGAACACCTGCGCGACCTCGCCTCCGAAGCCCCGGTGATCCGCCTGGTCAACCTGGTGATCCAGCGTGCGGTCGAACTGCGCGCCTCGGACATCCACATCGAACCGTTCGAAAACCGCTTGAAGGTGCGCTACCGCGTCGATGGCGTGCTGATCGAAGGCGAAAGCCCGCCGGCCAATCTCACCGCTGCGGTGATCAGCCGCATCAAGATCATGGCGCGGCTGAACATCGCCGAGCGCCGCCTGCCGCAGGACGGCCGCATCATGCTGCGCGTGCAGGGCAAGGAACTGGACCTGCGCGTGAGCACCGTGCCGACCGCGCATGGCGAAAGCGTGGTGATGCGCCTGCTCGACCGCGACACCGTGGTGTTCGACTTCCACCGGCTCGGTTTCACCGACGCGTTCCTGCCGCAGTTCCGCAAGGTGCTCGACCAGCCGCACGGCATCCTGCTGGTCACCGGGCCCACCGGTTCGGGCAAGACCACCACGCTGTACACCGCGCTGAGCCAGCTCAACACCGCCGACGTCAAGATCATCACCGTCGAGGACCCGGTCGAGTACCAGATCGAAGGCATCAACCAGATCCAGGCCAAGCCGCAGATCGGGCTGGATTTCGCCAGCGCATTGCGCAGCATCGTGCGCCAGGACCCGGACATCATCATGATCGGCGAAATGCGCGACCTGGAAACCGCGCGCATCGCGATCCAGTCGGCGCTGACCGGCCACCTGGTGCTGTCCACCCTGCACACCAACAATGCCGCCGGTGGCATCACCCGCCTGCTCGACATGGGCGTGGAAGACTACCTGCTGACCTCCACCATCAACGGCATCCTGGCCCAGCGCCTGGTGCGCCGGCTGGAGCCGCAGCACGCGCTGCGCTACCCGGCCTCGCCGGAGGAGATCGAGAAGTTCGACCTGCGCCGCCTGCAGCCGGAAGGCGAGATCTTCCTGTACCGCGCGCAGCCCTCGGCGCTGGCGCCCACCGGTTACCTCGGGCGCACCACCATCATGGAATTCCTGGTGATGAACGACGAGCTGCGCCGCGCGGTGATGCGTCGCGCCGGCATGGGCGAAGTGGAGCAGATCGCGCGCGCCGCCGGCATGCGCACCATGTACGAAGACGGCCTGGCCAAGGCGCTGCAGGGCTACACCACCATCGAGGAAGTGCTGCGCGTGACGGAGGAAAGCTGAGCATGCCGCAGTACCGCTACAAGGCCCTCAACGCGCACGGTGAGCTGTTCGACGGCCAGATGGACGCCGCCAGCGAAGCCGATGTCGCCGCGAAGCTGCAGGACCAGGGGCATCTTCCGATGGAAGCGCGCCTGGCCGGCGAAGGCGGGGCGGGCAGTACCTCGTGGACCGCGCTGCTGCGGCGCAAGCCGTTCGACGGCGCCGCGCTGGTCCAGTTCACCCAGCAGCTGGCGACCCTGCTCGGCGCCGGACAGCCGCTGGACCGCGCGCTCAGCATCCTGCTGGAACTGCCCGAAGACGAACGCAGCCGCCGGGTCATCACCGACATCCGCGACGTGGTGCGCGGCGGTGCTGCGCTGTCCACCGCGCTGGAACGCCAGCACGGATTGTTCTCGCGGCTGTACATCAACATGGTGCGCGCCGGCGAAGCCGGTGGCAGCCTGCACGACACCCTGCAGCGGCTGGCCGACTACCTGGAGCGCAGCCAGGAACTGAAGGGCCGCGTGATCAACGCGCTGATCTACCCGGCGATCCTGCTGGCGGTGGTTGGCGGCGCGCTGCTGTTCCTGCTCGGTTACGTGGTGCCGCAGTTCGCGCTGATGTACGAAAGCCTGGACGTGGCGCTGCCGTGGTTCACCCAGTGGGTGCTCAACGCCGGGCTGGTGGTGCGCGAAGGTTGGCTGGCGATGATCGTGGTGCCGGCGCTGGCGCTGCTGGTGGTCGAGCGCAAACTGCGCCAGCCCGCCGCGCGGCTGGCGCTGGATGGCTGGCTGTTGCAACGCCGCGGCATCGGCGGGCTGATCGCCAAGCTGGAAACCGCGCGCCTGGCACGCACCCTGGGCACGCTGCTGCGCAATGGCGTGCCGCTGCTGTCGGGCCTGGGCATCGCGCGCAACGTGCTGGGCAACCGCGCGCTGGCCGCCGATGTCGATGTCGCCAGCGACGAAGTCAAGAACGGCAACGGCCTGTCCGCCGCGCTCGCGCGTGGCAAGCGCTTCCCGCGGCTGGCGCTGCAGATGATCCAGGTGGGCGAGGAATCAGGCGCGCTGGATGTCATGCTGCTCAAGACCGCCGACACCTTCGAACAGGAAACCGCACGCGCCATCGACCGCCTGCTGTCGGCGCTGGTGCCGGTGATCACCCTGGTGCTGGCCTCGGTGGTCGGCCTGGTGATCGTCGCCGTGCTGGTGCCGTTGTACGACCTCACCAATGCCATAGGCTGAAGGAGCTTCCATGATCCACCGTCGCACCCGTTCGCAATTCGCCTCGCCGCGCAACCAGTCGGGCATGAGCCTGCTGGAAATCATCATCGTCATCGTGCTGATCGGCGCGGTGCTGACCCTGGTCGGCAGCCGCGTGCTTGGCGGTGCCGATCGCGGCAAGGCCAACATCGCCAAGTCGCAGGTACAGACCATGGCCGGCAAGATCGAGAACTACCAGCTCGACACCGGCAAGCTGCCGGCCAAGCTCGACGACCTGGTCACCCAGCCCGGTGGCAGCAGCGGCTGGCTGGGCCCGTACGCCAAGCCGGCCGAACTCAACGACCCGTGGGGCAATGCGCTGGAATACCGCGCACCCGGCGAAGGCCAGCCGTTCGACCTGATCAGCCTGGGCAAGGACGGCAAGGTTGGTGGCAGCAGCTACGACGCGGACATCAAGTACGAGTAATCAGGCTTGGCATCGTCCGCAGCACCGTGCAGCACCCGGCTGTGGCGCGCCGCGCCGCGACGCCGGGCCGTGCGCGGCGTTTCGCTGCTGGAGATGCTGCTGGTGGTGGCGCTGATCGCGATCATCGGTGCGGTCACCGCCACCGCCATGAACGGTGGCATCGACGGCATGCGCCTGCGCAATGCGGGCAAGGAGATCGCCAGCCAGCTGCGCTACACGCGCACCCAGGCCATTGCCACCGGTGAGCGCCAACGCTTCCTGATCGACCCGCAGGCGCGCACCTGGGAAGCGGCCAACGGGCGCCATGGCAGCCTGCCGGCCGCCATCGAGGTGCACTTCCGCGGCGCCGGCCAGGTCGCCGGCGTGGCCAGCGGCAAGGGCGGCATCGCGTTCCATCCGGACGGCGGCTCCAGCGGCGGCACCATCGAACTGGGCGTGCGCGACGCGCTGTGGCGCATCGACGTGGCCTGGATCACCGGCGAAGTGCGCTCCGGGCCGGTGCGGGGTGCGCAATGAAACGACAGCGCGGCTATTCGCTGCTGGAAGTGATCGTCGCCTTCGCGCTGCTGGCGCTGGCGCTGACCCTGCTGCTGGGCAGTCTGTCCGGCGCGGCGCGCCAGGTGCACGGCGCCGACCTGCGCACCCGCGCGACCCTGCATGCGCAGTCGCTGCTGGCTGCGACCGGGATCGAGGCACCGCTGCAGGTGGGGCGCACGCAGGGCGACTGGGAAGACGGACGTTACCGCTGGGACCTGCAGGTCGAACCGTATGTCGACCCGCGCGTGGATACACTGCAACCGGCTGCGGCCAGCATCGCCACCGGTCCCACCCTGGCCCAGCTGACCCTGCAGGTGCGCTGGGGCGAGGGCAATGGCGAGCGCCTGCAATGGCGGTCGCTGCGGCTGCTGCCCAACTCGCCGGAAGCAGCGCGATGAACCGCCGCACCGCGCGTGGCTTCACCCTGATCGAAGTGCTGCTGGCCACGGTGCTGCTGGTCGGCGGGCTGGCGCTGGCGTTCGCCACCGTGCGCTCGGCGATGAACATCGCCCAGCGCGGCGAGCGCGTGGCGGCGCAGAACGAGCGCATGCGCGCGGTGGAAGGCTTCCTGCGGCGGCGCCTGAGCATGGCCCTGCCGACCGCCGCCGAGCCGCCCGATCCTACCCGCGAGCCGCTGTACTTCCTCGGCGAACCGCAGCACATGCTGTTCGTGTCCGAACTGCCCGGTTACCTCGGCCGCGGCGGGTCGTACGTGCATGAACTGCAGGTCAACCGCAACGGCAACGACCTGCGCCTGGACGTGGCGCTGACCCTGGTGCAGAACGGCGAGCGCATCGCCGAAACGCCGCCGCGCCCGCCGGAAATGCTGGCCGACGCCCTGCGCGAGGTGGCGTTCCGCTACCGCGGCATCGACCCGCAGAGCGGCCAGCTCGGCGAATGGCAGAGCCAGTGGGACGACACCCGGCGCTTGCCGCTGCTGGTCGAAGTCCGCATCGTGCCGCTGCAGGGACCGGCGTGGCCGCCGATGGTCGCCGCGCTGTCGCAGGCGCGCGAGGCACGCCGATGAGGCACGCACGCGGGGCCGCACTGGTGCTGGTGCTGTGGCTGATCGCGCTGCTCACCGCAGTGGTCGGTGCGTTCGCGCTCAGCGCGCGCATCGAGCACCTGCAGCAGCGGGTGATCGGCGACGATGCGATCGGCCAGGAATATGCGCGCGCCGGACTGGAATACGCGCTGTTCCGCATGCAGCCCTCCGCACTGCAGCCGTCCTGGCAGGCCGACGGCCGCCGGTACCGCTGGGAATTCGATGGCCGCCGCATCGACCTGCGGGTGGTCGACGAGAACGGCAAGATCAATCTCAACCTGGCCGACACCGCCCTGCTCGGCGGTTTCCTGCGCGCGCTGGACGTGGAACCCGGGCGGGCCCAGCAGCTGGCTGGCGCGATTGCGGACTGGCGCGATCCCGACAACCTCAAGCAACCCGGCGGCGGCGCCGAAACGGCCGACTACCAGGCCGCCGGCCTGCCGTATGGCGCGCGCAACGGGCGCTTCGAGACCCTGGGCGAACTGCAGCGGGTGCTGGGGATGGATCCGGACCTGTATGAACGGATGGAACCGATGCTGAGCCTGTACAGTCGGCAGTCGCGTCCGGATCCCCGTTTCGCGGCCGGGCCGGTGCTGACCGCGCTCGGGTTGGACGCCGAGCCGCTTCTGGCCGAACGCGAACGCAACGCGGCGGCGAGCGACGAAAACGTGACCGGCGCGCTTGCCAGTGGCAGCGGCACCTATAGTATCGAGAGCCGCGCGACGGACCCGAGCGGCCGGGTCTCGGTGCTGCGCGCGGTGGTGCGCATGGGCACGGCGGGCACGCCGGGAACGACTTATACGGTACTTCGCTGGGAGCAGGGAATGGCAGCTCGATGACGGTATGGCGGGACAGTCTGGAGCAGGCACGGGGACGGCTCGCGCCCGGCGTGGGCAATGGCCTGCGCTGGTGGCGGCGTTCGCTGCTGGCCTGGTTGCCGCTGCGCTGGCAGTGGGCCATGGGCTGGTCGCAGTCGCGGCTGCTGCTGTCGCGGCATGCCGAGCAGCTGGTGCTGCGCCGCGACACCGCCGAGCAGGTCCAGGCCGTGGCCGAACTGCCGTGGCCGACCGCGCCCGCGGATCTGGAGCGGGCGCTCGACGCGCGCCTGCGCGGACTGCCCCGGCACTGGGTATTGCCGGCCTCTGCGGTGCTGCGCCGCCCGCTGCGCCTGCCGGCCGCGGCCGCGCCGCGCCTGCGCGACGTGGTCGGTTTCGAGATCGACCGGCAGACCCCGTTTGAAGCCAGCCAGGTGCATTACGACGTGCGCGAACTGGGCACGCTGCCCGACGGCCAGCTGCAGGTGGAGCTGGTGGTGATTCCGCGCCAGGCGCTGGAGCAGTGGTCGCAGCAGGCCGGCACCTGGGCGCAGCAGCTGGCCGGGGTGGATGCCGACGATGGCCACGGCCAGCCGCTCGGGGTGAACCTGCTGCCGGCGACCCAGCGCCAGCTCACCCGCGACCCGATGCGGCGCTGGAACGTGCTGCTCGGCTGCGCCGCCGTGGTGCTGCTGGCGCTGGCCGCGACCCAGCTGCTGGACAACCGCCAGGCCGCCGCCGAGCGCCTGCGTGAGCAGGTCGACGCCTCCGCGCGCGATGCCCGCCGCGTGGCCGCGCAACGCCAGCAGCTGCAGGAGCTGGTCGACGGCGCCGCGTTCCTGGAAGCCAAGCGCAGCGAGCACGCCAGCACCGTGGAGCTGTGGAACGAACTCACCCGCCTGCTGCCCGACGGCACCTATCTGGAAAAGCTGTCGGTGGAAGGCAACACCCTGCAGCTGATCGGCCTCAGCCGCGAAGCCTCGCAGCTGGTGCCGCTGCTGCAGGACTCGCCGTTGTGGCGCAAGGTCAACCTGACCGGCGTGCTGCAGGCCGACGGTGGCGCCGGTGGCCGCGACCGCTTCACCCTCACCGCCGAACTGCAGCCGTTGCCCGGCGCACCGGCCCCGACCGCACCGGCCGCTGCCACGCCCGCCCCGGAGGTTGCCGATGGCAATGCCGCCGACACGCCGTGACCGCTGGCTGGCGCTGGGCCTGCTGCTGGCCGCGCTGGCGCTGGCCTACCTGCTGCTGGTGCACCCGTGGTTCACCCGCCCGCTACTGGACATCAACCGCGACATCGCCGAAACGCAGGAGCGCGAACAGCGCGTGCTGGCGCAGCTGGAGCAGCGCGGCCAGGTGCAACAGCGCCTCCAGGAAGTGGAAGCGGCGCTGCAGGGGCGTCCCGGCTTCCTGCGCGAGCCCACCGCGGAATCGGCCGCAGCCGCACTGTCCAGCCGCCTGCAGGACGCGGTCGCCTCGGCCAGCCCGGGCAACCGCAGCTGCACCATAAGCAACCGCTCGCCGCTGACCGACACCGCGCGCGACGCGCAGTTCCCGCGCGTGGCGCTGCAGGTCCGGCTGCGCTGTGGCGTGCCGGAAATGGCGGCGGTGCTGCACACGCTGGAAACCGGCAGCCCGCGCCTGTTCGTGGGCAACCTCAACCTGCTGGCGCAGCGCTTCCAGGCCTCGCCGAATGAAAGCGGCACCGGCCTGGACGTGTCGTTCGAGCTGGTCGGCTACCTCAAGCCCGGTGCCGGCACCGAGGCGATGGCTGCTCCGGCTGCGGCGGCGCCCGATCCGGCCCCGGCCGGGCTGGAACCGGTAGGCTCGGCGATGGCCGCACCGACCGACCCGGGCGTTGCGCAACCGGTAGACGAGGGCACGATCATTGAAGATTGAACTGGCCTCCCTGCGCAGCTGGTGGCTCGGCGGCGTGGTCGCCTGGGCCGCCGCGATCTGGATCGCCACGCTGTTCGGCGTGGGCGGGCGCATTGCGCCGCCGGACGCCGGCGACCGCGTGCCGCCGGCGTTGCCCACCTTGGCGCCGGCCGCGCCGGAACGGCTGGCCTCGGCCGAGTCCTACGCCGCCATCGGCGCGCGCCCGCTGTTTGCCGAAGACCGCAAGCCACGGCCGTACCTGCTCGGTGGCAGTGATGCCGGAAGTACGTCCAGCGCGGTCACCCTGACCGGCGTGCTGCTGACTTCCGAATTCGGCATGGCCATCCTCACCACCGACCAGAAGCAGTCGCTGCGCCTGCGCCTCAATGGCGAGGCGGTGAACGGCTGGCAGCTGGTGGCGTTGGAGCCGCGCAGTGCCACCGTGAACGGACCGGGTGGCACGCAGACGCTGGAGCTGGTGACCTTCAGCGGCCAGGGCGGCGAGCCGCCGACCGTGCTGGGCACGGCCGCAGCCGCAGGGCAGGGCAACGCCGTTCGCCAGCCGCCGCCTCCGCCCTCCAGCCCGCCGCCGCGCGTGCCATCGGCGTCCGCGCAGGCCGCCGAAGCCGCCGCCAATGCAGCCGCGAACGCGGCGGCGGCCGCCGCTGCCGCGACGCAGACACCGAACGCACAGCCTCCCGCGCAGGGACCCAGCGAACAACAGATGCAAGCCATCCGCGCCCGCATCCAGGCGCGCCGCCAGCAATTGCAGCAACAGCAACAGTCGCAGCAGCCGCCGTCAGGCGGCTCCGGCCAAACCAAATAGAGTGAAAGCATGACATTGCGTCTTTTCTCCCTGTCGTTCGCCGTCGCCCTGCTTGCAGGCTGCGCTTCCGTGCCTGCCCCCGAAGTGCAGCGCAATGCGATCCTCACCGGCAAGCACCAGGTCGTGGCCGGCGACGGTTCGCGTGACGGCGTGGACGCGCAGCCGCTGGGCGACGGCGCCCCGCAGCCGGTGATCCGCCGTGGCAGCGGCACCATGATCAACCGCAGCGCGGCGGCGGCACCGTCGCCGGCGTTGTCGCAGGCCAGCACCGGCACCGCCACCTTCAACTTCGAAGGCGAGTCGGTGCACGCGGTGGTCAAGGCGATCCTGGGCGACATGCTCGGCCAGAACTACGTGATCGCCCCCGGCGTGCAGGGCACCGTGACCCTGGCCACGCCCAAGCCGGTGTCTTCGGCGCAGGCGCTGAACCTGCTGGAAATGGTGCTGGGTTGGAACAACGCGCGCATGGTCTACAGCGGCGGCCGCTACAACATCGTGGCCGCCGACCAGGCGTTGGCCGGCACCGTGGCGCCGAGCACCGCACCGGCGGCCAACGCGCGCGGCTTCGAAGTGCGGGTGGTGCCGCTGCAGTACATCTCGGCCACCGAAATGAAGAAGGTGCTGGAGCCGTACGCGCGGCCCAACGCCATCGTCAACGTCGACGGCGGCCGCAACGTGATCACCTTGGGCGGCACCCGCGCGGAACTTGAGAACTACCTGCGCACGGTCGAGATCTTCGACGTGGACTGGCTGTCGGGCATGTCGGTGGGCGTGTTCCCGATCCAGACCGGCAAGGCCGAACAGGTGGCTGCCGACCTCGAAAAAGTGTTCGGTGAGGAGAGCAAGACCCCCAGCGCCGGCATGTTCCGCTTCCTGCCGCTGGAGAACGCCAATGCGGTGCTGGTGATCACCCCGCAGGCGCGCTACCTGGACCAGATCCAGCAGTGGCTGGAGCGCATCGACACCGCCGGTGGCAGTGCGCGGCTGTTCTCCTATGAACTGCGCTACATCAAGGCCAAGGACCTGGCCGAACGCCTGGCCGAAGCCTTCGCCAGCGAGAATGGACGCGGGGGGCGGAGCTTGGACACCTCGCTGGCGCCGGGCGCGAACATCCAGAACCTGAGCAGCAACGACGGCACCGGCGGCACCAGCCTCAACACCGGCAGCACCGGCGGCACCAACCGCACCGGCGGCATGGGCGACGGCACCATGAGCCTGCCGCAGCGCCAGTCCGGCAACGCCAGCTTCAACCTGGAAGTGCAGGGCGATTCGGTCGGCGTTTCCGCGGTCGAGGAAACCAACACGCTGTTGGTGCGCTCCACCCCGCAGGCCTGGCGGTCGATCCGCGAGGTGATCGAGAAGCTCGACGTGATGCCGATGCAGGTACATATCGAAGCGCAGGTGGCCGAAGTGGCGCTGACCGGCGACCTCAGCTACGGCGTGAACTGGTTCTTCGAACAGGCGGTGCAGACCGGCAAGACCGAAAGCGGCATCGACCTGCCCAGCGCGCTCGGCCGCTCGATCTGGGGCAGCATTTCCGGCCGGGTCGGCGACGGTGGCCTCGGCTGGACGTTCCTCGGCAAGAACGCGGCAGCGGTGGTGACCGCGCTGGACAAGGTCAGCAACCTGCGCCTGCTGCAGACCCCGTCGATCTTCGTGCGCAACAATGCCGAAGCCACGCTCAACGTGGGCACCCAGATCCCGATCAACTCGGTGTCGGTCAACACCGGCGTCGGCGGCGACAACACCTACAGCCAGGTCCAGTACCTGGACACCGGCGTGATCCTCAAGGTGCGCCCGCGCATCACCCGCGACGGCGTGGTGTTCCTGGACATCGTGCAGGAAGTCAGTTCGGCCGGTGCGATCCCCAGCGGCTGCGACCCGACCCGCACCACCTGCAACCCGCCGATCAACACCCGCAAGATCTCCACCGAAGCGGCGGTACAGAGCGGCGACACCATCATGCTGGCCGGCCTGATCACCAACAACGACGAAACCGGCGCCGACGGGGTGCCGGGGCTGAGCCGGATCCCGATACTGGGCGCGCTGTTTGGCAAGAAGACCCAGCTCACCGGGCGTTCGGAGGTGATCGTGCTGCTCACCCCGACCATCGTGCGCAACGCGCAGGAGTCGCGGAACCTGACCGACGAATACAGCAACCGCTTCCGCGCGATGGAGCCGTTCCCGGCCCGGCCGAAGCGCTGAACCGGCGGCGGCCGCCCGGTCGGCGGCCGCGCCTGCTACGCTGCGGGCACGACGCCGCGCAGAGGGGAAGGGATGGGGACGATCGTGTTGCTGCCGATCGCGGTCGATGACAGCGCCCTGGACCGCTGCCTGGCCGCGCTGGACGCCGGCAGTCCGCCCGGAACGCCGGCGTGGCTGGCCGACGACGGCCAAGCCGGGCCGCGCGCGCAGGCGGTGATCGAACACTGGCTGGCGCACACCCCACTGCGCGCCGAGTACACCCGCCGCGCACGCCCGATCGGCGAAGTCGCCCACCTGGATGAAATGCTGCGCGCCTGCGAGGGCAGCGACGTGGTGGTGCTGGCGCCGGACGCGGTGCCCGCGCCGGGTTGGCTGCAGCAGCTCGATGCGTGCTTCGCCCGCGATGCCTCGATCGGCTCGGCGACGCCGTGGTGCAACGCCGGCGAAACCGCCGCGTGGCCGCGATTGGGCGAGATCGATCCGATACCCGACAACCTGGAGGCGTTGGCCCAGGCCTGCGCGGCACTGCCCAGCCTGCACCCGGAGCTGCCCTCGGCGGTGACCCATGCGGTGCTGCTGCGGGCCAACGCGCGGCGCAAGGCGGGCGGCCTGGACATGCACAGCTATGCGTCCTGGAACGCGGCGCTGGTCGACCTGAGCCTGCGCATGGCCGGGCTGGGCTGGCGCAATGCACTGTGCGAGAACGCCTTCGTGGCGCGCGAACGCGAGGCGCAGGCACAGGACGGCGACATGGAAGCGTTGGGCACGCGCTGGCCGGCCTGGCAGCCGCGCCTGGCCGGGTTCCTGATGGGCGACCCGCTGCTCCAGCTGCGCCAAGACCTGCAGCGGCTGCACCAGCAGGCGATAATGCCGCGTTCCCAGGGCGATCTGTTCGCGTCGCCCGCCCCGCCCCCGGAGTCGTCGGTTTGAATCCCTGCATTGCCGTAGTGATCGTCAGCTACCAGAGCGCCAGCACCCTGGACGCCTGCCTGGCGCGGTTGCGCGCCGCCGCCGAAGTCGCCGAGATCCGGGTGGTGGACAACGATTCCGACGACGGCACGCTGGACATCGTGCAGCGCCACGCCAGCGCGGATCCGCGCGTGCGCTTCATCGCCAACCCGGACAACCCCGGCTTTGCGGCGGCCAACAACCAGGGCGTGGCCGACAGCCATGCGCCGTGGCTGGCCTTCATCAACCCGGACCTGATGGTCGGCACCGATACGCTGGCGCTGCTGCGCGCGCGCGGGGAGTCGATGGGCGACTGCGTGCTGGGCGTGGAGCAGGTCGACGAGCAGGGCCAGCCGGATGCGGCGGTGCGCCGTCGCGACCCGGATTTCGCGGCGATGCTGCGTCATCCGGGGCAGGGCGCGCGGCTGGCGATCCCGGCCGACCCGGCGCAGACGCTGCAGGTGGTGCCGGCGCTGTCGGGGGCATTGCTGCTGATGCCGCGCGCGCTGTTCGTGCGCATCGGCGGCTGGGACGCGGGTTACCGGCTGCATGCCGAAGACCTGGACCTGTGCCGGCGCGCGCGCGAGGCCGGCGCGGTGGTGGCGATCGCCAACGACCTGCAGGTGGTGCACGTGCGCGGGGTATCGAGCCGGTCGCGGCCGTTCTTCGTGGAGTGGCACAAGCACCGGGGCCTGTGGCGCTACTTCCGCAAGTTCGAAGCGCCGCGCCGCAACGTGCTGGTGCAGGTGGCGGTCTGGGGCGCGATCTGGGCCCGGTGGTCGGTACATGTGGCCAAGCGCATAATCCGGCCATGATCATCCAATCGCTGCTGGACACCGACCTCTACAAATTCACCATGATGCAGGCGGTGCTGCACCAGCACCCCGGCGCGCAGGTGCAGTACCGGTTCAAGTGCCGCACGCCCGGCATCGACCTGGCGGCGTACATCGACCAGATCAACGCCGAAATCGACCACCTGTGCACGCTGCGCTTCACGGCTGAAGAGCTGGATTACATGCGCGGGCTTCGCTTCGTGAAGCCGGACTTCGCCGACTTCCTCGGCCTGTTCCACCTGGACCGCAAGTACATCGACCTGCGTGCGTCGCAGACCGTGCCGGGCGAGATCGAGCTGGACATCACCGGACCGTGGCTGCACACGATCCTGTTCGAGGTGCCGCTGCTGGCGATCATCAACGAGGTCTGGTTCCGTAATGCCAGCACGCCGGATTTCGCCGAGGGCGAGCGCCGCCTGCAGGCCAAGACCGCGCTGCTGCGCGACACGCCGGGCTTCGAGCTGTGCCGCATCGCCGACTACGGCAGTCGCCGCCGTTATTCGCGCGACTGGCATGCGCGGATGCTGCCGATGATGCGCGAGGCATTGGGCGATCAGTTCGTGGGCACCAGCAATGTGCATTTCGCGCGGCTGTATGGGATGACGCCGCACGGCACGATGGCGCACGAGTACCTGCAGGCATTCCAGGCGCTGGGACCGCGGCTGCGCGATTCGCAGGTGGCGGCGCTGGAATCGTGGGCGCGCGAGTACCGGGGCGACCTGGGCATCGCGCTGTCGGACGTGGTCGGGCTGGAGGCGTTCCTGCGCGACTTCGACATGTATTTCTGCAAGCTCTTCGACGGGGTGCGGCACGATTCGGGCGACCCGTTCAGCTGGGGCGACCGGATGCTGGCGCACTTCAAGGAGCGTCGGGTGGATCCGCGCAGCAAGGTGCTGGTGTTCAGCGACGGGCTGAACATCGAGAAGGTGATGCGCCTGTTCGATTACTTCCGTGGCCGCTGCCAGGTGGCGTTCGGGGTCGGCACGCACCTGACCAACGACCTGGGCCCGACGCCGTTGAACATCGTGATCAAGATGGTCCGCTGCAACGGCCAGCCGGTGGCCAAGCTCAGCGATTCGCCGGGCAAGAGCATGTGCGACGACCCGGGCTACCTGGCGTACCTGCGCCAGGTATTCGAGCTGCCGCCGGAATAGAAAAAATCATTCGAGCGCGTACCGCGCCACGAACAATGCGGCCACCAGCCAAACGGCCGGATGCACTTCCCGCCAGCGCCCGGTGCCAGCCTTCAACGCGGCATACGCGATGAACCCGAACGCCAACCCGTTCGCGATCGAATAGGTGAACGGCATTGCCAGCGCGCAGAGCGCGGCAGGTACGGATTCGGTGAGGTCGTTCCATTCGACATCGACCAGCTCACGCAGCATCAACCCGGCGACGAACAACAGCGCGGGCGCGGTGGCATAGCCGGGCACCATGCCGGCCAGCGGGGAGAACAGCAGCGCAGCCAGGAATAATGCGGCTACCACCAGGGCGGTGAGCCCGGTACGCCCACCCGCCTGCACACCAGAGGCGCTTTCGGCAAATGCAGTAGTGCTGCTGGTGCCCAGCAGGGAGCCGGCGACGATGGCAGTGCTGTCGGCAAGCAACGCGCGACCAAACCGCTTCTGCGAACCGGGCAGTTTGAGCAGCCCGGCGCGGCCGACAACGCCATACAGGGTGCCGGTGGCGTCGAACACTTCAACGAGCACGAACACGAGCACGACCTGCAGGAGCACGGCGAGCGGGGCGCCGCCGTCGTGGTGGAGCAGGCCGGGCAGGTCGAGCTGGAGGAAGGTGGGGGCAAGGCTGGGCGGCAGGGAAACGATGCCGTGGTACTGGACGTTGCCAAGCAGCCAGGCGGCACCGGTGACGGCGAGGATGCCGATCAGGATGGCGCCTTTGATGCGGCGTGCTTCCAGGATGGAGATCAGCAGGAAGCCGGCGAGGGCGAGCAGGGGCGGGGCGGTGTTGAGCGGGCCGAGCGCGACGAGGGTGTCGGGGTTGGCGACGATGACGCCGGACTTCTGCAGGGCGATGATGGCGAGGAACAGGCCGATGCCGGCAACGATCGAGGCGCGCAGGGAGGCGGGAATGCCTTCGACCAGCCAGGCACGCACGCCGGTCAGTGAGAGGGCGAGGAATACGAGGCCGGAAATGAAGACGGCGGCGAGCGCCTGTTGCCAGGGCAGGCCGGCGGCGCCGACGACGGTGAAGGCGAAGAACGCATTCAACCCCATGCCGGGCGCCATGCCGACCGGGAAGTTGGCGGCGAACGCCATCACCAGCGAGCCCAGCGCGGCGGCCAGGCAGGTGGCGATGAATACGGCGCCCGGGTCCATGCCGGTGGTGGACAGGATGTCGGGGTTAACGAAGACGATGTAGGACATCGTCAGGAACGTGGTCAGCCCGGCCAGCAGTTCGGTGCGCACGGTGGTGCCGTGCTTTTCGAGCTGGAACAGGCGTTCAAACAGTTTCATGGTGGGGGATCCATTGAAAGGCGAATCAGAGCGACAGCAACAGCAACAGCAACAGCAACAGCCTTCGTCTGGTGGTGCCACTGGCTGGGGTCGGCGGGCGGGGGGGTACGGGACACGCCTTATACCCTCCGGGCCCCGGCCCAGCCGCCAGCGGCTGGGCGTTCAGTCGCACGCGAGGCAGTGCCTCGCAAGCAGTGCGCCTTCACCCCGTTAGGCTCGGGCGGCACATCCATGTGCCTTCACGGTCCCGTACCCCCCCACCCGCCGACCCCTCGATAGAACATCGGTGGCCTGGGAACGGCAACGGCAACGCATCGTCGGCATCGCGTAGGGACACGCCATGCGTGTTCGCTCTTGCCAACCGCACGCGACCAACTATCGGGGGCGGCCGGCGGGTAGCCCCGGAGGGACGCTAGAAAACATGGATGTTTTCTAGCAGCCCCCATGGATGGGTTCACGGCGTGTCCCGGAGCGGGGCTGCCCGACGGCCGCCCCAGCTCGTACAAATGAAAACGCCGCGCTTTGAGCGTTGCACCCAAACCACAAAAACAAAACGGCCGCGCGAGCGCGGCCGTTTCACTGTTACTTCAGCGCCTTGAAGCGCAGGCGCTTCGGGGCGGCGTCGTCGCCCATGCGGCGGCGCTTGTCTTCTTCGTACTCGCGGTAGTTGCCCTGGAAGAACTCCACGTGCGAGTCGCCTTCGAACGCCAGGATGTGGGTCGCGATGCGATCCAGGAACCAGCGGTCATGCGAAATCACGAACGTGTTGCCCGGGAACTCCAGCAGCGCATCTTCCAGCGCACGCAGGGTTTCGATGTCCAGGTCGTTCGACGGTTCGTCGAGCAGCAGCACGTTGCCACCCTGCAGCAGGGTCTTGGCCATGTGCAGGCGGCCACGCTCACCACCGGACAGCGAGCCCACCAGCTTCTGCTGGTCCTGGCCCTTGAAGTTGAAGCGGCCGATGTAGGCGCGCGACTGGATCTCTACACCGTTGATGTTGAGGATGTCCAGGCCACCCGCGATTTCCTGGAACACGTTGTGGTTGCCTTCCAGCGCGTCGCGGCTCTGGTCCACGTACGACAGCTGCACCGTCGGACCGACCACGATCTCGCCCGAATCCGGCTTTTCCTGGCCGGTGATCATCTTGAACAGCGTCGACTTACCCGCACCGTTCGGACCGATGATGCCCACGATCGCACCCGGCGGCACCAGGAAGTTCAGATCGTCGAACAGCAGGCGGTCGCCGAACTTCTTCGACACGTTCTTGAACTCCATCACCGAGTTGCCCAGGCGCTCCCCCGGCGGGATGAAGATTTCATTGGTTTCGTTGCGCTTCTGGTAATCGACCGACTGCAGCTCTTCCAGGCGGGCCAGACGCGCCTTGCCCTTGGTGCGGCCACCCTTGGCGTTCTGGCGCGACCACTCCAGTTCCTTCTGGATCGCCTTCTGGCGGGCCTTTTCCTGGTTGTCTTCCTGCTTCAGGCGCTCTTCCTTCTGCATCAGCCAGTCGGTGTAGTTGCCCTTCCACGGAATGCCGCGGCCGCGGTCCAGTTCCAGGATCCACTCGGCGGCGTTGTCCAGGAAGTACCGGTCATGGGTCACCGCCACCACCGTGCCGGTGTAGCGCGCCAGGAACTGTTCCAGCCATTCCACCGACTCCGCGTCGAGGTGGTTGGTCGGTTCGTCGAGCAGCAGCATGTCCGGCTTCTGCAGCAGCAGGCGGCACAGCGCCACGCGGCGCTTTTCACCGCCCGACAGCTTGCCCACGATCGCATCCCACGGCGGCAGGCGCAGCGCGTCGGCGGCCACGTCCAGCTGGTTTTCCAGGGTGTGCGCATCTCCGGCAGCCAGGATCGCCTCCAGGCGCTCCTGTTCCTTGGCCAGCTTGTCGAAATCGGCACCTTCCTCGGCATAGGCCAGGTACACCGCGTCCAGCGCGGCCTGGGCCTGCAGCACTTCGCCCACGCCTTCCTCGACCGCTTCACGCACGGTCTTGGTCGGGTCCAGCTCCGGTTCCTGGGCCAGGTAGCCGACCTTGATGCCGGCCTGCGGGCGGGCTTCGCCCTCGAAGTCGGTATCCACGCCGGCCATGATCTTCAGCACCGTCGACTTGCCGGCGCCGTTCAGGCCGAGCAGGCCGATCTTGGCACCCGGGAAGAACGACAGCGAGATGTCCTTGATGATCTGCCGCTTGGGCGGGACCACCTTGCTGACGCGGTTCATGGTGTAGATGTATTGCGAGGACATGAGCTCTCCGAAGGCGCAACCCTGCGCCCGTTCCGGCAGGAACAGGAACAGAAGGAAAAAGGATGGGCTCAATTATAGCCGGAAGCGCCGCCAGCCGCCGAACGGCCCATGGGGCGGGGCTTGCCACTGCCTGAATGGGCGGTCAAAGCGGTGCAAATGGAAACCGTTTCCAGCGGGAAACCGTTCAGATGTCGTCAGCATGATAGGAAGCGTCAATCCACCAAGCGAGGCCAATCATGCGCATCAATCGAATTGTGGTCGGAACCGTGGCCTCGCTGCTGGCGCTGGGCAGCATTGCCCCGGCCTTTGCCGACGACCACCGTGGCCGTGGCCACGACAGGCACGAGCGTCACGAGGATCGTCGTGAACGCCATGAAGACCGCCGCGAACGTCGCGAGGACCACCGCTAGTGGCACGAAGACCGTCGCGAAGCCCGCCATGACCGCCGCTACTACGACAATCGCCGCTACTACCGTCCGGCCCCGCCGCCGCGCGTGGTCTACCGTCCGGCGCCGCGCCCGGTCTACGGCGGCTACGGCTGGGCCCGTGGCCACCGCTACAACGAGTACTACCGGGGCCCGGTCTACGTGGTCAACGACTACAGCCGCTACTCGGTGCGCCGCCCGCCGCGTGACCACCACTGGATCCGCGACGACCGTGGCAACCTGCTGCTGGTCGCCATCGCCACCGGGATCATCGCGGACTACGTGATCAACCGTTGATCCCGGGGCAGCCACGCAGGGCGTGGCTCTACCGGCGGGACACGGGTAGAGCCACGCCCTGCGTGGCTGACGCGGACCCGACCCCAGGCGCGCCCCAAGGGCGCGCTTTTTCGTTCCAGCCCCGGTTCCGCCTTACAATCACAGGCCCGCTGTTCCCCCCTTCTGCCTGGAGTAAGCGATGTTCCCGCGTGACGTCCGCATCGAAACCTACGATCCCGAACTGGCCAAGGCCATTGCCGCCGAAACCCAGCGTCAGGAAGACCACGTCGAGCTGATCGCCAGCGAGAACTACACCAGCCCGGCCGTGATGGAAGCCCAGGGCAGCCAGCTGACCAACAAGTACGCCGAAGGCTACCCGGGCAAGCGCTACTACGGCGGCTGCGAGTACGTGGACATCGCCGAACAGCTGGCGATCGACCGCCTCAAGCAGCTGTTCGACGCCGACTACGCCAACGTGCAGCCGCACAGCGGCTCGCAGGCCAACCAGGCGGTGTACTTCGCGCTGCTGCAGCCGGGCGACACCATCCTGGGCATGAGCCTGGCCCACGGCGGCCACCTGACCCACGGCGCCAAGGTCAATGCCTCCGGCAAGATCTTCAATGCCGTGCAGTACGGCGTGAACGAGCAGGGCCTGATCGATTACGACGAAGTCGAACGCCTGGCCCTGGAGCACAAGCCGAAGATGGTCGTGGCCGGCTTCTCCGCCTATTCGCAGGTGGTGGACTGGGCGCGCTTCCGTGCCATCGCCGACAAGGTCGGCGCCTACCTGTTCGTGGACATGGCCCACGTGGCCGGCCTGATCGCCGCCGGCGTCTATCCGAGCCCGCTGCCGCACGCCCACGTGGTCACCTCGACCACCCACAAGACCCTGCGCGGTCCGCGCGGCGGCATCATCGTGGCCAAGGGCGCCGGCGAAGAGATCGAGAAGAAGCTGCAGTCGGTGGTGTTCCCGGGCATCCAGGGCGGCCCGCTGATGCACGTCATCGCGGCCAAGGCCGTGGCCTTCAAGGAAGCGCTGGAGCCGGGCTTCAAGGCCTACCAGCAGCAGGTGGTGAAGAACGCCCAGGCGATGGCCACCACCCTGATCGCGCGCGGCTACAAGATCGTCTCCGGCGGCACCGAAAACCACCTGATGCTGGTCGACATGATCGGCAAGGACGTGTCCGGCAAGGACGCGGAAGCCGCCCTCGGCAAGGCCCACATCACCGTCAACAAGAATTCGGTGCCGAACGACCCGCGTTCGCCGTTCGTGACCTCGGGCCTGCGCCTGGGCACCCCGGCGGTGACCACCCGTGGCTACACCGAGCAGGACTGCGTCGAACTGGCCAACCTGATCGCCGACGTGCTCGACGCGCCGGCCGATGCCGCGGTGATCGCCCGCGTCCGCGACGCGGTCAGCGCCCAGTGCCGCAAGTACCCGGTCTACGGCTGATGTACCTCCCGGCAGCGGCGCCAGGCGTCGCTGCCGGGAACCATGAACCACGTCCCGATTTGTACGCCACGGTCTTCTCAGGTACCTTTGCGACGCTGCCGTGACCACGGCATGACGTTTTCCTGATGCAAGGCGTTCCATGTACTGTCCGTTCTGCCAGCATGCCGATACCCGGGTGATCGACTCGCGCGTCTCCGAAGACGGCGCGACGATCCGCCGTCGGCGCGAGTGCGAGGCCTGCAACGAGCGCTTCAGCACCCTGGAAACCATCGAATTGAAGCTGCCGGCGATCGTCAAGAGCGACGGCAGCCGTGAGCAGTTCGACGCGCGCAAGCTGCGGGTCGGCTTCGACCGCGCGCTGCAGAAGCGCCCGGTGCCCGAAGACAAGATCGAACTGGCGGTGCGCGCGGTGATGCAGCAGCTGCGCATGTGCGGCGAGCGCGAAATCCCCTCGATCAAGGTCGGCGAGTTCGTGATGAACGAACTGCGCAAGCTCGACCATGTCGCGTATGTCCGGTTTGCCTCGGTCTACCGCAGCTTCGAAGACGTCGCCGATTTCCGCGAGGAAATCGAGAAGCTCGAACGCGAGCTGCCGGCCAGCACCGAACAGCTGCAGCTGCTGGGCGATGTGATCGCCCTGACCAAGAAAAAGAAGGGGTAGAGCGGGGCTCTGCCCCGCTGATCGGGATCTCTGCCCCGCGGCCTCCCGCACCCCGCCTGCATTACCATCAGGCAATGAGCACTTTCTCCACCCTCGACCACCTGCACATGGCGCACGCCCTGCGCCTGGCCGAACGCGCCCGCTTCACCGCACGGCCCAACCCCATGGTGGGCTGCGTCATCGCCCACGACGACCGCGTGGTCGGCGAAGGCTGGCACCAGCGCACCGGCGGCCCGCATGCGGAAGTGTTCGCGCTGCGGCAGGCGGGCGAGGAAGCACAAGGCGCCACGGCTTACGTCACCCTGGAACCCTGCGCCCATTACGGTCGCACGCCGCCGTGCGCCCTCGCACTGATCGAAGCCGGCGTCTCGCGCGTGGTCGCCGCCATGCGCGACCCGTTCCCCAAGGTCGACGGTGGCGGTTTCACCCTGTTGCGCGAGGCCGGCATCGAGGTCGCTGAAGGCCTGATGGCCGCGCAGGCGCGTGAGCTCAACCTCGGCTTCCTGTCGCGGGTCGAGCGCGGCCGCCCGTGGCTGCGGGTCAAGCTCGCCGCCAGCCTGGACGGCCGTACCGCGATGGCCGACGGCAGCTCCAAATGGATCACCGGCGCCGCCGCCCGCGAAGACGTGCAGCAGTGGCGCGCACGCGCCGGCGCGATCCTGACCGGCGCCGACACCGTGCTTGCCGACGACCCGCAGCTTACCGTGCGCCTGTCCGGCACCGAGGTGATCCCGCCGCTTCGGGTGGTGCTGGACTCACGCCTGCGTTCGCTGGAATGCGCCCGCGTCCGCGAGGGTGGGGCGCCCACGCTGTACCTGCACGATGCATCGGTGAGCGCGCCGGACGCTGCCGATGCCGAATTCGCCAGCGTGCCCAGCGTTGACGGCCACCTGGACCTGGCCGCGGTGCTGGCCCTGCTGGCCGACCGCGGCATCAATGAAGTACATACCGAGGCCGGCGCCACCCTCTGCGGCGCACTACTGGCCGGCGGCTGGGTGGACGAACTCCTGCTCTACCAGGCGCCGACCCTGCTCGGCGAACACGGCAGGCCGCTGCTGGCAGGCCTCGGCATCCACAGCATGGAGCAGCAGCAAAGGCTGCGGCTGGTAGACCAACGCCAGGTGGGTCAGGACCTGCGGCTGCTGCTGCGCACCTGAGCGACAGGCAAAAAAAAAACGGGCCCCTTTCGGGGCCCGTCGATCATGGCGCGGTTGAGCGCAGCCCGATCGGTAACTCAGAAGCTGGCGCGCACGCCCACCGAGTACTGGGTGATGTCGTCGAAGTACTGGACTTCGCCGACCAGGCCCCAGGTGCGGTTGAACTTGACCTGGCCGCCCAGGGTGCCGATCCACTCGCCGTCCATGTCGCTGCCATCGATGTAGCCGGCCTTCAGCCAGGCTTCGGTGGCGCGCGACGGCTTGCCGCGCAGGCCAGCGGTAACGCGACCGGCGTTGGTGTGCGTCTTCAGGCTCTGGTCCGCCCAGTTGTCCTGCTTCAACGTCAGTTCGTCGTTGATGCGCATCCAGGCGATGTCGGTGGTGAAGTCCAGGCGGTCGGTGAACGGCATGTGGTAGCCGATGCCCAGTTCCGGCTGGTTGAGTTCCTGCTTGATGCTGACGCGACCGAAGTCGTCGCTCAGGTCATAGGTTTCCGAGACCTGGCTGTAGCCACCGAACACGTACACCTGTTCGGCAATGGCGAACGAGCCACGCACGTAGCCGCCATCCAGCTTCGGGTTGCTGCCCGGGCTGCTGATCTGCAGCTGGGTCCAGCCACCTTCGACCCAGGTGTAGCTCATGCTGTCGGCAGCGGAGGCGGTGAGCGGGGCAGCGGCCAGCAGAGCGGCGGCCAGGGCGATGATCTTGCGCATGAATTTCCTTTGGGAGTGAGGTCCGTTTCAGCCGTCCCTTCAGTGGACAGCGGGGCGGCGTTCTACGCCGCGGGGCGCATCTTAACAAAAGTTTCACAGAAAGCGACCACTCAGCCAGCGCTGTTACAATGGCCGGGCCGGTTCGCCGGTATACAAACGTCTTCAGGGCGGGGTGCGATTCCCCACCGGCGGTAGGTGCGCAAGCACGAGCCCGCGAGCGCTTCCGGCCCCGCCGGAAGGTCAGCAGATCCGGTCCGATGCCGGAGCCGACGGTATAGTCCGGATGAAAGAAGACGGTGCCACAGGGCCTACGCGGCCCTGCGCCCGCCTGTTTGCCTTGCGGCGTTTTTCGCTCACTTTTCGCGGAGAACGTTAGTGTTTACTGGAATCATCGAAGGCGTCGGCCACCTGGCCGCTCGCGATCCCCTTGGCGGCGATGTCCGCTTCACCTTCCACGTTGGCAGCCTGCCGTTCGAACACGTGCAGATGGGCGAGAGCATCGCCATCAACGGCGTGTGCCTGACCGTGGTCGCCTTCGACGCGACCTCGTTCGCGGCCGATGCCTCGACCGAGACGCTCGGCCTGACCACGCTGGGCCAGCTGGCACCGGGCGCGGTAATCAACCTGGAACGCGCGATGCGCCCGACCGACCGCCTCGGCGGCCACCTGGTCAGCGGCCATGTCGACGGCCTGGGCCAGGTGCTGTCCATCCATGAGGACGCGCGCGCCCAGCGCTGGCGCTTTGCCGCCCCGGCCGGGCTGCTGCGCTACATCGCCAAGAAGGGGTCGATCTGCGTGGACGGGGTCAGCCTGACCGTCAATGAAGTGGACGATGTCGGCTTCGAGGTCGCGCTGATTCCGCATACCGTGGCCAACACCGCCTTCGCCGCCACCGGCGTGGGCAGCGCGGTGAACCTGGAAATCGACCTGGTCGCCCGTTACGTCGAACGTCTGATCGCCCCCCAGGCACAGGAAGCCCGCGCATGAACTTCGCCCCCATCCCCGAGATCCTCGAGGACATCCGCCTCGGCCGCATGGTGGTCATCGTCGACGACGAAGACCGCGAGAACGAAGGCGACCTGATCATGGCCGCCGAGCTGGTCAAGCCGTCGGACATCAATTTCATGGTCACCCACGGCCGTGGCCTGGTGTGCCTGCCGCTGACCCGCGAGCGGGCCGCCGACCTCGGCCTGGCGCCGATGGTGCAGGCCAATACCGCGCAGTTCCAGACCAACTTCACGGTGAGCATCGAGGCCGCCGAAGGGGTCACCACCGGCATTTCCGCCTACGACCGCGCGCATACCATCCGCACTGCGGTGAAGCCCGACGCCAAGCCGGCCGACCTGCACCAGCCGGGCCACATCTTCCCGCTGATCGCCCAGCCGGGCGGTGTGCTGACCCGCGCCGGGCACACCGAAGCCGGCGTCGACCTGGCCATGCTGGCCGGGCTGGAACCGGCCGGCGTGCTGGTGGAGATCCTCAACCCGGACGGCAGCATGGCGCGCCGCCCGGAGCTGGAAGTGTTCGCCCGCGAGCATGGCCTGAAGATCGGCTCGATCGCCGACCTGATCGCCTACCGGCTGGCCACCGAAAAGACCGTCGAGCGCGTCGACGAGCGCGACATCGACACCGAGTTCGGCCCGTTCAAGCTGGTCACCTACCGCGACCGGATCGCCCACGACCTGCATTTCGCGCTGGTCCGTGGCACCCCGGACACCGAGCCGACCCTGGTCCGGGTCCAGGTGGAGAACCCGCTGGCCGACCTGCTGCACTGGCGCCGCGACGATTTCGGCGTGGCCGCCACCGACGCCCTGCGCGCCATTGCCGCCGCCGAACGCGGCGTGATGGTGGTGCTCTCGGCCCCGCGCGACACCAACAGCCTGCTGGCCCGCCTGCGCCAGCAGCCGCAGCCGGTCACCCCGGGCAAGGACAAGGACGTGAGCCAGTGGCGCCGCAACGGTGCCGGCGCCCAGATCCTGTCCGACCTCGGCCTGGGCAAGCTGCGCGTGCTCGGCACCCCGCGCCGCCAGATCGGCCTGGCCGGCTACGGCCTGGAAATCATAGACACCGTCACCCCGTAGGCGCGTAGCGACACGCCATGCGTGTCCCCGCAGACCCAACCCACGCGCAAACGCCCGGGCATCGCCCGGGCGTACGGTAGAATATCCCCCCAATCAGGATTCCCCCCTCGACCATGAGCCACTACGAAGGCGACCTTCGCACCCCCGAAGCGGCCCGTTTCGCCATCCTTGCCAGCCGCTGGAATGCCCGCATCACCGACGTGCTGGTGGCCGGCGCGCGCCAGAGCCTGGCCGGCAACGGCATCGAGGAAGCCGCCATCGACGTGATCCGCGTCCCGGGCGCCTGGGAACTGCCGCTGGTGGCCGCCCGCCTGGCCGCCGCGCATGAACATGCCGCGATCATCGCCCTGGGCTGTGTGATCCGTGGCGACACCCGCCACTACGAACACGTGGCCGATGGCTGCGCCGAAGGCCTGATGCGCGTGCAGCTGGACTTCGGCGTGCCGGTGCTCAATGGCGTGCTGGCCGTGGAACGTGCCGAGGACGCCGAAGCGCGCGCCGGTGGCAGCCACGGCAACAAGGGTGAGGAAGCCGCACTGACGGCGTTGGAAATGGTCAATCTTCTGGAGCAGTTGCCGTGAACAAGTCAAACCCGGGCAAGCCCTCCGGCAAGCCGGTCCGCCGCGATGGCATCGACCCCGTGCTGCGCTCGCGCGCGCGCCGTCGTGCCCTGCAGGCCATCTACGCGTGGCAGATCTCCGGCGGCAATGCGCAGTCTGTGATCGCCCAGTTCGCCCACGAACAGGCCCGCGAAATCGCCGACCTGGCCTACTTCGAGGCGCTGGTGCACGGCGTGCTGGACCACCGCAAGAGCCTGGACGAAGCGCTGGATCCGTTCGTGGACCGCGGCATCGACGAGGTCGATGCGATCGAGCGCGCCGCGCTGCGCGTGGCCGCCTATGAACTGCTGTACCGGCAGGACGTGCCGTACCGCGTGGTGATCAACGAAGCGATCGAGTCGACCAAGCGCTTCGGTTCCGAACACGGCCACACCTATGTCAACGGTGTGCTGGACCGCGCAGCGGTCGAGTGGCGCAAGACCGAAAGCGGACACTGAGCCGCGGCCCGGGCATGCCATGTCCCTTGCCGAATTCTCCCTGATCGAACGCATCCGCACGCGCACCCGCGCGCGTGCCGACGTGGTGCTCGGCATCGGCGACGATGCCGCGCTGCTGCAGCCGCGTGGCGGCGAGCAGCTGGTGGTGACCGCCGACACGCTCAACAGTGGTGTGCACTTCCCGGCCGAAACCCCGCCGTACGACATCGGCTGGAAAACCCTGGCGGTGAACCTGTCCGACCTGGCCTCGATGGGCGCGCGCCCATCGTGGTGCGTACTGGCGCTGTCGCTGCCGGACGCGGAAACGGAGTGGGTGGACGCGTTTGCCGACGGTTTCTTCGCCCTGGCCGACCTGCATGACATCGTACTGGTCGGCGGCGACACCACGCGCGGCCCGCTGTCGCTGTCGGTCACCGCGATGGGGCAGGTCGCCGCAGGCACGGCACTGCGCCGCGACGCCGCCCAGGTGGGCGACGACATCTGGGTCAGCGGCACGCTCGGCGATGCGGCGGTGGCGCTGCGCGCCTGGCAGGCCGGTACGCTGGACGTGCGCTTTCCGGCCGAAGACGCCCAGGTGGATCACCTGCGCCAGCGCCTGGCCCGGCCCACGCCGCGGGTGGCACTGGGTGCCGCATTGGTGGGCATTGCGCATGCGGCGGTAGACATCTCCGACGGCCTGCTGGCCGACCTTGGCCACATCTGCGAGCGCAGTGGGGTCGGTGCGCTGATCGATCCCGAACAGCTGCCCATTTCCGCAGCCGCGCGCGCCCGCATCGGCCTGGCCCATGCGCGCGACGCCGCGCTGCGCGGCGGCGACGACTACGAACTGTGTTTCACCGCTGCGCCTGCGCAGCGTGCAGCGCTGGCTGACCTGGCCAGCCGTCTGGCGCTGCCGCTCACCCGTGTCGGCGCCATCGTCGCCGGCAACGGCGTCAGCACCGGCAGTGACTCCAGCGGCCCCAGCGGCTACGAACACTTCAACGAGCTGTAAGCCAACGGCGTCGCCCCCCACGTAGAGCGGAGCTCTGCTCCGCTGCTCTTCACGCAGGCGGCAACACCTTCCCCGGATTGAGGATCCCGTCCGGATCCAGTGCCTGCTTGATCGCCCGCATCGCCGCCAGCGTGGCCGGCGTGAACGCCTGCGCCATGAAAGCGCGCTTGGCCAGGCCGATTCCATGCTCGCCCGACAGCGTGCCGCCCAACGCCAGCGTGAGCTCGAAGATCTTCGGCAGCGCGGCGTGCGCGCGTGCGTTCTCGTCGGCGTCGTCGGGGTGGTACAGGATGTTGACGTGCAGGTTGCCGTTGCCGGCATGGCCAAAGGTGACGATGGTCAGCGCGTACTGCTGCGCCAGCGCCTGCACCCCGGCCACCAGGTCGGGGATGCGCGACACCGGCACCACCACGTCTTCGTTGATCTTGCCCGGCGCGATGCTGCGCAGCGCCGGCGACAGCGCCTTGCGCGCCGCCCACAGTTTCTCGCGCGCGCTGCCTTCCATCGCCACGTCCAGCGCCAGCATGCCGTCGCCTTCGGCGGCGGTGGCCAGGGCCTGCAGCAGATAGGGCAGGGTGTCGTGGTCGCCATCCGCTTCGACCAGCAGCATCGCGCCGGCGGGCGGCACCTCGGCGCCGTTCCGGCGCAGCAGCTCCAGGCTGCGTGCGTCCATGAACTCCAGGCGGGTGGGCACCACCGGCTGCGCCATCAGCCGTGACACGGCGGCGGCCGCCGCATCGGCGTCGCGGTAGAGCACGCGCAACCCGGCCTGGGTCACCGGCAGCGGGGTCAGTTTCAGGGTGGCTTCGACGATCACCGCCAGCGTGCCCTCGCTGCCCACCAGCAGATGGGTCAGGTCGTAGCCGGTGGCATCCTTGGTGTAGGCGCCGCCGCACTGGATCAGTTCACCGGCACCGGTCACCGCCACCAGGCCGAGCACGTTGTCGCGGCTGGTGCCGTACTTCACCGCGCGCGGTCCGCCGGCATTGCACGCCAGGTTGCCGCCGATGCTGCAGATGTCCGCACTGGACGGATCCGGCGCCCAGAACAGGCCGTGTTCCACCAGCGCGTGCTGCAGGTCGCCGTTGAGCACGCCGGGTTCCACCACCGCGCAGCGGTTGCCCGGCTGGATCTCCAGGATGCGGTTCATGCGCGCCAACGACAGCACGATGCTGCCAGTGACCGGCACCGCCGCCCCGGTGGTACCGGTGCCCGCGCCGCGCGCCACGATCGGCACCGCGTGCGCGCGGCAGGCCTGCACGATGGCCACCACCTGGTCGCGCGTGATGGGCAGCGCAACGCCGGTCGGCAGCGCATGCCGCCACGAATTGTCCTGCGCATGCGCGGCCAGGGCAGCCGCATCGGTCCGCCAGCCATCCTCGCCGAGCAAGGCGGACAGCGTGGCAACGAATCCATCAGGTAGACGCATAAATTCCGGTAGTGCCGGCCGCCGGCCGGCTCCTCAAGACAATGATCGAAGCCATCAACAATCCTCCAACCGAAACGCATCCCGCAACCAGTTCAACCGCGGCGGCTCGCCACTGGCGTCCACCACATCGAACCGGCACGGCCCGCGCGCCAGCTCCGGGTGCGACAACAGGAACAGCTGCGCCGCCAGCACCAGCTTGCGCCGCTTGCGCAGGTCCACCGACGCCGCGCCGCCGCCAAAACGATCATCGGCGCGGTAACGCACTTCAACGAATACGGTGGTGACGCCATCGCGCATCACCAGGTCGAGCTCACCGCCCTTGTAGCGCACGTTGCGTGCGACCGGGCTCAGCCCGGCGCTGCGCAGATGGGCGAGCGCAGCGGTTTCCACCGCCGCACCCCGCTGTGCCCGCGCGGTCGCCACGTCACACTCAGTTGTTGGCCACCGGCATCGGACGGCCGCCGCTGAAGGTCGACCACGCCGGCACCCGCAGCACGTTGCCGTTGCTGTCCAGGAACAGGGTGCCGGTGGCGCCGGCCAGGCCGCCTTCGTTGGCGACCTTGTCCAGGTACGCGCTGATCTTCCACGCGTCGAACCCGAACGCGAACAGGCGCCCGGCCGCGCCGCGCGCGGTCGGCAGCATCTGCCCGGCGGTGGCGGCCGAGGGCAGGCCGGCCACGCCACGCACGTTCCAGGCTTCGTTCGGGTACACGATGCCGTCCAGTGCCATGTCTTCTTCCGGCTTGCCGGTGCCCAGGGTGAGCTGCGAGGTGCCCACGCGGGTGGCGCCGCCCACGCCGGCCAGGGCCAGCTGCGGGGCCAGTGCCCGCGCCTGCGGCGCCTTCACCGCCAGCAGCACGCCGTCCACCGCACCAGCGGCACGCACCTGCGCGCCGATATCGCCGACCGCATCGTTCACGCCCACCGTGGCCAGCACCTGGCCGCCGCGCTGGGTGAAGCGTTCGCGGAACGCCGCAGCGGTGCGGCGGCCGTTGTCGTCATTGCTGTGGATCACCAGCACCTTGCTGCGCTCGCGGCCGCGCAGGAATTCGGCGGCGATGATGCCGTCGTCTTCCGGGGCCAGCGAGAAACCGGCGCTGCCGGCCGGCGGGCTGCTCTTGCCGCGGTTCAAGGCCAGTACCGGTACCGGCAGCTGGGCGCGGCCGAACACCGCGTCCACTTCGTCGCGGCCGAGCGGCCCGACGATGAAGTCCGCGCCGGCGCCGACTGCCTTGTCGTACGCGGCAATGGCACCGTCCGGGGTACCGGCGGTATCGATGAACTGGATGTCCGGGCGCTGCCGGCTTTCGCCGTAGTAGCCGCTGAGCAGGCCGTCGCGCACCGGCTGTGCGGCGGTGGCGAGGCGGCCGCTGAGCGGCAGCAGCACCGCCATCTTCACCGGCGGCCGGTAGCCGTCGGCCATCGCCGGCGCACGCTTGCTCGTATCGAACTGGGCCACGCCGTCGCGGTCGAACGGGCGCGGCAGCGGCAGGCCGCGTGCGATCAGTGCGCGGCCTGCGAAGTTGTACAGCGGCTCGTTGGCCGGCAGCGCGGCGGCGCGGGCGCGCAGGGTGGCATCGTCGAGGGTGCCGAGCAGCCCGGCAATGGCCTGCTGGTTGTCCGCGCGGGCCTGGCCGCTGAGCGCGGCGTGCGCGCGGGCGCGCTCGGTGGCTGCGCCGATCGCGTCGCCGGTCGCCTGCAGCGCGTTGGCACGGGCCAGCTGCCAGCGGGTGCGCAGCGGGGCGGCGACGGTGTCGGAGGATTCCTTGAGGAAGGTCAGCGCCTGCGCCGGCTGCTTGTCGGCCAGGGCCAGCTCGGCGCTGGTCAGGTGGAAGCGCTGCAGGCTGGCGCCGCTGAGCTGGCGCGCGGTGACCTGGGTCAGCAGGGTGCGGGCGCGGGCGTTGTCGCCGGCCTCGTGCCAGGCGAAGGCCGCATCGGCGAGCACCGCGCTGCGCGCATTGCCGCGCAGCGTATTGGCCAGCGCTTCCAGCTGCACCGCGGCGTCACGCGGCTTGCCCTGGTCGATCAGCGCCAGTGCCTGGCTCTGCGCCGGCGAATCCGGGGCGCTGGTCAGGCTGGTCGTGGCGCAGCCGGCGAGCAGCAGCAGCGACAACGACAGGGCGGAGATCCGTGCGGCGGGCTTGTTCATGATCAGGTCCATTCGATGGGGTCTCGTACACGTTAGGATTCTACCCTTGACCTGTGAGTGCCGTTGCGATGAGTGCTGTCCCCACGCTGTATGTCGTTGCCACCCCGATCGGCAACCTGGCCGACCTGACGCCCCGGGCCCAGGAGGTCCTGCGTTCGGTGGCCGCGATCTGCGCCGAGGACACCCGCCGCAGCGGCCAGCTGCTGGCCCATTTCGGCATCCAGCAGCCGCTGGTGGCGCTGCACGACCACAACGAGGAGGCGCTGGCCCAGCGCATCGTGGCGCGCCTCCAGGCCGGCGAATCGCTGGCGCTGGTGAGCGATGCCGGCACCCCGCTGGTCAGCGACCCCGGCTACCGGCTGGTGCGTGCCGCGCGCGCGGCGGGCATCCGGGTCAGCCCGGTGCCGGGCGCCTGTGCGGCGATTGCCGCGCTCAGCGTGGCCGGCCTGCCCAGCGACCGCTTCACCTTTGAAGGCTTCCTGCCGGCCAAGGGCTCGGGTCGCCGCGAGCGCCTGCAGGCCCTCGCGGGGGAAACCCGTACGCTGGTGTTCTACGAATCCTCACACCGCATCGCGGAGTCGCTCGCGGACATGGCTGCCGCATTCGGCGCGGACCGCCCCGCGGTGCTGGCGCGCGAGCTCACCAAGCTGTTCGAAACCGTGCTCGACGGCGACCTGGCGGGTCTGCTCCAGCAGGTGGAAGCCGACGACAACCAGCGCAAGGGCGAGTTCGTGGTGATGGTGCAGGGCGCGGCGAACGACGAAGAAGCGCAGCTGGCCGAAGGGCGAAGGGTGTATGCCAAGCTCAGCGAACACCTGCCGCCGTCAACGGCGGCCAAGCTGGCGGCAGAGCTGACCGGCGCACCGCGCAAGGCGTTGTACGGGTCGTAAACGCCAGGTGCTTCAGGAGCCGCACTCCGAACGGTGTTAAGATGAGCGCGACGAAGCAGGCCAGGCAGTCGCGTCATCCCCGTCAAACGGGATGCCGAGGAAAGTCCGGGCTCCGCAGGGCAAGGTGCCAGGTAACGCCTGGGCGGCGCGAGCCGACGGAAAGTGCAACAGAAAGATACCGCCTACGTTCCCCTCGGGGAGCCGGTAAGGGTGAAATGGTGCGGTAAGAGCGCACCGCGAGTCTGGCAACAGACCGGCACGGCAAACCCCACCTGGAGCAAGACCAAATAGGGTCCTCATGGCGCGGCCCGCGTCGGGACCGGGTAGGTTGCTTGAGCGTCACGGTGACGTGGCGCCTAGAAGAATGACTGTCCACGACAAAACCCGGCTTATCGGCCTGCTTCGTCGCTCTTCTTTCGATATCTCCCGTCCGGCGTCATCGCGCCGGACGGGCGTTCGTTGTTTCCGCGCGTCATCCCCCGCCGTTCCGGTATTCCGCAGCCGAAATGAACTGAGAAAACGCCTCGCACCACACCACCACGGTGGTGTACGCGTTCACGTCCACGTTGGCCGGCACGTCCAGCAGGAAGCGCTCGAACGTCTTTACGTCGCCGATCAACTGCGCGTCCTGCTTGATCCGCAAAAAGCCGCCGCGGGTGTCCACGAATTCATTGGTCAGGTACACCTTGTAATCCGGGCCCGGCGCCATGCGGCCGTCGAAGGCGATTTGAGTGGTGCTTACGCTGACCGCTCCGTCGGCCCAGTGCACCGGGTCGCTGCCTCTCAAGGTGCGCTCGAAGCGGGCGGTGTAGTCGCTGTTGCCCATGGCCTCGGCCACGAGCGCGGCGCTCGGGCCGTCGGGCGCGGTCAGGATCGGCAGCAGGTAAACGCCGGCGCCGAATCCAACGGCGAGGGTCAGGGCGTGGGTGGCGAGCAGCAGGGTCAGTCGGCGGTTCATGGGGGATGTCCGGTAGGCAGGGGCGCAGTGCGCCCGCGGTGCGGGTGCACCGGTACCGGACAAGAGCGGGGCGTCAGCGGATTGGATGCGCGGGGCAGGGCGCCGCGTTCACCCGCCAGCGGGCATCGGCACTGGCGCGTCGGGGCCGACAGTCAGTGCGGTTTCGCCGATGCAGGCGCCAGACGGGTCGAAGCGACGCTCGCGGATGAAACCGTGGCCGTCCGCACCGAGCGCGATCACGGTGCTGGCGCGGGTGCCGTACTCCGGGCTGCGGATGAACGCCGAGGACAACCAGCGCTCGCGCTCCAGGCCGATCCCGGTGTCGGGCAGGGTGCTGTCGTCGGCACGGGTCTCGTCAGCCAGCGCCGCCCACAGCGGGGCCAGGTCTTCGCGGCCGGCATCGATCCAGGCCTGCATCGCAGCGTTCAGGCGCAGCGTCTTCGGCCACGGCGCGTCGAGGGGGCCGTTGGACATGCCGTGCACGCCCGGCGCCAGCGCCTGCTTCAGCAGCGGGTGGTTGCCCAGGAACTGGCAGCTGTCGCGGTCGGCCAGCAACAGGTTGAACGGCGCGAACGCCGCCGCATCGGCGCTGAGGGTGTCCACGAAGTCGGCGGCCGGGGTAGTCGCGCGCAGGTAATCGGCAACCAGGGCGCCACGCGACGGCCCAGCCTGCAGCGCCAGCGGGTCGCGCACGTTGGTCACTACGGCCATGCGGCCGTCGGCACCGACACCGGCCCAGGTACCGCCCGAGCGCAGGTCGCGCCCGGCCAGCAGGCCGCGGTCCGGTGCGGGCCAGGCCGCCAGCGCAGCCGTCGGGCGCTGGTGGAATTCATCGCGGTTGCCGGCCATCAGCAACTGCCAGCGGGGGTGGACCTTCCAGGCCAGGGCGAGCAGACACATGGCCCGCATTGTGCCGAATCTGCGCAGTCACGGGTTGGTCGCGACCGCGCGGCTACTGAATGCGCGCGGAGGTTTCACACCACCTCCACAGGCCTGAACTTCGACCCAATCTCAAAAATTGAGACGAAACAGCAACTTGTGGATAAGCCTTGAACAAGTCTCTAAACATTGCTGCAAGCCCTTGATGTCCAAGGCGATTTCCCGCCCGCAAAACTGTTGACAACCCCATGACCGCTGCTAAGGTGGGCAACAGAGGAGAAACCGGGTTTTTTGTGGTTTTTCGTGGTTCAATGTTTCACCGGGCGAAGGAAAGGTGCACGCGTCGTGTTTCAGGGCGAGACGGCCATCACAGTTGACGACAAAGGACGCATGGCGGTTCCGACCGCGCATCGTGACCTGGTCGCGCGCGTGAGCAACAACCGGCTGGTCCTGACCTACAACCCCTTCGAGTCCGGCTGCCTGTGGCTGTACGCCGAGCAGGAGTGGGAGCGGGTCCGCGACGACGTCATGGCCAAGCCCAACACACAGCGCGTCGTGCGCCTGCTGCAACAGAAGCTGGTCGGTTCGGCCGCGCATCTGGAGCTGGACGGCAACGGTCGCATCAGTATTCCGGCCAGCCACCGTGGTGCCGTTGGCATTGAAAAGAAGGCGGTGTTGCTCGGCATGGGCGACAAATTCGAATTGTGGAGCGAGCAGGCTCATCGCGCATTGATCCAGCAGACGTTGTCTGACACGGATCTGGGCGACGGGTTGCTCGATTTGAAGTTGTGAGCCGGGGTGCCCGGGTGCGCGGAGGCGCGCAGACCGGTCACCTTCCGGTGTCGCAGTCGCCGGCGGGCCACCTGCCGGTCCTGTACACGCAGGTCCTGGACGGCCTGAGGGTGATCGAAAACGGAACGTATCTCGATGGCACGTTTGGTCGTGGCGGCCATGCCCGCGGCGTGCTCGAGCAACTCGGTCCCGGAGGCCGGCTGCTGGTCATGGACAAGGATCCCGAAGCGATTGCGGTAGCCGAGCGCGATTTCGCGCCGGACCCGCGCGTGGCGATCTTCCGTGGCAGCTTCGCCGACCTGCTGCACTGGAACGAAACCGCCGACGGCCTGGACGGGGTGCTGTTCGACCTGGGCGTCTCGTCGCCGCAGCTGGACGTAGCCGAGCGTGGTTTCAGCTTCGGCAAGGACGGTCCGCTGGACATGCGCATGGACCCGGACAGCGGCGAAAGCGCCGCGCAGTGGCTCAACCGCGTGGAAGAGCGTGAGCTGATGGATGTGCTGTGGACCTATGGCGAAGAGCGCCAGGGGCGCCGCATCGCCCGTGCGATCATCGCGCGCCGCGAGAAGCAGCCGTTCTCCCGCACCGCCGAACTGGCCGAACTGATCGCCTCGGTGATGCCGCGTGGGAAAGACAAGATCCACCCGGCCACGCGCAGCTTCCAGGCCATCCGCATCCACATCAACCGCGAACTGGCCGACCTTGAAGCCGGCCTGGACGCGGCGATGGCGCGGCTGAAGCCCGGTGGCAGGCTGGCAGTGATCAGCTTCCACTCGCTGGAAGACCGCATCGTCAAGCAGTTCATGAACCGCCACGCCAAGGCGCCACCGAGCAACCGCCGGTTGCCCGAGCTGGCCGCGTTCGTGCCGACGCTGGACCTGGTCGGCGGTGCCATCAAGGCCGAGGGCGACGAGCTGGCGGTCAATCCGCGCTCGCGCAGCGCCGTGCTGCGCGTGGCCGAAAAGCGCGCGGTGGCCGCATGAGCCGCCTGCTGCTGGTCGTGCTGCTGGCCTGCACCATCGCCTCGGCGATCGGTGTGGTGTTCATGCGCCACCGCCATCGGCAGACTTTCGTCGAGCTGTCGCGCGTGGAGCGCGCCCGCGACGAACTGAACATCGAGTTCGGCCGCCTGCAGCTGGAACAGGCGACCCTGGCAGAAGCCACCCGCGTCGACCGCGTGGCGCGCGAGCGGCTGGGCATGAAGTTCCCGGAAGCGGCCGACGTCGTAGTGGTGCGGCCATGAACAAGACCGGCCGCAACCGTGCCCGCAACAGCTTCAACCTGCGCCAGCGCCTGAAGTGGGTGGGACTGGCGCTGGGCCTGTGCTCGGTCTCGCTGGTCGGTCGCGCCGCCTACGTGCAGCTGGTCAACAGCGACTTCTACCAGCGCCAGGGCGAAGCGCGTTACCTGCGCGAACTGCCGATCAACACCTCGCGCGGCATGATCACCGACCGCAACGGCGAGCCGGTGGCGGTGTCGACCCCGGTCGCCTCGATCTGGGTCAATCCGCAGGAACTGATGCGCGCCCCGGACCGCATCCCGGAGCTGGCCACCGCGCTGGGCATGCCGCTGGACGAGCTCTCCACCAAGCTCAGCCAGAAGGCCGACAAGGAATTCATGTACCTGCGCCGCCGGATCAACCCGGACGATGCGGAGAAAGTGGTGGCGCTGAAGATTCCGGGCGTGGCCTCGCAGCGCGAGTTCCGTCGCTTCTACCCGCAGGGTGAGGCGATGGCGCACGTGCTCGGCTTCACCAATATCGACGACCGCGGCCAGGAAGGGCTGGAGCTGGCCTTCGACGAATGGCTGCGCGGCAAGGCCGGCGCCAAGCGCGTGATCCGCAACCGCAAGGGCGACACGGTCGAAAGCGACCTGCTGCGCGCCGCCGAGCCGGGCAAGGACCTCACCCTCAGCATCGACCGCCGCATCCAGTTCCTGGCCTTCAAGGAACTGCGCAACGCGCTGATCGCGAACAAGGCCGCTGGCGGTTCGATGGTGATCATGGACGTGGCCACCGGCGAAGTGCTGGCGATGGTCAACCTGCCGACCTACAACCCCAATTCGGTGGGCGGCGCCGCGCCGGACACCCGCCGCAACCGCGCGGTGACCGACCTGGTCGAGCCGGGTTCGACCATGAAGCCGCTGACCATCGCCTCGGCGCTGCAGTCCGGCGTGGTCACCAAGGACACCACGGTCGACACCAACCCGGGCTACATGGCGATCGGCCGCTATACGATCAAGGACGTGCCGCGCAACAACGGCGTGCTCAACGTCACCGGCGTGATCACCCGCAGCTCGAACATCGGTGCGGCCAAGATCGCCGCGAAGATGCCCGACCAGGTGTTCTACGACCACGTGCACAGCTTCGGCTATGGCTCGTCGCCGCACAGCGGCTTCCCGGGGGAATCGGCTGGCGTATTCCCGAGTCCGGCGCGCTGGAGCGGTTCGTCCAAGACCACCATGTCCTACGGCTACGGCCTGAACGTCACCCCGTTGCAGATTGCCACCGCCTACTCGGCGCTGGGCAACGGCGGCAAGCTGATCGCCCCGACCTTCGTCAAGGGCCAGCGCAACGAAGGCAAGCAGATCATCGACGAAAAAATCGCCAAAGAGGTCGTGGCGATGATGGAAACCGTGGTCACCCAGGGCGGCGCCAAGCAGGCGGCGGTGCTGGGCTACCACGTGGCCGGCAAGACCGGCACCGCGCGCAAGGCCGGCCCCGGTGGCTACGAGCGTGGTCATTACAACTCGCTGTTCGCCGGCGTGGTGCCGGCCAGCAACCCGCGCTTCGCCACGGTGATCGTGATCAACGATCCGCAGGCCGGCACGTACTACGGCGGCCTGGTCTCGGCCCCGGTGTTCCACAACGTCATGGAAGGCGCGCTGCGCCTGATGGACGTGCCGCCGGACGATATCGACTCCTGGCTGGCCGCGCAGCAGTCCGGAAAGATGGGCCATGCCGCCACATCGCTGCCGACCCCGCCGCCTGCCGATGCAGTGCTTGCGCCCGACGCCGCCGCCGAATTCGATGCCGCGCTGCCCAGCGCGCACGCCACGTTGCCGCCCGCGCAGGGAGGCACGCAATGAGCCAGATGATGTTGCTTTCGCAGTTGCTTCCCGATGTGGCGCTCAGCCACGACCCGTCGATCACTGGCCTGGTGCTGGACAGCCGCGCGGTGCGCCCCGGCAATGCCTTCGTGGCGATTGCCGGTTTCGGCGCGCACGGGCTGGGCTTTGTCGACCAGGCCCGCGCCGCCGGTGCGGCCGCGATCCTGTTCGATCCGCCGGCCCCGGCCGAGCTGCCGGCCCCGGCCGACGCCATTGCCGTGCCCGGGCTGCGCAGCCGCATGGGCGGCATGGCCGACCAGTTCCACGGTCACCCGTCACGGGCGATGACCATGGTCGGGGTGACCGGCACCAACGGCAAGACCTCCACCGTGCAGCTGCTGGCCCAGGCCTGGCACCTGCTCGGTACCACCAGCGGCAGCATCGGCACGCTCGGCGTCGGCCTGTACGGCAACGTCGTGCCGACCGGCTTCACCACCCCGCTGGTGCTGCAGATGCATGAAGTGCTGGCGCAGCTGCGCGACCAGGGCGCGCGTGCGGTGGCGATGGAAGTCAGCTCGCACGCGCTCGACCAGGGCCGCGTGGATGCCGTGCATTACGACGTGGCGGTGTTCACCAACCTCACCCGCGACCATCTCGACTACCACGGCGACATGGCCCAGTACGGCGCGGCCAAGGCCAGGCTGTTCCACCGCGCCGGCCTGAAGGCGGCGGTGGTCAACCTGGACGACAGCTTCGGCAGCGAACTGCTGCGTACCGTCGACGCAGGCGTGCAGCAGATCGGGGTCAGCTCGCGCGGCGCGCAGCACGCCACCCTGCTTGCCGACTCGCTGCGCCTGGATGGCCGCGGCATCGCCTTCGACCTGGTGGTCGATGGCGTGCGCCACCCGGTGCAGTCGCCGCTGCTGGGCCGCTTCACCGTGGACAACCTGCTCGGCGTGGCCGGTGCGCTGTTCGCGCTGGGCCACGTACCGGCCGACATCGCCGCGCTGCTGTCGCAGCTGCAGCCGATTGCCGGACGCATGAACCGGCTTGGCGGCAGCGACGGCCAGCCGACCGTGGTGATCGACTACGCACATACCCCCGACGCGCTGGAACAGGCGCTGTCCAGCCTGCACGGGCACCTGGCCGGGCGCCTGTTCTGCGTGTTCGGCTGCGGCGGCGAACGCGATACCGGCAAGCGCCCGCAGATGGCGGCCATTGCCGAGCGCCTGGCCAACGTCGTGATCGTCACCGACGACAACCCGCGCGGCGAAGACGGCGACGTCATCGTGGCCGACATCGTGGCCGGCCTGGCCCGCCCGGCGTCGGCCACCGTGCAGCGCGACCGCGCCGCGGCGATCGCCACCGCGATCGGCGAGGCGGGCGAGGGCGACATCGTGCTGATCGCCGGCAAGGGCCACGAGCCCTACCAGGAAATCCACGGCGTGCAGTACCCGTTCAACGACACCGAAGTGGCGGCCCGCGTGCTGTCGCAGCGGCAGGAGGGCGCACGATGAAGCGCACCCCGCTGTCGCTGATCGCGCATTGGGCCGGTGGCGAGATCCATGGCGAAGACACCGCCATCGACGCCATCAGCAACGACACCCGCACCCTCGCACCGGGCAGCCTGTACGTGGCCCTGCGCGGCGAGCGTTTCGACGGCCATGACTTCGCCGCCGACGCGGTGGCGCGCGGCGCCAGCGCGATGCTGGTCGAACGCCTGCTCGACGTGGCCGTGCCGCAGATCGTGGTCGGCGACAGCGAGCATGCGCTCGGACGCATTGCCGCCGGCATGCAGCGCGACCGCAGCGCCGCGGTGTTCGCGATCACCGGCAGCAACGGCAAGACCAGCGTCAAGAGCCTGCTGCTGGCGATCCTGGAGCAGGTCGCGCGCGAGCGCGGCGCGGTGGTGTATGCCAACCCGGGCAACCGCAACAACGAGATCGGCCTGCCACTGGCGGTGATCGACGCCCCCGAAGACGCCGACTTCGCCGTCTACGAGATGGGTGCCGGCAAGCCGGGCGACATCGCCTACCTCACCGACATCGCCCGCCCGCAGTACGCGCTGGTCAACAACATCGCGCCGGCGCACCTGGAGCGGATGGGCAGCCTGCAGGGCGTGGCCAGCACCAAGGGCGCGATCTACGCCGCCCTGCCGGCCGACGGCGTGGCCGTGATCAACGCCGACGACGCCTATGGCGCCTGGTTCGAACAGCACGTGGTCGGCCAGCCGCCGCGCAGCCGCGTGCTGCGCTATGCGCTGGACCACAGTGCCGACGTCACCGCGCAGGCAATCAAGTCGGCCGCCGACGGCAGCCAGTTCACCCTGGTCGCCCCGACCGGCGCGGTCAGCCTCACGCTGGCGCTGCCGGGCCGCCACAACATCAGCAACGCGCTGGCCGCGGCTTCGCTGGCGCTGGCCGCCGGCATCGGCCTGGACAGCATCGCCGCCGGCCTGGCCCGCGCCGAACCGGTGCCGGGCCGCCAGATCGCGCACCGCCTGCCCAGTGGCGCGGTGCTGGTCGACGACAGCTACAACGCCAACCCCGGTTCGCTGGCGGCCGCCATCGACGCGCTGGCCGCGTCGAAGGACGAGGCCTGGCTGGTGCTGGGCGACATGCGCGAACTCGGCCCCGATGGCGAGGCCCTGCACGCGCAGGCCGGTCGCCGTGCGCGCGAGGCCGGGCTGAAGCGCCTGTACACCCTGGGCACCCTGAGCGCGGCTGCATCGCAGGCGTTCGGCGAAGGCGGCCGCCACTTCCAGAGCCATGACGCGCTCGCCGCGGCGCTGGCCGACGAACTGCATGCTGGCGTGCGCTGCCTGGTCAAGGGCTCGCGCGGCAGCGCCATGGACAAGATTGTGAAAGCGCTGCTGGCGCGAGGAGAGGAAACCCCCCATGTTGCTTGAACTGGCTCGATGGCTGCAGCAGTTGGAGAGCCTGTTCGGCTTGTTCGGCTACCTGACCCTGCGCGGCATTCTCGCTGCGCTTACCGCGCTGTTCCTGTCGCTGTGGCTGGGCCCGGCGATGATCCGCAAGCTGGCCCAGTTCAAGGGCGGCCAGCCGATCCGCACCGACGGCCCGCAGACCCACTTCTCCAAGGCCGGCACGCCGACCATGGGCGGTTCGCTGATCCTGCTCACCATCACCCTGTCGGTGCTGCTGTGGGCCGACCTGCGCAACCGCTATGTGTGGGTGGTGCTGGCGGTGATGCTGTGCTTCGGCGCGATCGGCTGGTACGACGACTGGATCAAGATCGTGCGCCGCGACCCGAACGGCCTGAAGTCGCGCTGGAAGTACCTGCTGCAGTCGATCTTCGGCCTGGCCGCCGGCCTGTTCCTGTTCTACACCGCCGACGTGCCGGCCGCGCTGACCTTCTACATCCCGATGTTCAAGTCGGTGGCGCTGCCGCTGGCCGGGATCAGCTTCGTGGCCATCGCCTACTTCTGGATCGTCGGCTTCTCCAACGCGGTCAACCTGACCGACGGCCTGGACGGGCTGGCGATCATGCCGACCGTGCTGGTCGCCTGTGCGCTGGGCGTGTTCGCCTACGCCTCGGGCAACGTGGTGTTCTCCAACTACCTGCAGATCCCGCAGATCCCGGGCGCCGGTGAGCTGGTCATCATCTGCGCGGCCATCGCCGGCGCGGGCCTGGGCTTCCTGTGGTTCAACACCTACCCGGCCATGGTGTTCATGGGCGACATCGGCGCACTGGCGCTGGGCGCGGTGCTGGGCACCATCGCCGTGATCACCCGCCAGGAGCTGGTGCTGGTGATCATGGGTGGCGTGTTCGTGATCGAGACGCTGTCGGTGATGATCCAGGTCGCCTCGTTCAAGCTCACCGGCAAGCGCGTGTTCCGCATGGCGCCGATCCACCACCACTTCGAACTCAAGGGCTGGCCGGAGCCGCGCGTGATCGTGCGCTTCTGGATCATCTCGGTGGTGCTGGTGCTGATCGGCCTGGCCACGTTGAAGGTCCGCTGATGAACGACCTGTCGCGCCAGGCAACCCGTCTTGAAGCCATCGGAGGCCACTTCGACAAGTGGCTGCTGGGCGCGATCATCGCGCTCACCGGGCTGGGCGTGGTGATGGTCGCGTCGAGCTCGATCGCGCTGATGAGCAGCCCGTTCTACTACCTCAACCGCCACCTGGTCTTCCTGGCGGTCGGTATCGTGCTGGCCGGCATCGCCATGCGCACCGAGCTCAAGAGCATCGAGCAGTACAACCAGATGCTGCTGCTGGGCTGCTTCGCGCTGCTGGTGGTGGTGTTCATTCCCGGCCTGGGCAGCAGCGTCAACGGCGCCCGCCGCTGGATCAACCTGGGCTTCTCCAAGTTCCAGACCGTCGAAGCGGTGAAGGTGCTCTACATCGTGTGGCTGTCCAGCTACCTGGTGCGCTTCCGCGACGAGGTCAATGCGACCTGGCCGGCGATGCTCAAGCCGCTCGGCGTGGCCGGCGCGCTGGTGGTGCTGCTGCTGCTGCAGCCTGACTTCGGTTCCTCGACCCTGCTGCTGGCGATCACCGCCGGCATGCTGGTGCTGGGCGGGGTGAACCTGCCGCGCATGTCGATGCCGATCGTGTTCGGCCTGGTGGCGATGAGCGCGCTGGCGATCATCGAGCCGTACCGCATGCGCCGCATCACCTCGTTCTGGGACCCCTGGGCCGACCAGCAGGGCGACGGCTACCAGCTGTCCAACGCGCTGATGGCGGTGGGCCGTGGCGAGTGGACCGGCGTCGGCCTGGGCAACTCGGTGCAGAAGCTCTACTACCTGCCCGAAGCGCACACCGACTTCATCTTCTCGGTCACCGCCGAGGAGCTGGGCTTCGTCGGCACCTGCCTGATCGTGGCGCTGTATGCGCTGCTGGCCGGGCGCGCGTTCTGGATCGGCATGCGCTGCGTGGAGATGAAGCGCCACTTCTCCGGCTACATCGCCTTCGGCATCGGCCTGTGGGTGAGCATGCAGAGCTTCGTTTCGATCGGCGTGAACCTGGGCATCCTGCCGACCAAGGGCCTGACCCTGCCGCTGATCTCCTCGGGCGGCTCGAGCATCCTGATGACCTGCGTGGCGATGGGCCTGCTGCTGCGCGTGTCCTACGAACTGGACCGTGCCGAACGCCGCCAGGCGGTGCGCATGGGCGCGGCCGACCTCGACGAGGCGGCACCGGTCGAAGCACCGGCCAGCGCCAGCGCGGTGGCTGCCGCCATGCAGGAACGCGAGCCGCGCGCCGCCGCGCACCGCGACAGCGCCCCGCGCGGCACCAGCCGCATGCAGCAGCGCATTGAACCGACCCTGGGGAGGATGGGATGAACGCCTCTTCTTCGCAGAGTCCGGTGATGATCATGGCCGGCGGCACCGGCGGCCACATTTTCCCCGGCCTGGCCGTGGCCCGGGTGCTGCGCGCGCGCGGCATCCCGGTGACCTGGCTGGGCAGCGACGGCGGCATGGAAACCCGGCTGGTGCCGCAGCACGACATCCACATCGACACGCTGGCGATCAGCGGCCTGCGCGGCAAGGGCAAGCTGGCCCTGCTGACCGCGCCCGGGCGCCTGCTGCGCGCGGTGCGCTCGGCCGGCTTCCTGATCCGCGACCGCCAGCCGCGTGCGGTGATCGCCTTCGGCGGCTTCGCCTCCGGTCCGGGCGGGCTGGCCGCGCGCCTGCACGGCCTGCCGCTGCTGGTGCACGAACAGAACCGCGCGCCGGGCCTGACCAACCGCGTGCTGTCGCGCTTCGCGCGGCGCCTGTTGACCGGCTTCCCGGGCAGCTTCGCGCAGCGCGAGGAGGCCGTGGGCAACCCGGTCCGCGCAGAAATCGCCGCGATCGCCGCGCCGGAACAGCGCCTGGCCGACCGCCAGGGCCCGCTGCGGCTGCTGGTGCTCGGGGGCAGCCAGGGAGCCCGCGCGCTCAACAACGCGGTGCCGCAGGCACTGGCCGCGATGGGCGACAGCGTGGCCGTGCAGGTGCGCCACCAGAGCGGCGAAAAGCTGCACGCTGAAGCGCTGAAGGCCTACCAGGACGCGGGCGTCAGCGCGCAGGTGGAACCGTTCATCGCCGACATGGCCGAAGCCTTCGGCTGGGCCGACCTGGTGGTGTGCCGTTCCGGTGCCTCCACCCTGGCCGAGCTCTGCGCGGTCGGCGTGGGCAGCGTGCTGGTGCCGTTCGCCGCCGCGGTCGACGACCACCAGACCCGCAATGCCGAATACCTGGTCGAGCGTGGCGCGGCCGTGCTGCTGAAGCAGGACGACGCGCTCGCCACTGCACTGCAGGGCGTGCTGCGCGAGCTGGCCACGAATCCCGGCCGACGCATGCAGATGGCCGTGGCCGCGCGTGCGCTGGCCAAGGTCGATGCCGCAGAGCGCATCGCCGACATCATCCTCGAGGAATCCAAATGAACACCGCTACGCGAGGCCGCGCATGATCCGCCGCCTTCACGACACCAATGACCTGGTGCGCGCCTTCCCGCGCGTGCATTTCGTCGGCATTGGCGGCACCGGCATGAGCGGCATCGCCGAAGTGATGCTGACCCTGGGCTATGAAGTGTCCGGTTCGGACAACGCCGACAACGCCGCGACCCGTCGCCTGGCCAGCCTGGGCGCGCGCGTGATGCGCGGCCATTCGGCGGCCAACGTGCTGGGCACCGACTGCGTGGTGGTCTCCAGCGCGATCCGCGAAGACAACCCGGAACTGATGGAAGCGCGCAGCCAGCGCATTCCGATCATGCAGCGCGCGGCCATGCTGGCCGAACTGATGCGCTTCCGCCGCGGCATCGCGGTGGCCGGCACCCACGGCAAGACCACCACCACCAGCCTCACCGCAGCGGTGCTGAGCGAAGGCGGGCTGGACCCGACCTTCGTGATCGGCGGCCAGCTGCTGGCGGCCGGTGCCAACGCCAAGCTCGGCGGTGGCCAGTGGCTGGTGGCCGAGGCCGACGAAAGCGACGGCAGCTTCCTGCGCCTGAACCCGCTGGTCTCGATCATCACGAACATCGACGCCGACCACCTGGAAAACTACGGCAACGACTTCGGCCGCGTGCAGGCCGCCTTCGCCGAATTCCTGCAGCGCCTGCCGTTCTACGGCCTGGCCGTGCTGTGCATCGACGACCCGGAAGTGGCCGCGCTGGCCGCGCAGACCCCGCGCCACGTGATGAGCTACGGCATGAGCAGCAACGCCGACGTGCGCGCCGAAGACGTGGTCCAGGACGGCCCGCGCATGCGCTTCACCCTGCGCCTGCCGGAAGGCAGCAGCCATCCGGTGACCCTGGCCCTGCCGGGCGCGCACAACGTGCTCAACGCCCTGGCCGCTGCTGCGGTGGGCTGGCAGCTGGGCGTGGCCCCGGACGCCATCGCGCGCGCGCTGGAAAGCTTCGCCGGCATCGGCCGCCGCTTCAACGACCTGGGCATCGTCACCACGAAGTCGGGTGCGCGCGTGCGCGTGATCGACGACTACGGCCACCACCCGCGCGAGCTGGCAGCGGTGTTCGCCGCCGCCCGTGGCGGCTGGCCGGACCAGCGCCTGGTCGTGGCCTTCCAGCCGCACCGCTACAGCCGCACCCGTGACCAGTTCGATGCGTTCGCCGCCGTGCTGTCCGAAGTGGACGCGCTGGTCCTGAGCGAGGTCTACCCGGCCGGCGAAGCGCCGATTCCCGGTGCCGACTCGCGTTCGCTGGCGCGCGCCATCCGCGCGCGCGGCCGCAGCGAGCCGGTCGTGGTCGGCGTCGCGGCCGAGCTGCAGAACGTGCTGCCCGACGTCCTGCAGGACGGCGACCTGCTGCTGATGATGGGCGCAGGCGATATCGGCCATGTTGCCCACGTCGTCGCTACCGAAGGTTTTGGGGAGGGTCCTGCCGCATGAACACGCCTGTCTTCCCGCCGCTGCGCGTCACCGATCCGGCCATGTTCGGCCGTGTCGCCGTGCTGCTGGGCGGCACCTCCAGCGAACGCGAAGTTTCGCTGGATTCCGGTCGCAACGTGATCGAGGCGCTGCGCGCGCGCGGCGTCAATGCGATCGCCGTGGACGGCATCCCGGCGCTGACCCTGGCGCTGGTGGAAAAGCGCTTCGACCGCGTCTTCAACATCCTGCACGGCCACAACGGTGGCGGCGAGGACGGCATCGTGCAGGGACTGATGGAAGCCTTCGGCGTGCCTTACACCGGTTCGGACGTGCTCGGCTCCGCGCTGGGCATGGACAAGATCCGCACCAAGCAGGTCTGGCTGTCGCTGGGCCTGCCGACCCCGCAGTACCGCAAGGTCACGGCCGAAACCGTCCACGCGCACGCGGCCGAACTCGGCCTGCCGGTGGTGGTCAAGCCGGCCAACGAAGGCTCCAGCGTGGGCATCAGCCGGGTTACCGACGAGGCCGGCCTGGACGACGCGGTGGCGCTGGCCGCCCGCTACGACGGCCAGCTGCTGATGGAGCAGATGGTGGTCGGCGACGAACTCACCGTAGGCATCCTCGGCGACCAGGCGTTGCCGTCGATCCGGATCGTGCCCAAGGGCCAGTGGTACGACTACAACGCCAAGTACCTGGCCGACGACACCCAGTACCTGTGCCCGGGCCTGGACGGTGACGACGAAGCTGAAATCCGCCGCATCGCATTGGAGGCGTTCCGCGCCGCCGGTTGCCGCGGCTGGGGCCGCGTGGACGTGATGCGCGACCGCGCCAGCGGCCGTTTCTACCTGCTCGAGGTGAACACCGCGCCGGGCATGACCAGCCATTCGCTGGTACCCAAGGCGGCCGGCCAGGCGGGGATCGGCTTTGAAGAGCTGGTCTGGCGCGTACTCGAACAGACCGTGGAGACCGCCCACGCATGAACGCGGCGCTGCGCATCTTCGTCTGGTTGCTGGCCCTGTCGCTGGTGGCGCTGCCCGTGGTGGCGGTGCTCAACGGCTGGGTCGGTGCCGAACGCTGGCCGTTGGCCAAGCTGCGCGTGCACGGCGAGTTCAAGCGGGTCCCGGCCGAACAGCTGCAGCAGGTGGTGCTGCCGTATGCGCGCTCGGGCTTCTTCGCGGTCAAGCTGCAGGACGCCCAGGACGCGATCGAAACGCTGCCCTGGGTCGAGAGCGCGCAGGTCCGCAAGCAGTGGCCGGACGTGCTGGAAATCACCCTGGTCGAGCACAAGCCGTTCGCGCGCTGGGGCAAGGACCGGCTGCTGTCCGAGCAGGGCAAGCTGTTCGCCACCCCGCAGAAGCTGCAGGACCTCAAGCTGCCCGACCTCGATGGTCCGGACACCCAGACCCAGGAAGTGGTGGCGCTGTACAACGACGCGCGCGCGCTGTTCGCGCCGGCTGGGGTCGACGTGACCCGGGTCAGCATGGACGCGCGCGGCAGCTGGTCGCTGCAGCTGAGCAACGGCACCGAAGTTGTGGTCGGCCGCGACGACGCGCGCTCGCGCCTGCAGCGCTTCGTGCGCGTGCTGCCGCAGCTGGCCAACCAGCAGGTGCCGATCGAGCGCGCCGACCTCCGCTATACCAATGGTTTCACGCTGAGCTGGGGTACCCCGGCCGCGGCCGCGCCGGCCAATGTGGCGCACAGCACGCAGGACAGGACATGAATCGCAAGGGTGACAAATCGCTGATCGTCGGCTTGGACATCGGCACCTCCAAGGTGGTCGCGCTGGTCGGCGAGTATTCGCCGGGCAATCCGATCGAGGTGATCGGCATCGGCTCGCATGAGTCGCGCGGCCTCAAGCGCGGCGTGGTGGTGGACATCGAATCCACCGTGCAGTCGATCCAGCGCGCGGTCGAAGAGGCCGAGCTGATGGCCGGCTGCGAGATCCGCTCGGTGTATGCCTCGATCTCGGGCAACCACGTGCAGTGCAAGAACTCGCCGGGGATCGTGCCGATCCGCGACGGCGAAGTGACTTGGGGCGACCTCGACCGCGTGCTGGATGCGGCCAAGGCGGTGGCGATCCCGGCCGACCAGAAGATCCTGCATGCGATCCCGCGCGAATACGTGCTGGACGACTCGCAGGAAGGCATCCGCAACCCGGTCGGCATGACCGGCGTGCGCCTGGAAGTGCATGCCCACCTGGTGGTGTGCGCGCAGTCGGCGGCGGCCAACATCAGCAAGTGCGTGCAGCGCTGCGGGCTGCAGGTGGACGACCTGGTGCTGTCCTCGCTGGCCTCCAGCGTCGCGGTGCTGACCGCCGACGAGCGCGAGCTGGGCGTGGTGCTGGTCGACATGGGCGCCGGCACCACCGACCTGGCCGTGTTCGTGCAGGGCGCGATCTGCCACACCGCCTCGCTGCCGATCGCCGGCGACCACGTCACCAACGACATCGCGCACATGCTGCGCACGCCGACCCCGGAAGCCGAGCAGATCAAGGTGCGCTACGCCTGCGCCCTGGCCCAGCTGGCCACCGCCGAGGAAAGCATCCAGGTGCCCAGCGTCGGCGATCGTCCGCCGCGCCGGATGCCGCGCCACGCGCTCGCCCAGGCGGTGCAGGGCCGTTACGAAGAGATCTTCGAGATGGTGCAGGCCGAACTGCGCCGTTCCGGTTTCGAGGAACTGGTGCGCGCCGGCATGGTGCTCACCGGTGGCGCCTCGAAGATGGAAGGCGTGGTCGAACTGGCCGAGGAAATGCTGCAGATGCCGGTCCGCGTGGGCATTCCGCAGCACGTCACCGGGCTGGGCGAAGTGGTCGGCAATCCCGTGCACGCCACCGGCGTGGGCCTGCTGCTGATGGGCAGCCAGACCGAACACCCGCGCCGTCCGTCGCTGCCCACCGGGCGCGCGGGCAGCATGTTCAACAAACTCAAGACATGGTTCCGGGGCGAATTCTGACGCCCCGGGGCGATACCGCCGGTTGACCATCGGCGTGCTTCAAACCGGGAAACATTCCGGCGCACCACACCGCTACATACATAACCCACACAGCCGCAACGGCAACATGCAGCGCAATGGCAGGACGCCAACGCGCCCATGCTTACCAGAAGCGGATACAACGAGGACACGGACATGGCGCATTTCGAACTGATTGAGAAGATGGCACCCAATGCGGTGATCAAGGTGATCGGCGTGGGCGGCGGCGGCGGCAACGCCGTGGCGCACATGGTCAGCACCAGCGTGGACGGCGTGGAATTCATCACTGCCAACACCGACTCGCAGGCCATCAAGAATTGCGGTGCCAAGCTGCAGCTGCAGCTCGGTACCAACGTCACCAAGGGCCTGGGCGCAGGCGCGAATCCGGAAGTCGGCCGCCAGGCCGCGCTGGAAGACCGCGAGCGCATCATGGACGCCCTGCAGGGCGCGGACATGGTGTTCATCACCGCCGGCATGGGCGGTGGCACCGGTACCGGCGCTGCACCGGTGGTGGCACAGCTGGCCAAGGAAATGGGCATCCTGACCGTGGCCGTGGTCACCAAGCCGTTCCCGTTCGAAGGCCGTCGCCGCATGCAGGTCGCGCTGAAGGGCATCGAAGAGCTGAGCCAGCACTGCGACTCGCTGATCACCATTCCGAACGAAAAGCTGATCACCGTGCTTGGCCGCAACGCCACCATGATCCAGGCCTTCCGTGCCGCCAACGACGTGCTGCAGGGCGCCGTGCAGGGCATCGCCGACCTGATCGTGCGTCCGGGCCTGATCAACGTCGACTTCGCCGACGTGCGCACCGTCATGTCCGAAATGGGCCTGGCGATGATGGGTACCGGCACCGCCCGTGGCGACGACCGCGCCCAGGCCGCCGCCGAAGCCGCCATCCAGAACCCGCTGCTGGACGATGTGAACCTGGCCGGTGCCAACGGCATCCTGGTCAATATCACCGCCGGCGCCGACTTCACCATGGCCGAGTTCGACGAGATCGGCCGCACCATCGACGGCTTCGCCTCCGAAGACGCCACCGTGGTGGTCGGTACCGTGCTGGATCCGGACATGCAGGACGAGGTCCGCGTGACCGTGGTCGCCACCGGCCTGAACCGTGCCGTGGCCGCCAAGAGCCAGCGCCCGGGCGAGCGCGCACCGATCAAGCTGGTCCGCAACGCCACCACCGGCCAGCCGGAGTTCGGCGACTTCGACAACGGCGGCGACGCGGTGTCCAAGGCTGTCGGCGGCATGGGCCTGGGCCTGCGTCGTCCCAGCGCTGACACCGTGGCCGCATCGGCACCGGCGTCCTCGGGTCCGGCCACGGCCGAACTGCCCAACGATTACCTGGACATCCCGGCGTTCCTGCGCCGCCAGGCGGACTGAGGATCGCCAGCCGGGGCCTTGTCCTCCCCGGTGAGCGCCTCCATGTCCCTTGCTGCCGGGCCAGGATGGGCCCGGCAGTCTGCCGTCTCCGGTTCAGAAAGGAGCGGTGGTAGTGCGTGTTATTCTTGTTTGTCACTGCCGCGCTGACCGCGCGCTTCCCCCGGTTGCCCCCATGATCCCCCAACGCACCCTCAAGAACACGATCCGCGCCACTGGCGTTGGCCTGCACAGCGGTGACAAGGTCTACATGACCCTGCGCCCGGCGCCGGTCAATCACGGCATCGTGTTCCGGCGCGTGGACCTGGACCCGGTGGTGGAAGTGCCGGCCCGTGCCGACCTGGTCACCGAAGTGACCCTGTGCACCGGGCTGACCTGCAACGACGCCAAGATCCAGACCGTCGAACACCTGATGTCGGCCCTGGCCGGCCTGGGCGTGGACAACATCATCGTGGAGCTGTCCTCGGCCGAGCTGCCGATCATGGACGGTTCCTCCGGCCCGTTCGTTTTCCTGCTGCAGTCGGCAGGCATCGCCGAACAGGACGCGCCGAAACGCTTCATCCGCATTCTCAAGACGGTGGAAGTGACCGACGGCGACAAGGTCGCCCGCTTCGAGCCCTATGAAGGCTACAAGCTCGGTTTCACCATCCAGTTCGACCATCCGATGATCCCGGCCAAGCAGTCGCGCGCCGAGATCGAGTTCTCCACGGCCGCCTACACCAAGGAAATCGCCCGCGCGCGCACCTTCGGCTTCATGCGCGACCTGGAGTACATGCGCGAGCGCAACCTCGGCCTGGGCGGTTCGATGGACAACGCCATCGTGCTCGACGAATTCCGCGTGCTCAACGACGACGGCCTGCGTTACGCCGACGAGTTCGTGCGCCACAAGATCCTCGACGCGATCGGCGACCTCTACCTCGCCGGCGGCCAGGTGCTTGGCGCCTACGAAGGCTTCAAATCCGGCCACGCGCTCAACAACAAGCTGGTGCGCGCCCTGCTGGCCGATGCCAGCGCCTGGGAGTGGGTGAGCTACGAGGCCCCGAGCAGCGACGTGCCGGTGGTGTACGGCGTACCTGCCTACGCGTAAGTGATTGAAAACGTTGAAAAGCGAACGGCGCCCACGGCGCCGTTCTGCATTCCGGGCCGCGCCCGGATGTGATGTTGATGTCAATGAACCGTCTACGTACCGTGGTCACATTTTTGTGAACCCGATCCCGTTTCCGACCAACTTTAACGTTTATTTAATAAAAGAATAACGACTGGTCGACCCAGCGCGGCTACAGTGACCGCCGGCTCCCTGCCAGATTCACATCACTGTGACGACGACGGGGAAGGGGCGGGACGCCCCGATGCCTGCGGGTCGCGGATCAGTCCACGTCCTTCAGACAGGCCAACGCGTCGCGTAGCCCTTTGTGCGTGGCGGCTGAAACTGCCTGGGGGCCATTCCTGTTGTCGATCGCTGGGGAGCGTGGAGGAGGGGCAGCCGCAGTTTTGACGGTCACCTTGGTGACCTTCAGCCCGATGGACCGGGCCGCGTCGATCAACTGTGCTTCGGCAAGCCGGACCTTGGCATGCCACACAGCGGAGTCGACGACAAAAACGAGGTGTTCGCCGTTTACATTCGCCAGCCGGCAACGGGTGGCCAGGGTAGGCGGCAGATGGGGGCGCAACTGACGGTCCAGCGTGTCGAGCCACAGCGCACGACGCAGCGGGTTGCTGGTTTTGCCATCCATGACTGCATCCAGCGCCGGTTTCGGCGTTGTTGCAGGACGGGCACTGGATTTCGGCTCAGACATGAAAACTCACTGATGGCATTCAAAAAGATCGTAATCAAAACGCGTGAAGGACAGGCCAAGACGCCGCTTGCGCGTTTGCGTTTCTACTTCGAGGACAGGCCCCGCGCCCTGCTGGGCAGCGTGCTCGGCCTCGGCTGCGTGATCGGCCTTGGTGCCGGCCTGGCTGGCAGCATGTTCAATGATTCCCGGCTCCACGCCAAGGTCGCCCAGCAGGAGCGCGACCTGGCCAAGGCCCAGCAGGACGCGCAGACCCAGGTCAACGCGCTGGCCGCCCGGATGGGCGAGCTCCAGGCGCAGGCGACCCGGCTCAACGCGCTCGGCGAGCGCCTGACCCAGATGGGCAAGCTGGAAGACGGCGAGTTCGACTTCAACGAGACCCCCGGCCTCGGTGAAGGCGAACCCGGCCCGACCCAGGACATCCCGGTCAGCGACGTCAATGCCGACTTACAGGTGCTGGAGCAGCGCTTTGCTGCTTCAGGCCGCCAGTTGTCGGTGATGGAGTCGCTGATGTTCGACCATCAGCTGGACCAGAACGCCGTGCCGGGTCGCATGCCGATCCGCAACAGCTACATCACCTCCAGCTTCGGCGGTCGTGCCGACCCGTTCGGTCGCGGTCGGGGCAACCACAAGGGCATCGACTTCCATGCCAAGGTCGGCGACCCGGTGATGTCCGTGGCCGACGGGGTGGTCAGCTTCGCCGGCGTGAAGGGTGGCTATGGCAACGTGGTCGACGTCGACCATGGCAACGGCTATGTGACCCGCTACGCGCACAATTCGCGCCTGGTGGTGAAGGCCGGCGAGCTGGTCCGGGCCGGGCAGGAAGTGGCCAAGGCCGGTTCCACGGGCCGTTCCACCGGTGCCCACGTGCACTTCGAGGTCTGGGAACGCGGCCAGGTGGTTAACCCGCGCAAGTTCCTGGGCGACGGCGGCAACACCCCGGTCGGGCGGGTCTCCCGCGGCTGAGGGCTGCATCTGGCGGATCGCGGGCGCTTGAAACCAAGTGCCCTCGTCCCAAGCTACAATGGGTGTTGCCATAGACAGGGCGCGATGCGCCCTGTTTCGTTTGCGGCGGGCGGTCCCAGGGGGAGCGCCGCCGTTGGGGCGTCTCATTCCAACCGGTTCCTTCAATGATCAACAGCCTGCTTACCCGCGTCTTCGGCAGTCGTAACGAACGCCAGCTGCGCCAGCTCAACCGCATCGTCGCCAAGATCAATGCGTTGGAGCCGGACATCGAAAAGCTCTCCGACGAGCAGCTCAAGGCCAAGACCCCGGAGTTCAAGCAGCGCATTGCCGACGGCGAAGCCCTGGACAAGGTGCTGCCGGAAGCCTTCGCGGTCTGCCGCGAAGCCAGCCGCCGCGTGCTCGGCATGCGCCACTACGACGTCCAGCTGATCGGCGGCATGGTCCTGCACCTGGGCAAGATCGCCGAAATGCGCACCGGTGAAGGCAAGACCCTGGTGGCCACGCTGCCGGTGTACCTGAACGCGCTGGAAGGCAAGGGCGTGCACGTGGTCACCGTGAACGACTACCTGGCCCGCCGCGACTCCGCGCAGATGGGCAAGCTGTACAACTGGCTCGGCATGAGCGTCGGCGTGGTGTACCCGGGCATGCCGCACAGCGACAAGCGCGAAGCCTATGCCAGCGACATCACCTACGGCACCAACAACGAATTCGGCTTCGACTACCTGCGCGACAACATGGCGCTGTCGCGCGCCGACCGTTACCAGCGCGGCCTGCACTACGCCATCGTCGACGAAGTCGACTCGATCCTGATCGACGAAGCGCGTACCCCGCTGATCATCTCCGGCCCGGCCGACGATTCCCCGGAGCTGTACATCCGCGTCAACCGCGTGGTGCCCAGCCTGATCCGCCAGGAAGCCGAAGAAGGCGAGGGCGACTTCTGGGTCGACGAGAAGGGCAAGCAGGTGCACCTGTCCGAAGCGGGCATGGAGCACGCCGAACAGCTGCTGGTCGACGCCGGCATCCTCAGCGCGGAAACCGAAGGCCTGTACGCGGCGCAGAACCTGACCGTGGTCCACCACCTCAATGCCGCGCTGCGCGCGCATGCCATCTACCAGCGCGACGTCGATTACATCGTGCGCGACGGTGAAGTGGTGATCGTGGACGAATTCACCGGCCGTACCCTGGCCGGCCGCCGCTGGTCCGATGGCCTGCACCAGGCGGTGGAAGCGAAGGAAGGCGTGCCGGTCCAGCGCGAAAACCAGACCCTGGCCAGCATCACCTTCCAGAACCTGTTCCGCATGTACAAGAAGCTGTCCGGCATGACCGGTACGGCCGACACCGAAGCCTACGAATTCCAGAGCATCTACGGCCTGGAAGTGGTGGTCATCCCGACCAACCGCCCGACCATCCGCAAGGACTCGCCGGACCAGGTGTTCCTCAACCGCAACGGCAAGTTCAACGCCGTGCTGGCCGACATCCAGGAGTGCAACAAGCGCGGCCAGCCCGTGCTGGTCGGCACCACCTCGATCGAAACCTCGGAAATGCTGTCCGAGCACCTGCGCAAGGCCGGCGTGCACCACGAAGTGCTCAACGCCAAGCAGCACGACCGCGAAGCGACCATCATCGCCAACGCCGGCATGCCCGGCGCCGTGACCATCGCCACCAACATGGCCGGTCGCGGTACCGACATCGTGCTGGGCGGTTCGCATGAAGCGGAGCTGCACGCGCTGGGCGAAGACGCCACTGCCGAGCAGCGCGCCAAGGTCAAGGCCGACTGGCAGGTCCGCCACGACCAGGTCAAGGCCGCCGGCGGCCTGCACATCGTGGGCACCGAGCGCCACGAATCGCGCCGTATCGACAACCAGCTGCGTGGCCGTTCCGGCCGCCAGGGCGACCCGGGTTCCTCGCGCTTCTACCTGTCGCTGGAAGACAACCTGATGCGCATCTTCGCCTCGGACTGGGTCCAGAAGGCGATGCGCATGATGGGCATGAAGGAAGACGACGTCATCGAAGACCGCCTGGTCAGCCGCCAGATCGAAAAGGCGCAGCGCAAGGTCGAAGCGCACAACTTCGACATCCGCAAGAACCTGCTGGACTTCGACGACGTCAACAACGACCAGCGCAAGGTGATCTATTCGCAGCGCGATGAACTGCTGGACGCCGAGTCGGTCAAGGACAACGTCGACGGCATCCGTGGCGACGTGATCTTCGACATCGTGGCGCGCTTCGTGCCGCCGAACTCGATCGACGAACAGTGGGACCTGCCGGGCCTGGAAGCCACCCTGGCCTCGGACCTGGGCGTGCAGATGGACGTCACCGGCCTGCTCAAGCAGCACGAAGAGCTCGACGCCGAAGCGATCGCCAACAAGGTGCAGGCGCGCGTGGACGAGCACTTCGAGCAGAAGGAAGCCGGCGTCGGCGAAGAGACCATGCGCGCGCTGGAAAAGCACGTCATGCTGACCGTGCTGGACCAGAGCTGGAAGGAGCACCTGGCCCGCATGGACTACCTGCGCCAGGGCATCTACCTGCGCGGTTACGCGCAGAAGCAGCCCAAGCAGGAGTACAAGAAGGAAGCCTTCGAGCTGTTCTCGGAAATGCTGGAGAACGTCAAGCGCGAAGTGGTGACCCTGCTGGCGCGCGTGCGCATCCGCAGCGAAGAAGAAGTGGCGGCGCTGGAAGCGGCCGAACGCCAGCAGGCCGAAGCCCGCCTGCTGCAGTCGCAGTTCCAGCACCAGAACATGGGTGGCTACGGCGCCGACGAAGAAGCGGCGGACGTGGAAGCGCAGCGCAACGGCGTGGCCCAGGTCTCGCGCGACGAGCCCAAGGTAGGCCGCAATGATCCATGCCCCTGCGGCAGTGGCAAGAAGTACAAGCACTGCCACGGCCAGCTGACCTGATGAAAAAGCCCCGCGAAAGCGGGGTTTTTTTTGGGGAGGATGCGGCAGTTCTGTGAGCTGTACCGCGAAACGACATGTTTCAGAGAAAACTGACACGCAGTGGTGGTGCATCCCCACGAGCGTGTCAGATGCGACCGACGGGCTCGACTGCGACATCCAACTATCGTTGCAGCCCCTGTTGCGAGCGCGTTGCATTCGCGACAGGGCGGCGCGCCATCGCGCGTTTTCCCTGAGTCGCCATCCATGGAGCTTCATGAACAGGATTTATCGCCTGGTGTTCAACCACGCCACGGGCCAGATGCAGGTTGCATCCGAACTCACCTCCACCCATTCCTCCTCCGCAACGGCCAGCGGCAGCGTCCGCCGTCGTTCACAGCTCAGTGCCGCCATGCTGGTCGCGTTGGGCCTGTCGGCTGCATCGTTGCCGTCCGCATTCGCGGCGGTGCATGACTTCAACTCCGACGAAACGGTCACAGACGGCCGCGTCTACGCCGACGGCTTCCGAATCGGGGCCAGCGGCAAAGTGCTGATCGAGGCCCTCAACGGCGGCACGCTGACCTCCAACGACCTTGTCTCCCTTGGCACGAACAGCGGAGGTGACGGCACGCTGCACCTCGACGGCGCCACCTCGAAACTGACCGTCAACAGTGCGTCGGTCCGCGTCGCCGAGGCAGGTCGGGGTGAGCTGCGCCTTTCCGGCGGCGCTGCCGCAACCGTGGCAGGTGGCACTGCGTCGTTCGGTCATGCCACCGACGGCTTTGGCATCGGCTCCGTCGATGGTACCGGCTCGTTGCTCAGCACGCGCCAGTTGCTGGTGGGCCGTGAGGGTGCCGGCGTGCTGGACATCAGCAACGGCGGTCGCGTGGAAACAACGTTGCCGACGCCGCTGGCAGGCACGTCGTACGGCATGATCATCGGCTCTGCAGCGTCCGGCATGGGCGTGGTCAACGTAAACACCGGTGGCGTGCTGGTGGTCAACGACAACGAGCTGCGGGTCGGTGAGGCCGGTACCGGCACGCTCAACGTCGACATGGGAAGCGTGCGCGTGGGTCGCGACCTTGTCATCGGTGCTGCCCGCAATGGCGGCGGCACGGTGGAGGTGCGCAACAGCGGCACGCTGGAAGCACAGCTTGTGAGCATTGGCGCTGCGCAGGGCGCGGCCGGCAGACTGCTGGCCAGCGGTACCGGAGCATCGGTGACGGCTGACGCCATGCGGGTGGCGGCAAACGGCAATGGCGCGCTGCGGGTAGAGCGCGGCGCCGTGGTGACGGTTACCGGCAACGTGACGGCCGAAGCTGACCAGGGCCTGCCGAGCACGGCTTCGCGCATCGGTCGCATCGAGGTGTCCGGCGCCGGCTCGCTGCTGAGCGGCGACCGGGTGATCGCCAGCACCCATCTGCTCATTGACGACGGCGGCCAGATCCAGTCCAACAGCGCGCGGATCAAGGACTCCTACAGCAGCACGGGAACCGCCACGCTCACCGGAGCGGCAAGCCGGTGGTCCAACCTTGGCGAGATGGACATCCGTACCGGCGTGGAGGTGCTCGATGGCGCCGTCATGAGCACCGATACCTTGCTGGTCTCCGGCGGCCAGAACTCGTCCACCTTCGCACTGGGCCGGGTGGATGAACAGGTACGGGTAAGTGGTGCGGGCTCGGTCATTGAAGCCAGCGGCAACATCACCGTGGGCAGCCATCTGGTTGGCGAGCCGTTCGGCATCCTCACCGTTGCCAACGGCGGCCGGATCGGCACAGGCGCCGATCTGACCATCGGTACGTTGGGCCATGTTGTCATCGGCGGGGGCATGGACACCTGGTCGGTGGCCAATGGCGGTCCCGTCTGGACCGCAGCGGAAGCCGCTGGCGAACTGGGCAGCGCGGACATCGTCATGCAGGGCGGAGCCGGCGGGCTGGTGTTCAACCACACCGGCGACATCACCCTGGCCAACACGCTGCGCAGCATCAGCGACGTCAGCGGTGCGGTCACGGCCGTGGCCGGCAATACCACGCTGTCCGGCAACCTGGCCGACTTCGGCGGCAAGGTCGTCGTACGGGGCGGCATCCTGAGCATCACCGGCGACATGTACACCGGCCAGGGCTACACCGGCGGCAGCCAGGCGCTCCAGCAGCAGATCGAGGTCTCCGGCGGAACCCTGGTGCTCAACGGAAGCTCTGGCTTCAACGAGACCATCAACTACGGCAGCACTACGGGTGTGGTCCGCAGCTCCAATGTGCTGGTACGCGACGGCGGCGTCCTTGCCGGCAACGCCACGGTCGGCAGGACCGAGGTGTTCAATGGTGGCGTGTTGTCGCCGGGCAATGCGGGCGTGGGTACGCTCACGATCGATGGCGACCTGTACATCAACGCGGCGGGCGCGGTGCCAGCCAGTGTCGCGCAGAAGGCGTTCTACGACGTGGACCTGCTGGGCAACGGCCAGGCCGATTTCGTCAAGGTCAGTGGCAAGGCGTACATTGGCCATGGTGCCGGGATTGCCGGCAGCACCGGCGCTACCGGCGTGCGCGTGACCGGCCTGGATCCGCTGGCCAGTTACCAGAACGGCCACAGCTACACGATCCTCAATGCCGCCGAAGGCCTCAATGGCGGCTTCGATGACGTCATCTCCAATTCTGCCTTCATCACCCCGACGCTGACCCAGACCGGCAACGACGTGCTGCTGACCATCGCGGTGAATACGCCGGTGGCGCCGGTTGATCCGGTGACTCCGGTTGACCCCGTCACCCCCGTTGATCCGGTCACGCCGGTGGACCCGGTAACTCCGGTCGATCCCGGCTTCCCGGGCACGCCGGGCGTGACCCCGCCGATCGTGTTCGGTGCGGTCGCGGTCACCGGCAACCATCGCGCCACCGCAGCGGCACTGGACTCGCTGCAGCAGTCCGGCGACGCGCTGGCGCTGTACAACGGCCTGCTGATGCTGGACGAAGCCAGTGCCCTGGCTGCCTTCGACGACCTCGCCGGCGAACTGCACGCCAGCAAGCGCGCGCTGCTGCTCGACGACCGCTTCCTGCGTGAAGGCATTTCGCAGCGCCTGCGTCCGGATCCGAGCGCCAAGCGCGAGGGTTCCGCTGTATGGGTGGCCGGCAGCGGCGCCTCCAAGCGCAGCGACGGCGACGGCAATGCCGCGCGTACCCAGGACCACCGCCAGGGTCTGATCGCCGGCTATGACTGGACCTTCGGCGAGCGCTGGACGGTTGGCGTCGCCGGCGGCCCGGAATCGCTGCGACAGCAGATCAAAGCCCGCAACGCGATCACCGAGGTCGATGCCGTGCACGGCGGCCTGTATGCCGGTTTCCGTGGCGAACAGGCCTGGATCAACGGTGGCGCCAGCTATGCCGATTACGAGGTGGAGACCCGCCGCGACATCGGTGCCGGCACGTCGTGGGCGCAGGCCCTGGACAGCCGCCATGACGCGCACGCCGTTTCGGCGTTCGCCGAGGGCGGTTGGGACCTGCAGTTCGACTCGCTGACCCTGAGCCCGTATCTGGCCCTGGCTTACACCCGCCTGTCCAGCGAGGCCGCTACCGAGACCGGCGGCACCGCCGCCTTGTCGGTGGCGTCCAGCAAGGACGAGGTGTGGACTACCACAGCCGGGATCCGCGCCTCGTGGGACATCAGTGGCGGCCAGCAGGATGGGGCCCGCTTCGAAGCCGGCCTGGCCTGGCAGAACGCGGCCGGCGAACTGCGCGCGGACTCGCGCAATCGGTTCGTAGCCGGCAGCGACAGCTTCACCGTGCAGGGCCTGCCGCTGGCCCGCAACGTGGGTATCGCCGAGGTCGGGGTGTCGCTCAACACCTCCGACAACAGCCGCCTGTCGATGTTCGCGCAGGGGCGTGCGGGCGATGGCCAGCGCGAAGTGGGGGCCCAGCTGAACTGGAACGTGGCGTTCTGACCGGACCCGCGACCTGAAGTACCGGAGGGCCCCGAAAGGGGCTCTTCGTCTGTCTGGCATTGCGCAGGCCGGCCCGGATTGGGCATCCTCACCCCATGCCATCCCCCAGACGATCGATCCATGTCGTGGCTGCCGTCATCACCGATGCCCGCGGCCGCATCCTGCTAAACCGTCGCACCGAGAACCGCGACATGGCCGGCCTGTGGGAATTCCCCGGCGGCAAGCGCGAGACCGGCGAGAGCTCCGAGCAGGCGCTGGTCCGCGAGCTGCGCGAAGAGCTGGGGATCGAAGCCGAGATCGGCGACTGGATCATGGACGTGCCCCAGGCCTACCCGGACAAGCACCTGCGCCTGGAAGTACGACATGTGCGCAGCTGGAAGGGCTCCCCGCGCGGCCGCGAGGGCCAGGCGATCACCTGGGTGGCCCCGGACAAGCTGTCGCGCTACTCCATGCCCCCCGCCGACCTGCCGGTGGTGGCCGCGCTGCGCCACCCGGACCGCTACCTGATCACCCCCGAGCCGGACACCGACGAGGACGCCGCCCACCAGGACTGGTACGCGCGCCTGGCGCGCGCGCTCGACGCCGGGGTCCGCCGGGTGCAGCTGCGCACCCCGACCAGCCCGGCCCGCATCCAGCTGGCCGAACAGGCGGTGTCACGCCACCGCAGCGGCGTGCAGTGGCTGCTCAACCGCGACATCGAGCTGGCCCGCCGGCTGGGCGTGGGCGTGCACCTGAGCGGCGAGCAGCTGCTGCAGCTGGAGGCGCGGCCGTTGCCCACCGACCAGCTGGTGGCCGCCTCCTGCCACGACCTGCCGCAGCTGCAGGCCGCGCAGCGGCTGGGCTGCGACTTCGCCGTGCTCGGCCCGGTCCAGGCCACCTCCAGCCACCCGGACACCGCCCCGATCGGCTGGGAAGCGTTCGAAACCCTGCGCGCCCAGGTATCGCTACCGATCTACGCCCTCGGCGGCCTGCATCCCGATGACATCACCCAGGCCCGCCGCCACGGCGCCCAGGGCATCGCGTCCATCAGCGCCCTATGGCCAACATGACCGCCGCGTAGCGACACGCCACGCGTGTCCCAAGGGGTGCCGAACTACAACGTAATCCAGAAACACCCATACGCCCGCCGCAACCCGAACACGGTCCGTGCAGGCGTCGCACTGTTCCCCAACGTCTGCTCCAGCCGCAGTCCAATGGGGCGCGGCCGCGAAACCGGCGCCACCGCCGCCACCGCCTCGGCCAGGCTCGCATTCGGATCCACCGGCACCGGCGCCGGCACTGCCGCCACCTCCGGATACACCGGCGCGATGTCGATCAACGGCCGCTGCACCACCGACTCCAACCGCCCGATGATGCTGTTGGCGGTGGCATCGGAAACACTGCCCCACAGGTAGATCGAGGACAGGCGGTTGACGTCCTGCTGGCTCACCGCATCGCGGATCTGCCCGGTCAACTCGCTCAGCCGGCGCGCGCAACCGGCACGGTAGATCCCGGTGTTGCCCACCGAAGCCGCCCGCGGCGGCATTCGTGCACTGGCGCCCAGCGAATCGCAGCTGCGGTCGGTGAACACCGTCTCGCCCTGCGCGGTGGTGCAGCGGTTCACGCGCGGCGCCTGCGCCTGCGCCCAAGGGGCCCAGCTCAGCAGGCACAGCGACAACAGCAACGGGGCGAGCAGTTTCATTGCAGCAGCGTAGCGGCGAACGCGTTATCTGCAAGCGATTCGGCGTGGCCCGTTCAGCGGCCCAGCAACTTCAGCACCTGGGTGGTCGGCTTGGCCAGGTTGAGGGTGTAGAAATGCAGTCCCGGCGCGCCACCGGCGACCAGCCGCTCGCACAGCTGCGCCACCACCTCGGCGCCGAATGCGCGCACCGATTCGGCGTCATCGCCATAGGCCTGCATGCGCTTGCCGATCCAGCGCGGGATCTCCGCGCCGCACTGTTCGGAAAAGCGGCGCAGCTGGCTGAAGTTGGAGATCGGCATGATCCCCGGCACGATCGGCACCTGCACGCCCAGCTTGCGTACCGCGTCGACGAAGTGGAAATAGGCGTCGGCGTTGTAGAAGTACTGGGTGATGGCCGCATCCGCACCGGCGTCGATCTTGGCCTTGAAGTACTTCAGGTCGCGCAGCGCGTCGTCCGACTGCGGGTGCGTTTCCGGGTAGGCGCCGACCTCGATGTGGAACGCGTCGCCATGCTCGGCACGGATGAAGGCGATCAGCTCGCTCGCATAGCGCAGGTCGCCGGGGTGGCCCATGCCCGAGGGCAGGTCGCCGCGCAGCGCCACGATGCGCCGGCAGCCGATCGCCCGGTACAGCTTGAGCAGCTCGCGGATCTCCTCACGGCTGCCGCCGACGCAGGACAGGTGCGGGGCGGCTTCGAAGCCGTGGTGCTGCTTGAGGTGGCGCACCGTTTCAGAGGTGTAGCTCAGGGTCGAGCCGCCGGCGCCGAACGTGCAGGACACATACTCGGGCGCGTAGGAGGCCAGCTTGGCCGCCGTGCGGTCCAGCTGGGCGCGCTGTTCGTCGGTCTTGGGCGGGTAGAACTCGAAGCTGATGGCGGTCATGGGCGGCAGCGGCGGCGGGCGTGGGGTCATCATATCGCTCCATCGCGATGAATGTAAAATCGTGCGCAGCGGTTACCCTGTGCGCCTGTTTTCACGCCCCGACACCATGACCATCGTCCTTACCGACTTCGCCCGCCCCCGCCTGTTTCCGCGCGTGCCGCGCGGCAATACCATCCAGGACTGCACGGCCGAGCAGTTCCAGGCGCACCTCAACGCGCACGCGCCGTTCAAGGTGCTCGACGGCTATGCCCCGTTCTGCAAGCTGCATGTGTACGAGAACTGGACCAGCACCCGTTGCCTGACCGTCCCGGTCACCGACGCCAACCGCCACCAGCTGCGCAGCGGCTACGAGGCCCGCAACCGCGACGAGTTGCCGGTGCTGGTGCGCTGGTTCGAAGGGGTGGAATCGCCGCGCGCGAACTACCTGGTGGTGATCCTGTACAGCGCGGAGCAGCTGGCGAAGGAAGGTTCTCCGATTGCAGCCGACTGGGGCATCGTCGGGTGCATCTATACCGCCGAGCCCGAAGAAGTGCCGATGGCGCCGATCACGATGATACGCAATGCGCTGGGGGTGGAGGAGGGCGGATCCGGGGTGCCATTGGACCGCGAGGCGTACCAGCGGGCGGTGGCGTTCTGGGAGAACAATGCGAACTGGCGGCCGTAACGGTCCCGCGCATACCCGAATGGACGGGCGATCCCCCGCCGGTAGAGCCACGCCCTGCGTGGCTGCGCGGTAACGTGTCTTCGTTCGACATTGCAGCCACGCGTGAATCGCGTCCCGTATTGGCGGCAGGTTCCGCGCGCATGGCGATGCGTTCATCGTACCGGCGCCCGCCGGTCATGCGGCGCGGCGTGGCTCTACCGGCCAATGCTCACCATTCGACCACCGGTCAACGCAACCAGATCCCCCGGCGCCAACCCCACCTCCAACCCGCGCCTTCCGGCACTCACATGCATCGTCTCCAGCGCCTGCGCGCTGGCGTCGATAAAGGTGCGGTGCTTCTTCTTCTGCCCCAGCGGGCTGATCCCGCCGACCAGATACCCGGTCGCACGCTGAGCAACCGCCACATCGGCCATCTCGCACTTCCGGCAGCCGGCGGCCTCGGCCAGCGCTTTCAGGTCCAGCGTGCCGCTGACCGGCACGATCGCCACCAGCAGTTCGTGCTTCTCCGTGCTCGCGAGCAGCGTCTTGAACACCAGCGCAGGGTCCAGGCCGAGTTGCTCCGCGGCTTCACCGCCATAGGAAGCGGCATTGGCATCATGGTGATACGACAGCACGCGATGCGCGATGCCGTGCTTGCTGAGCAGATTGATGGCCGGGGTCATGACAGGGCGTGTGTTGTCGGGGTACCCGCATCGTAGCGGTGCGCGCCGGACATGACTTGACCGAAGCTATCGCGAAGGGGCTGAGCACCTCCGCAGGCGCCGTGAGGGGCCTGCGGAGGAAAAGCAACAGCAGCCCTAAGGGTTTTTGAGGCTTGCGACGCTGCCTGCGCACATCGCACTGTCGGCATTCATACCTTGTTTCTTTGCCAATGCTACCGCTTCGTCCTCTGAGGCCTGGATCGATGTCGCTGCCACCTTCCAGATGTTCTTTTCTTCGGAATACGCTGCAGGCGGGTCAACGAATTCGTTGCCATCGTAGACCGCGCAGTACATGGTCTTGGCGCCGCCTGCGGGTGCGGGTGCAGGAGCGGGCGCAGGAGCGGGCGCAGCCGCCGGCGCGGGTGCAGTCGTTGACGTCGCTGGTGCTGACGCTGCAGTGCTCGACTTGCTGGTATCAACGTCGCACTGGGCTTTGGTCAGAGTGACGGCACCCTTCTTGTAGCGGGTGGCGGCAGCCAGTGCGCCGGCCTCCGCTGCCTTCAGGTCGGCAGCCTTGATGGCGTATTTGCCGTCCGGGTTGCTGCTCGCTTCCGGTTTCTTGCCATCTGCGCCGGAAAACACCATGCACCGATACTCGACAGCATGGACGGGAGACACATACGCGGCACCGCACAGTGCAAGCAGTGCGGGAAGTACGAACTTGATATTCATGGAAATCTCCGGAGTACACCCAGATATTCCCCCGCGCGCCGATGATCCCGGGGCCGATGTGACGCCCGGGTGCAGCCCGGGTGAAAGCCCCTTAACGAAAACGGGCGCCCGAAGGCGCCCGTTGAACGTCCGGTAGTGCCGGCCGCTGGCCGGCAACCCCATCAGTAGCGGTAATGCTCCGGCTTGAACGGGCCTTCCACCGGCACGCCGATGTAGTCGGCCTGGTCCTGCGTCAGGGTGGTCAGCTTCACGCCGATCTTCTCCAGGTGCAGGCGCGCCACTTCCTCGTCCAGCTTCTTCGGAAGCAGGTACACCTTCTTCTCGTAGCTGTCCTTGTTCGCCCACAGGTCGATCTGCGCCAGGGTCTGGTTGGCGAACGAGTTGGACATCACGAAGCTCGGGTGGCCGGTCGCGCAGCCCAGGTTGACCAAGCGGCCTTCGGCCAGCAGGAAGATCGCGTTGCCGTTCGGGAACACGTACTTGTCCACCTGCGGCTTGATGTTGATGTGCTGCACGCCCGGGAAACCGACCAGCGCATCGACCTGGATCTCGTTGTCGAAGTGGCCGATGTTGCAGACGATGGCCTGGTCCTTCATCGCGCTCAGGTGTTCGATGCGGATGATGTCCTTGTTGCCGGTGGTGGTGACGTACAGGTCGGCGCGGCCCAGGGTCGACTCGATGGTGTTGACTTCAAAGCCTTCCATCGCCGCCTGCAGGGCGCAGATCGGGTCGATCTCGGTGACCACCACGCGCGCGCCGTAGGCACGCAGCGAGGCGGCGCAGCCCTTGCCCACGTCGCCGTAGCCGCAGACCACGGCAACCTTGCCGGCCAGCATCACGTCCATCGCGCGCTTCAGGCCGTCGGCCAGCGACTCGCGGCAGCCGTACAGGTTGTCGAACTTGCTCTTGGTGACCGAGTCGTTGACGTTGATCGCCGGGATCAGCAGAGTGCCGGCCTGGGCCAGCTGGTACAGGCGGTGCACGCCGGTGGTGGTTTCCTCGGAAACGCCCTTCCAGTCCTTGACCACGCGACCCCAGTAACCCGGGCGCTCCTTGGCCACGCGCTTGAGCAGGTTCTTGATGACCTGTTCTTCGTGCGAGGACGCCTTTTCGTCGACCCAGGTGCTGCCGTTCTCGAGCTCATAGCCCTTGTGGATCAGCAGGGTGACGTCGCCGCCGTCGTCGACCACCAGCTCCGGGCCGGTCAGGGTGCCGTCGGGCAGGGTGAAGGTCAGCGCGTCCAGCGTGCAGTCCCAGTATTCCTCCAGGGTCTCGCCCTTCCAGGCGAACACCGGGGTGCCCGACTTGGCGATCGCCGCGGCGGCGTGGTCCTGGGTCGAGAAGATGTTGCACGAGGCCCAGCGCACGTCGGCGCCGATGTCCTTCAGGGTTTCGATGAGCACCGCGGTCTGGATGGTCATGTGCAGCGAGCCGGTCACGCGCACGCCCTTCAGCGGCAGGGTGGCGGCGTGCTTGCGGCGGATCGACATCAGGCCCGGCATTTCGTGCTCGGCGATATCCAGTTCCTTGCGACCCCAGTCGGCCAGCGAGATATCGGCAATCTTGTAATCGCCTTCGGTGGAGAAGGTCTTGGCAACAGCGTTCATTCAAAAGCTCCGGTAATGGACGATGGAATCGTCTTCGCCGGGCGCCGTTGGAACCAGCCCTGCCACCGAGCCTGGCCGTGCGGATCGGGTCCGGCAGCGGTCGCAGCGCCCCTCGGTGGAGGGGAATGCCCAGTATATCGCGGCGCACCGCCCGGGCATGAATCGGCGCCCCGACCCAACCATCGGCAGGGGGGCAAACCGCGCCCCGCTGTTAAGGTCCAAGGTTTGCACAGGATGGGGCTCGAACATGACAGGCACACACCGCAGCGCACGACTGATCGTGGGCATGGCCCTGCTGGCGGTCGCACCGCTGGCGCTGGCCGCGCCGGCATCCAAGGCGACCGCGCCGCAGGCGGCGGCAGCCGCCCAGGTCGGGCAGGGCTACCAGCTGCCTTCGGCCGCTTTGCAGGCGGTGGTGGACGCGCCACGCGCACCGACCCTGAGCCTGTCGCCGCGCCGCGACCTCGCCGCGATGCTGCAGAGCCCGCCGCTGCCGTCGATCGAAACCGTCGCCCAGCCCGAGCTGAAGCTGGCCGGGGTGCGGATCAATCCGGCCACGCATTCGGCCAGCCGTTTCAGCTTCGTCGACAAGCTGTGGCTGATGACGATTGCCGACGGCAAGGAGCGCCAGATCACCGGGCTGCCGCAGCCGCTCTCGATCGCTTCGCTGGCATGGTCGCCGGACCAGCAGTACCTCGCGTTCAACCAGGTGCATGCGACCAGCGGTACCAATGAATTGTGGATCGTCGACGTCGCCAGCGGCAGCGCGCGGCGCCTGCTCGGCGACCTCAACACCGTATTCGGCGACGGCTACGCCTGGCTGCCGGACAGCCGCGGGCTGCTGGCCACCCTGCAGCCCAAGGGCCAGGGCCCGGCACCGACGGCCGGTGGCATTCCGACCGGCCCGGCGATCCAGCAGACCCAGGCCGACGCCGGTGTGCGCGCGATCCGCACTTACCAGGACCTGTTGAGCAACGAAGCCGACGCGCGCCTGTTCGACCATTACGCCACCTCGCAGCCGGTGCGCGTTGCGCTCAACGGCGCGACCACGCCGCTGTCCAGCGCCGGCGTCTACCTCGACCTCGACGTGTCGCCGGACGGTCGCCACGTGCTGGCCGAACGCGTGCAGCGTCCGTACTCCTACCTGGTGCCCGCCGATGATTTCGCGCGCCGCATCGAAGTGTGGAACGCGGCCGACGGCAAGCTCGAACACACCGTGGCCAACCTGCCGCTGGTGGAAGGCCTGCCGACCGGCAACGACGCGGTGCCCACCGGCGTGCGCAACGCGAGCTGGCGCGCGGACGCCGAGGCCACCCTGGTCTGGGCCGAGGCCCAGGACGGCGGCGACCCCAACCGCGAGGCCAAGGTGCGTGACGCCGTTCTGATGCAGGCGGCACCGTTCGAGGCACCGCCGGTGACCCTGGCCCAGCTCGGCAGCCGCTACGCCGGCATCCAATGGGGCCGTGGCGACCTCGCCCTGCTCAACGAGTCGTGGTGGAAGTCGCGCGTGGTCAAGCAGTGGCGGATCGCACCGGACCAGCTCGACCAGGCGCCGCAGCTGCTGTCCGAGCGCTCCTCGCAGGACCGCTACAACGACCCGGGGCGTCCGGCGCTGGTGCGCGACGTGAACGGTCGTGCGCGGCTGCAGACCAGCAGCGATGGGCGCAGCATCTTCCTGCTGGGCCTGGGCGCTTCGCCGGAGGGCGACCGCCCGTTCGTCGACCGCTTCGACCTGGAGAGCCGCCAGGCCACCCGCCTGTTCCATTCGCAGGCACCGGACTACGCGCTGCCGCAGGCGCTGCTCGACCAGGAAGGCAGCTCGCTGCTGCTGACCCGTGAGTCGCCGGACGTGCCGCCGAACTACTTCGTGCAGTCGCTGGCCGATGCCGGCGCCGCGCCGCGCGCGCTGACCCGTTTCGAGCACCCGCTGCCGCAGCTGCGTGGGGTGAGCAAGGAGCAGATCCGCTACAAGCGCAACGACGGGGTCGACCTGACCGCCACCCTGATGCTGCCGCCGGGTTACACCGCGAAGAAGGACGGCCCGCTGCCGATGCTGATGTGGGCCTATCCGGGCGAGTTCAAGACCGCCGCGGCGGCCAGCCAGGTGACCGATTCGCCCTACCGCTTCAACGCGATCAGCTACTGGGGTCCGCAGGCATTCCTGGCCAAGGGCTACGCGGTACTCGTGAGTCCGTCGATGCCGATCATCGGCGAAGGCGACAAGGAGCCCAACGACACCTACCTGCCGCAGCTGGTCGCCAACGCCGAAGCGGCGGTGGACGAGGTGGTGCGGCGTGGCGTGACCGACCGCGACCACATCGCGATCGGCGGGCATTCCTACGGGGCGTTCATGACCGCCAACCTGCTCGCGCACACCCGCCTGTTCAAGGCCGGCATTGCGCGCAGCGGCGCCTACAACCGCACGCTGACCCCGTTCGGCTTCCAGGCCGAGGAGCGCAATTTCTGGCAGGCGCAGGACGTGTACCTGAAGATGTCGCCATTCAATTTCGCCGACAGAATCAAGGACCCGATCCTCTTCATCCACGGCGAGGACGACAACAACTCCGGCACCTTCCCGATGCAGAGCGAGCGCATGTTCGCGGCGGTGAAGGGCCTGGGCGGCACCTCGCGGCTGGTGATGCTGCCGAACGAGTCGCACCATTACCGCGCCCGCGAGTCGTTGATGACGATGCTGGCCGAGAGCGAGCGCTGGCTGGAGCAGACGATTGGGCCAGGCAAGGCGCCGCGCTGACAACACATGCAATTGAAACCATTTGCGCGACAAGGATCGCCGCGCAATCTGGGTTAGGCTTGAAGGATTCCGTTCCTTCAGGCCAGTGCGTCGCAGATGAACGAGTACCGCAGCAGCATCGTCTTTGCCACCCCCGACATTCCCCTGCGTGACGATGTGCGCCGTCTCGGTGCGCTGGTCGGCGACCTGCTCGCCGAGCAGGTCTCCATGCAGTTCTTCGATGATGTGGAACAGGTGCGCACCCGCGCGATCGCGCGCCGCGAAAGCGACGCGCCGATCTCCGACCTCAACGATGCGCTGGCCGGGCTTGCACCGGAACGCGCCGAATCGATGGTGCGTGCGTTCAGTACCTACTTCCAGGTGGTGAACATCGCCGAGCGCGTGCACCGCATCCGCCGCCGTCGCGACTACCAGCGCGCCGGCACCGCCGCACCCCAGCCGGACGGCCTGCAGGACGCGCTGCAGCAGCTGAAGGCGCAGGGCGTGAGCCTGGACGAGCTGGCGCAGTGGCTGCCGCGGATCGACATCGAACCGGTATTCACCGCGCACCCCACCGAAGCGGTGCGCCGCGCGTTGCTGGAAAAAGAACAGCTCATGGTGGCCAGCCTGGTCGACAACCTCGACGGCCAGCGCACGCCCGGTGAAGCCGCCGCCGATGCGGCGCGCTTCCGCATGGCGCTCACCGCGTCGTGGCAGACCACGGATTCCTCGCCGGTGCGGCCGACCGTCGACGACGAACGCGAACACGTCGGCTTCTACCTGGTGCAGGTGCTGTACCGGGTGATTCCGGTGCTGTACGAATCGCTGCAGCAGGCGCTGCTCGATACCTATGGCGGGAGCGTGCCGCTGCCACGCCTGCTGCGCTTCGGCACCTGGGTGGGCGGCGACATGGACGGCAACCCGAACGTGGACGCCGGCACCATCCGCAACACGCTCGATGCGCAGCGCCAGGCCGTGCTCGGCCGCTACCAGAAGGACCTGCTGCAGCTGGCCAGCCTGCTCAGCCAGTCCACCGAGCGGGTCGCGGTCAGCGACGCGCTGCAGGCCCGGGTCGCGCACTACCAGCAGCTGCTGCCGAAGGTGGTGTCGCGCCCGCGCCACGCCGACATGCCGTACCGCCTGCTCAACGACCGCATGCGTGCGCGCGTGCAGGCCACGCTGGACGATGCGGACGGTGCGTACGCCTCGCCGCAGGAGCTGGAAGACGACATCACCCTGATCCTCGACAGCCTGCACGCCAACAAGGGCGACCACGCCGGTGGCTTCGCGGTGCGTCGCCTGCTGTGGCGGGTGCGGACCTTCGGCTTCCACCTGGCAAGGCTGGACGTGCGCCAGGAGTCGAGCGTGCATGGCCGCGCGCTGGCCAGCGTGCTGGACGGGCAGGACGCGTGGGACGCCGCCGACGCGGTGACCCGGGCGCGCCGTCTGGCGCCGTTCGCAAGCGGCGAGCAGGCGCTTCCAGCGAGCACGGAAGAGGGCGGCCAGCGGTTGGACGCGGTGTTCGCCGCGCTGGCCGATGCGCGCCGCCGCCACGGTGCCGATGCGCTGGGCAGTTACATCATCTCCATGGCGCACGACCGCAGCGACGTGCTGGCGGTGCTGGCGCTGGCACGGCGCGGCGGACTGGTCGACGACAGCCGCGCGGTGCCGCTGGACATCGCGCCGCTGTTCGAAACCGTGGACGACCTGCAGCGCGGCACCGACACCCTGCGCGACCTGCTGGCCGACCCGGTCTACCGCGCGCACCTCACCGCGCGCGACGACGTGCAGATGGTGATGCTGGGCTACTCCGACAGCGGCAAGGACGGCGGCATCGCCGCCTCGCGCTGGGGCCTGCAGCGCGCGCAGGTGGAGCTGCTGGAGGTGGCCGCCGAGAGCGGCATCCGCCTGACCTTCTTCCATGGCCGGGGCGGCTCGATCAGTCGGGGCGGCGGCAAGACCACCGACGCGGTCGACGCCTCGCCACGCGGCAGTATCGACGGCCGCCTGCGGGTCACCGAGCAGGGCGAGGTGATCCACCGCAAGTACGGCATCCGCGCTCTGGCGCTGCGCTCGCTGGAGCAGTCCACCGGCGCGGTGCTGCGTTCGAGCCTGCGTCCGCGGGCGCCGGAGCCGCGCGAAGCGCAGTGGCGGCCGGTGATGGATCGGGTCGCGGAAAAGAGCGCCGAGGCCTATCGCGCGTTCGTCGGCCAGCCGGACTTCATGCAGTACTTCCGCCGCGCCACGCCGATCGACGTGATCGAGCGGATGACGCTGGGCTCGCGCCCGTCACGCCGGCTGGGCCAGGACGCGGCGCTGGGCAACCTGCGCGCGATTCCGTGGGTGTTCGCCTGGAGCCAGGCGCGCGCGGTGATTCCGGGCTGGTACGGGGTGGGCAGCGGTTTGCAGGCGGCGATCGATGCTGGGCACGAGGCGACCCTGCAGGAGATGGCGCGCGACTGGCCGTTCTTCAGCACTTTCCTGGACGACATCGCGATGGTGCTGTCCAAGGGCGACATCACCATTGCCGAGCAGTTCTCGCAGCTGGCCGGGCCGCTGCACGACACGTTCTTCCCGCAGATCCAGCGTGAGCTTGCGCTGACCGGCCGCCTGATCCTGGCCATCACCGGCCAGGACGCCCTGCTGCAGCACGACCAGCGCCTGGCGCTGTCGATCCGCCTGCGCAATCCCTACATCGACCCGATCAGCGTGCTGCAGGTCGACCTGCTGCGCCGCTGGCGCGAGAGTGGTGGGGAAGACGACGACGTGCTGCGCGCGTTGGTGGCGTGCGTAAACGGCGTTTCGCAGGGCGTACAGAACACCGGCTGACCAGGCGTGTCCCGTAGTGCCGGCCGCCGGCCGGCTCCACGCACCTGTCGGAAGCATCCGGAAGAGCCGGCCAGCGGCCGGCACTACTCGGCTGTCGGCGGGTTTGACGCGAGCAGCTCGCGCTGCCTTTGCTCCATCTCGGCCCGCAGCTGCCGGCGCAGCAACGCCGCCGCATTCCGCCTCCGCTGGTTGCTGCTCTCCAGCTCCAGCGGCGGTACCGGGGTCGGCCGGCCGTCGTCATCCACCGCGACCATGGTGAAGAAGCAGCTGTTGGCATGCCGCACGCTGCGCTTGAGGATGTCCTCGGCCACCACCTTGACCCCCACTTCCATGGACGAGGTGCCGGTGTAGTTCACCGAGGCAAGAAAGGTGACCAGCTCACCCACCGCGATCGGTTCGCGGAAGGTCACCTGGTCCACCGAGAGGGTGACCACGTAGCGGCCGGCATAGCGGCTGGCGCAGGCGTAGGCGACCTGGTCGAGCAGGCGCAGGATCGCGCCGCCGTGGACCTTGCCGGAGAAGTTGGCCATTTCCGGTGCCATCAGCACGGTCATGGTGAGCTGGTGGGATTTGATTTCGTCGGGCATGGCAGGAGTGTAACGCCGCAAACGAGAAGGGCCGCTTTCGCGGCCCTTTTCGGGTAGAGCCGGGCTCTGCCCGGCTGCACCTGGTTGCTGCCGGGCAGAGCCCGGCACTACCTCACTTCAGTTTTGCATCCGCACGCAGGGCGGCGGCGCGGTCGGTCTTCTCCCAGGAGAAGGCCGTGGCGTTGACCGTCTCACCGGCACCGTTGAGGTAGCTGAAGTCCTTCGGCTTGCGGCCGAAGTGACCGTAGGCTGCGGTCTGCTGGTACATCGGGTGGATCAGGTCCAGCATCTTGATGATGCCGTACGGGCGCAGGTCGAAGTGCTTGCGGATCAGCTTCTCGATCTTGTCATCGCTGATCTTGCCGGTGCCGAAGGTGGTGACCGAGATCGAGGTCGGCTCGGCCACGCCGATGGCGTAGGAGACCTGCACTTCGCAACGGTCGGCCAGGCCGGCAGCCACGACGTTCTTGGCCACGTAACGGGCCGCGTAGGCGGCCGAACGGTCGACCTTGGACGGATCCTTGCCCGAGAACGCGCCACCACCGTGACGGGCCCAGCCGCCGTAGGTGTCGACGATGATCTTGCGGCCGGTCAGGCCGCAGTCGCCCACCGGGCCGCCGATCTCGAACTTGCCGGTCGGGTTGATGTGGAACTTGGTGCCCTTGTGCAGCCACTTGGCCGGCAGCACCGGCTTGATGATCTCTTCGCGGACGGCCTCGATCAGGTCCTTCTGCTTGATCCCCGGGGCGTGCTGGGTCGACAGGACCACAGCGTCGATGGCGGCCACTTCGCCGTTTTCATAGCGCAGGGTGACCTGGCTCTTGGCGTCCGGGCGCAGCCACGACAGCGCCGAGTTGCGCTTCTTGCGGATCTTGGCCTGCTGCTCGACCAGGCGGTGCGACAGGTGGATCGCGGCCGGCATGTAGCTGTCGGTCTCGTTGGTGGCATAGCCGAACATCAGGCCCTGGTCGCCAGCGCCCATTTCTTCGGGCTTCTTGCGGTCCACGCCCTGGGCGATGTGCGGCGACTGCTTGCCGATCAGGTTCAGCACGCCGCAGGTGGCGCCGTCGAAGCCGACGTCGGAGCTGTCATAGCCGATGTCCAGGATCACCTTGCGGGTGACCGCTTCCAGGTCGATCCAGGCGGAGGTGGTGATTTCACCGGCCACGATCGCCACGCCGGTCTTGACCATGGTTTCGCAGGCGACGCGGGCGCGCTGGTCCTGGGCAAGGATCGCGTCCAGCACCGCATCGGAAATCTGGTCGGCAATCTTGTCCGGATGGCCTTCGGAGACCGATTCGGAGGTGAACAGGTAGCTGGACATCAGGCGTAATATCCTTTGATTCGGATGGAAAGATGGGCGCGAATGATACACGGCAAGTCGCGCCATTGCATTGTGGCCCAGCGAGGGTTGCCCGTGGTTAAGCCGGCGTGCCCACCGGCAGGGGCCGGTGCAGCGCGATTGGCCCCCAGCGTCGGGGCCCAGTGTTCCACCAGCGTGACAGCCGGGCGGCCCGTCGGGCGGGCCTCTGGCGGGTCTCCGTCATCGCCCTGCCGCCGGACGGTCACGTGGTTGCCGCACGCCGGGCGCAGGCTGCGGGCCATTCAGCCGCCCCGGAGCAAGTGCCATGCACGATCTCGAGCCGCGTCTGCAGTTCCGTGAAACCGCCTGGTGGGAGGGTGGTCCACCGGCCGAACATCCCGCCGCCGCCGGCCGCCCGGTCGCAACGCCGCCGGCGGAAGACGCCCCCTTTCCCTGGCGCCGGACCATCTTCCTGTCCGACGTGCATCTGGGCGCGCGCCACTGCCACGCGGCCGAGCTGGCCCGGTTCCTGTTCCGGCTGCGCTGCCAGCGCCTTTATCTGGTGGGCGACATCGTCGACCTGTGGTGGCTGGCGCAGCGCCGCGCCAGCTGGGGCGCGGCACACAGCGCGGTGATCGAGGCGCTGCACGCGCTGCGCCGGGCGGGAACCGAGATCGTGTACATCCCGGGCAACCACGACGCCTCCCTGCGCCAGCTGTGCGGGCTGATGCTGCCGGCGATGCGGGTGCGGCGCCGGGCCATCCACACCACGGCAGACGGGCGACGGCTGCTGGTGGTACACGGCGACGACTACGATGGGGCGACCCACTTCGGCGGGCTGCAGGAGCGCTTCGGCGACTGGCTGTACTACCGGATCCTCACCGGCAACCGGCTGCTCAATGCGGTACGGGGCCGGCTGGGCCTGCGCTACTGGTCGCTGTCGGCGTTCCTGAAGAAGCGCAGCAGCGCGGCCGAGGCCTACATCGAGCGGTTCGTGCATGCGGGCCTGGCGGATGTGCGCCAGCGTGGGCTGGACGGGATCGTGTGCGGGCACATCCATCGCGCGGCGCTGGTCGAGCGGAACGGGCTGGTCTACGCCAACGATGGGGATTGGGTGGAAAGCCTGACCGCGCTGGCGGAGGATGCGGATGGTTCCCTGCGGCTGATGGATCATCACGGGCAGACAGTGGTGCAGCTGGTGGTGGCGAGGCGGGCTTCGGTTTGATGGCGAGACACGCATGGCGTGTCACTACGCGGCCGGCGGAACCCACGGTGCATGGCTCGCAACGCGTAGCGACACGCCATGCGTGTCCCAAGCGGTGCCAGCCACGCCCTTAATCCCCTTCGCTCCCGTACCATCGGCCGATGGATTCCCTTAGCCAGATCGTTCTGGGCGGCGCCGTCTCCGCCGCCATCGCCCCTGCCGGCCACCGCCGCGCCGCCCTGCTGGCCGGTGCGGCGCTGGGCACGCTGCCGGACCTGGATGCCCTGCTGCTGGCCTTCACCGCTGCCGATCCGGTGGCGCTGATGACCGAACACCGCAGCTACAGCCATTCGCTGCTGGTGCTGCCCTGGGTGGCGGCGCTGATCTGGTGGCTGTTCAAACGCTACGGCCACGGCCGGGTGGCGCAGGCACCGGGGCGCTGGTTCTGGGCGATCCTGCTGTCCTTGATCACGCACCCGCTGCTGGACGCGTTCACCGTGTACGGCACACAGCTGTGGTGGCCGTTCACGCCGCCGCCGACGATGTGGTCGAGTGTGTTCATCATCGATCCGCTGTAAACGGTGTGGCTGCTGCTGGGCTGCATCGTGGCGTGGTTCGCGCGCAGCCGGCCGCTGGCGCAGAAGGCGCTGCTGGCGGGGCTGGTGCTGAGCACGGGGTACCTGGGCTGGTCGCTGCTGGCCAAGCAGCAGGTGGAGCGCGAGGCGGACCGTGCGCTGGCGGCGATGGGGCTCGGAGATGCACCGCGCTTTTCGGTGGCGACGCCGTTCAACACGCTGCTGTGGCAGGTGGTGGCGATGACGCCGGGCGGCTATGTGATCGGCGAGCGCTCGGTGGTGGCCGACCGCGGTCCGATGACGTTCCGGGGCTACCCGTCGAACGTGCAGGCGCTGCGGCAGGCGGCACACATTCCGGCGGTGGCACGCCTGAACTGGTTCAACCGGGGCTTCATGCGCGCGCAGGTGGTGGACGATCGGCTGCAGCTGAGCGACCTGCGCATGGGGCTGGAGCCGGATTACACGTTCACGTTCGCGGTGGCGCGCGCGGAGGGCGACCGCTGGGTGGCGATCGTGCCGGAGCAACTACGGCCAGCGTACGAAGGCGAGCAGGGCCGGGCACGCGCGAAGCGCCGCTTCGGCGCACTGTGGGAACGCATCTGGCACGCGCCCACGGACTCTGATCTTCCCGGGGATGCAGGACCCCGGTAGGGTCGCATCCCAATCGACCGCCGCGATAACGCCACATTCGATTGTGGCCGGATACTGATCGACGCAACGCCTCAATACACGGTGGCGCGCGCCTGCACGAACGAGAAGAAGAACACGGCATTCGGATCGTTCTGCACCAGCGAGAACTCGCGGCGCATCCCATCCACGGTCTCCTGGTCGACCAGCCCGGCTTCCAGCAACGGATCCGCAGCCGACAGCAGCAGCTGTTCCCAGAACGCGATCATGGTCTTGCGCCGGGCCGGTTCGCGGTTGTCGAGGTGGATGGTCTTGATTTCGGTATGCACGTCGCGGAAGCCGCCGGCGAGCAGCAGGTTGCCGAGCTTGGCGCCGACGAAGGGGTCGCCGCCGTGGTCGTACTGGAAGTCATTGAAGGCCATCCAGTAGCGCCAGATATGCGGGGAGTACGGGTCGAGCAGGAACGAGGCGTTCATGACTTCGGTGACGTACACGGGGGAGCCGGGCACGAGCACGCGGCGCACTTCGCTGAGCACGCGGGCGGGCGAGGGCACGTGTTCGAGCACCCAGCAGAGGAAGGCGGAGTCGAATTCGCGGGCGCCGAACGGGAGGTTGCCGGCGTCGCCCTGGAGGAGGCTGTAGCGCTCGCTGCACCAGGGGGTCTTTTCGAGGTTCTGGCGGGCGGTGGCAAGCTGGGCGTCGCTGAGGTCGATGCCGGTGACGTGCAGGTCGGGGAAGCGGCGCAGGAGGATTTCGGTTTGGGCGCCGACGCCGCTGCCGACTTCGAGCAGGCGCTGGGCGCCGCTGTAGTCGATGCTGTTGAAGATAGTGGATTCGAGCAGGCGGGCCTGGGTGACGAGGCGGTGCTGTTCGGTGTTGGAGAAGCCGTGGAGGTAGGTGGGGGCGGCAATCGGGGTCATGGCGGTCACATCGATCAGGCGGCGGACGACAGGGGTTCGCCGGCGGCAAGGGCGTTGAAGTAGTCGGTGGTGAGGGCGATCTGGCCGGCGGGGTCTTCGGCGCGGTTGACGACGGCGCGGAAGGCGGCATTCTCGGGGCGGTCCTTGGCGTACCAGCCGAGGTGCTTGCGGGCGATGCGCACGCCCTGGGGGTCGCCGTAGAAGGCGTGCAGGGCATGCAGGTGGCCGAGCAGGATGTCGCGGACTTCTTCGATGCCGGGCGGGGGCAGGAGGGTGCCGGTGGCGAGGTAGTGGGCGACTTCGCGGAAAATCCAGGGGCGGCCCTGGGCGGCGCGGCCGATCATGACGGCGTCGACGCCGGTCTGGGCGAGGACGTGGGCGGCTTTCTGCGGGGAGTCGATGTCGCCGTTGGCGATGACGGGGATGCGCAGGGCGGCCTTGATGGCGGCGATGGTTTCGTATTCGGCGGTGCCGGTGTAGTGCTGGTCGCGGGTGCGACCGTGCACGGCGAGGGCGGCGATGCCGCTGTCTTCGGCGATATGGGCGATGCGGGGGCCGTTGCGGTGGTCGCAGTCCCAGCCGGTGCGGATCTTGAGGGTGACGGGGACGTCGACGGCGCTGACGACGGCGCTGAGGATGCGGGCGACGAGGTCTTCGTCGCGCATGAGGGCGGAGCCGGCCCAGGCGTTGCAGACCTTCTTGGCGGGGCAGCCCATGTTGATGTCGATGATCTGGGCGCCGTGGTCGACGTTGTAGCGGGCGGCGTCGGCGAGCTGCTGGGGTTCGGTGCCGGCGATCTGGACGCTGATGGGGTCGGGTTCGCCGGCGTGGTCCATGCGGTGCAGGGACTTGCGGGTGTTCCAGAAGCGGGGATCGGAGATGGTCATTTCAGACGCAGCGAGGCCGGCGCCGAGCTGTTTGCACAGCAGGCGGAACGGTTTGTCGGTGACGCCGGCCATGGGGGCGAGCACGACATTGGGCTGGATGTTGTAGGGACCGATCTGCATGCGAGGCATTGTAGTGCCGGCCGCCGGCCGGCAACCAAGCAATCCCTTCCCCATTCAGTCCGATCAGGAAGCCCCTGATGCCATAGCTTCATCAGCAGATGCTTGACGGTTGCTTCCTTCGTCCCCAGCGCTGTTGGATGGTGGCTGGTTGACTTGCGCGTAAAGCCGGAGCCAGAGCCAGAGCTTCGGCTCTGCGTTGTCGCCTGGCTGGGCAGGTCGGTATGGGTTTGTGGGGGACGCCGTGAACCCTTCCATGGGGGCTAAGTCGCCGCATCCATGCGGCTCATTCCCCCACAAACCCATACCGACCTACCCTCGAGACCGTATGGGTGACGGTGGGGAGGGCCAGGTCAAAAGCAAAAAAAAAGACCGGCGTTGGCCGGTCTTTTCTTGTTCGGGTTCACTCGTCTTTTTTACACATCTGCCGGCGTGAAGTGCGGCATGGCTACTGCTGCGCCTTCCTTTTCGGTGGACTTGCCGGCGAACTGGTTCGCGAAGCGGACGTGGCGGGCGAATGCTGCGTCGGGGTCCTGGGCGAGGGAGGCGACCAGGGCGCCGTTGAAGGCGTCGCCGGCGCCGGTGGTGTCTGCCACCTGGACCTGCTCGGCGCCTACGCGGTAGTAGGGCTGGGTGTCGCCGCGCAGGGTTTCTTCTGCGTGGGAGACGAATACGCCGACGGCGCCGAGGGTGACCACGACGGTGCCGTTGCCGACCAGCTTGCGGCACAGGGCATGCAGGCTGGCGCCGTCGAGGGCGGCGACGTCGTCGGCGTCGATGCGCTCGCCGACGTGGCGGCCGAGCAGGGCGGCGAACTCGGTTTCGTTGGGGGTGAGGATGTCGGCGAGCTTGAGCAGGCCGATGCTGGAGGGTGCGTCGGCGGGGGCGGCGTTGAGCACGGTGGTGACGCCGGCGTCGCGGGCGATGGCCAGGGCGGCTTCGATGGTTTCGACCGGGGACTCGAGCTGGGCCAGGACCACCTTGGCGCCGCCGAGCAGGCTGCGCTGCTGTTCGATGTAGGCGGTGCTGAGGGCGGCGTTGGCGCCGGGGCCGATCACGATGGTGTTGCGGCCGCGGGCATCGACGTAGATGCCGCCGGTGCCGGTGGGCTCGGTGCTGGCTTCGGCGCTGAGGGCGAAGCCGTCCTGGTCGGCCAGGCCACGCGCCATGGCGCCGCCGGCGTCATCGCCGAGGGCGCACAGGAAGGTGGTCGGGGCGCCGGCGCGGCGGGCGGCCACGGCCTGGTTGAAGCCCTTGCCGCCGGGGCCGGTGCTGTAGCGGCCGGCAATGGTCGCGCCCGGGGCCGGGAGCGACTCGCAACGCCAGACATGATCCACGTTGAAGGAACCGACAACGACGACACTGCTACTCATAAAGTTTGTTTCTCTAAAGCGGATATCAGCTGAAATGCGTCAGCACGCCGGCGATGGTGGCCGTCATGAAGGTGGCGATGGTACCGCCGAGCACGGCGCGCAGGCCGAACCTGGCCAGGTCGTGGCGGCGTTCCGGGGCCAGACCACCAATACCACCGATCTGGATGGCGATCGAGCTGAAATTGGCGAAGCCGCACAGGGCGTAGGTGGCGATCAGGCGGCCTTCGGCCGAGAGCGACACGCCGGGGACCTGGCCGTTGACGATTTCCGAGAGCTTGGAATAGGCAACGAATTCGTTGATGACGACCTTCTGGCCGATCAGCGAGCCGACGGTGGTGGCATCCGCCCACGGGGTGCCGATCACCCAGGCGATCGGGGCGAGCAGGTAGCCGAAGATGGTGGAGAGGTCGGTCGGGCGGCCGATCATGGCCTGCAGGCCGGTGACTTCGCCGAACCAGGTCAGCGGGGCATTGAGCAGGGCGATCAGGGCGATGAAGGCCAGCAGCATGGCGCCGATGTTCAGGGCCAGCTTGAGGCCGTCGCCGGCACCGGCGGCGGCGGCGTCGATGATGTTGCTGGAGGTCTTTTCGACTTCCATCTTCACCGTGCCACGGGTCAGCGGGGTGCCGGTCTCGGGCACCAGCAGCTTGGCCACGACCAGGGTGGCCGGGGCGGCCATGATGCTGGCGGCCAGCAGGTGTTTGGCGTAGAAGGCCTGCTGCACGGGGTCGCTGCCGCCGAGCATGCCGACGTAGGCGGCGAGCACGCCGCCGGCGATGTGGGCCATGCCGCCGATCATCATGGTGATCAGTTCGGACTGGGTCATCTTCGCGATGTACGGGCGCACGGTCAGCGGGGCTTCGGTCTGGCCGATGAACACGCTGGCGCAGACGCTGGTGGTTTCGGCGCCGGACACGCGCATGACCTTGGTGATCGCCCAGGCCATGCCCTTGACGATCTGCTGCATCACGTTGAGGTGGTACATGACCCCCATCAGCGCGGAGAAGAAGATGATGGTCGGCAGCACCTGGAAGGCGAAGATGAAACCGAACCTGCTGGTGTCCATCAGGCTGCCGAAGATGAAGCCGGAGCCTTCGTTGACGAAGCTCAGGATCTTGACGAAGCCCTTGCCCAGCGCGTCGAACACGTCGCGGCCACCCGGTGCCAGCAGCACGATGGCGGCGAACGCGACCTGCAGCACGATGCCGGTCAGCACCAGGCGCCAGTCGACGGCGCGCTTGTTGTTCGAGAACAACCAGGCAATGCCGATCAGCACTGCCAACCCAAAGAGGCCGAAGCCAATCCTGCCCAAACCTTCGACCATGAGACTCCCCCTGGGGCGCCGCGAAAAACGGGAAGCCTAGAGCAGCGGCAGGGGCGGAGCAAGGAAAAGCGGTGTGTGGGGGGCGATTGGCCGCGATCGGGCAAGCAACGGCAAGGGGGGCGGCCGCCCCGGCTACACTGTCAGGCCGCGTCCGGGCGGCGTTCCGGCGCAGCACAACGCGTTCAGTTTTCCCTCTACCGCAGGAGAATCACATGCACTACCGCCGCCTGGGCTCGTCCGGCCTGAAGCTGTCGGCCCTCTCGTTCGGGGCCTGGGTCACCTTCGGCGACCAGATCGGCCGTGACGAGGCCCGCAACCTGGTCGCCTGCGCCTGGGACAACGGGATCAACTTCTTCGACAATGCCGAGGGCTATGCGCGCGGCCGCGCCGAGCAGGTGATGGGCGATGTGATCGCCGACCTGCGCCTGCCGCGCGACGGGTTCTGCGTGTCCAGCAAGGTGTTCTTCGGCGCGGTGGACGACCCCCGGCCGACCCAGCATGGACTGTCGCGCAAGCACGTGACCGACGCCTGCCATGCCGCGCTCAAGCGCCTGCGGGTGGACTACCTGGACCTGTATTACTGCCACCGGCCGGACCTGGACACGCCGATCGGCGAGACGGTGCGGGCGATGGACACGCTGATCCAGCAGGGCAAGGTGCTGTACTGGGGCACCTCGGAATGGTCGGCCGCGCAGATCCAGGAGGCGGTGGACTTCGCCCGCGCCCACAACCTGCACCTGCCGACCATGGAGCAGCCGCAGTACAACCTGCTGCACCGCGAACGGGTCGAGCGCGAGTACGCGCCGCTGTATGCCGACCCGGGCCTGGGCACCACGATCTTCTCGCCGCTGGCCTCGGGCCTGCTCAGCGGCAAGTACAACAGCGGGTTCGATCCCGACTCGCGGCTGGGGCAGGGCCAGATGGGCTGGCTGAAGGACCTGGTGCTGGGCGATGCGGCCGAGCAGCGGCTGGACAGGGTGCGCGCCTACACCGCGCTGGCCAATGAGATGGGCCACGCCCCGGCGCAGCTGGCGATCGCCTGGTGCCTGCGCAACCCGAACGTCTCCAGCGTGATCCTCGGCGCCAGCCGGGTGAGCCAGCTGGAGCAGAACCTGGGCGCGCTGGACCTGCTGGAGCAGGTCTCAGAAGCAGACTGGGCCAGGATCGAGGCCATCTTCGCGGCGTATTGATGACACCGAACGCGTAGAGACACGCCATGCGTGTCCCACGGGGTGCCCGACACCCCGCAGGACACGCACGCCCCATTAAAACGATAGGCATCATCTATCGAAATCGCGAAATCGATCATAAATATCTTCAATCAAAACGAGAATGGTTGTTGATTGTCAACTGAGAATCATTATCATTTGACTCGTCCCTCGCACGAGTCCAGACAATGAACACTCAAGCCGCTGTACTGCTGCGCCCCGAAACCCTGACCCTGCGCGACCGCCCGGTCCGCGCGGTCCCGGCCGAAGAAGTGATCGACAGCGAGGCCCTGCTCAAGGGTCGCCGCGAAATCCTGATCCAGCACGGCGACCGCTTCTATCGCCTGCGCCACACCAGCAACGACAAGCTGATCCTCACCAAATAACGGCCCGCCTCCCCCACGGGGTGCGTCCGCGCGGCCGCGCGACGCCCCTGGCCCGCCGTCCTGCACCGCTCTCTCCCCCTCGGCAGGTCGCCGGCGATCTTCGGATCGCGGCGCCGGCCGGGGGTCTCCAACCGTGCCCAGCCGAACCCCGCCAACTACATGAACCGTCCGACCGCCCTGAGTCTTGCTGTCTGGCTTGCGCTGCCTTTCGCCGCGCATGCCGCCGCCCCCGCCAGCCCCGACGCCGACGCCGCCGCGCGCGACTTCGACCGCGTGCAGGTCACCGCCACCCGCACCGAACGCGCGCTCAGCGACGTCGCCGCCACGGTGGACGTGATCGACCGCGAGCAGCTGGACAACCACCTGGTGCGCGACATCAAGGACCTGGTGCGTTACGAGCCGGGTATCTCGGTCACCAGCAGCCCGGCCCGCTTCGGCCTGGGCGGCTTCCGCATCCGCGGCCTGGACGGCAACCGCGTGCTGATCCAGACCGACGGCATCGCCATGCCCAAGGCCTTCGACATCGGCAGCTTCGCCGACGCCAACCGCAACTTCACCGACCTGGAAACCCTCAAGCGGGTCGAGATCGTGCGGGGTCCGGCCAGTGCGCTGTATGGCTCGGACGCGCTCGGCGGGGTGGTGGCGTTCGTCACCAAGGACCCGTCCGATTACCTCACCGACGGCAAGAACAGCTACATCGGCCTGAAGTTCGGCTACGACGGCGAATGGAACGGCCTGCTCGGCAGCGCCACCGCCGCGTTCGGTGGCGACCGCTGGAGCGGCATGGTCAACGTCAACCATCGCCAGGGCCAGGAAACCGAAAGCATGGGCGAGGTGCGCAGCAACGACCGCACCCGCACCGCCGCCAATCCGCAGGATCGCGATGGCCGCAGCGTGCTCAGCAAGCTGGTGTATGCGCCCAGCGAGGACCAGCGCTTCCGCCTGACCGTGGAAGGCAACGAAGACAGCGTGGATACCGACGTGCTGTCGGCGATCGACCACACCACCACCACCGGCATGCAGGCGCGCGACCACCAGACCCGTGCGCGGGTGTCGTTCGCCCACGAGATGGACAACGTCGGTGCCGGCTTCGCCGACAGCCTGTCCTGGCAGCTGTACCGGCAGGACAGCGAAACCACCCAGCGCACCGACGAGGCGCGCGCCAACCGCAGCACCCGCCACCGCGAGTTCAACTTCGACCAGCGCGTGTACGGCCTGCAGGCCGCCTTCCACAAGGCGCTGCAGACCGGCAGCGTGGAGCACGCGCTGACCTACGGGTTCGACGGCACCTGGACCGAAACGCGGCAGAAGCGCGACGGCTACCAGGTCCTGGCCAACGGCCAGGTCAGCACCACGATCCTGCCCGACGCGTTCCCGGTCCGCGATTTCCCGATCAGCAAGACCACCGAGCTGGGCCTCTACGTACAGGATGAAATGCGGTTCGCCGATGGCCGCTTCTCGCTGGTGCCCGGCGTGCGCGTGGACCACTACGAACTGCGCCCCGACGTGGACCCGATCTTCGCGGCCGACAACCCCGGCATGGCGGTATCGGACCTGACCAAGACCAGCGTCTCGCCGAAGCTCGGCATGGTCTGGCGCTTCGCCGATGACTGGTCGCTGTTTGCCGGTTACTCGCACGGCTTCCGCTCGCCGCCGTACGACGACGTCAACCTGGGCTTCACCAACGTGATGTTCGGTTACACCGCGCTTCCCAACCCGGACCTCAAGCCGGAAACCAGCGACGGGCTGGAACTCGGCGTGCGCTTCCTGAGCCCGGCTGCGTACGTGAGCCTGAGCGGCTACTACAACGACTACAAGGACTTCATCGAGTCGCAGCGCCAGGTCGGCGTCAACGCGCAGGGCCTGATCGTGTTCCAGTCGCAGAACATCGCCGACGCGGAGATCTACGGCGCAGAACTGAAGGCCGGGGTCGACTTCGGCGAGCTCAGCGCGGCGATGGCCGGCTGGTCGTTGAACGGCGCAGTGGCCTGGTCGCGCGGCACCGACAAGACCGCCGACGTGCCGCTGGCCTCGATCGACCCGCTGCGCGGCACGCTGGGCGTGGCCTACGACCGCGACAGCTGGGGCGTTGAACTGGCCGGCAGCTTCGCCCAGCGCAAGGACCGCATGCCCACCCCCACCGCGTTCCGCCCGGCCGGGTATGGCGTGCTGGACCTGATGGCGCACTGGGACTTCGCGCCGGGCGCGAAGATCAACGTCGGCGTGTTCAACCTCGGCGACCGCAAGTACATCGACTACTCCTCGATCACCTCGTCGCTGGCCACCAACAGCACGGTGACCGACCGCTACACCAACCCTGGCCGGAACGTGTCGGCCAGCCTCGCCATCAGCTGGTAGCCCACCATGAGCCGAGCCCTTTCCGCACTGCGAACCCCCGACCGGTACCTGCGCCCTGGCCAGCTGCCTTCCCCGGAACAGCTGGCGGCACTGGGCACGGTGCTGTGCCTGTACCGCCCCGAGAGCAGCGAGCTGGGCGGCTGGAAACATGCCGTTTCCGCGCACGCCTGCCAGGGCATGGACAGCGAAGGCATCCGCGAAAGCCTGTGCTTCGCCGACGCCCGCGGTCGCTGCTGCTGGCGGTTGTACCTGCTGCCCGACAGCGACTTCCTGGCCTGGGACCGGCTGGTGTCGGCGTTCCCGGCACGGCCGGAACCGGCCAACGATGGCGGCGTGGCCGAACGCCTGTGGCGGCGCCTGGCCACCCGGCTGGGCGGCGAACCGTGGCGGATGTGCGCGCTGCGCCTGCATGCCGGCGACGCCCAGGGCATCGCCGCCAGCGTGGCCTCGCTGTCGGCGCTGGGCGCCACCGCCGCGCGCCGCATCGCGCGGGTCGAGGGCGCCGACGGCGAGCTGTGGGTCGACGATTCCAACGTGGTACCGCTGCTCCACCATTCTTCCATTCGACATTCCTGACGAGACTTCGTAGATGAAATTCCAGACAGCCAGCGCGTGGTTGCTGCTTGCCGCCAGCGGCATCGCCCACGCCCAGCCCTCCGACCTGCAGCGCGACCACGCCAGCATCCTGGCGATGAAGGGCGAGTACATCGTCGACTTCGCGTTCGACGAAACCGTGCTGCTCAAGCCCGGCTACGAGCGCGCGCCGGCCGTGCGCAGCGGTGGCAACGAAGTGGTGATCGTGGTCGAAGACAGCCCGAAGCGGATCGTGCTGCAGCACCTGCTGGTGGACGGCAAGAGCGGCCACGTGACCAAGCACTGGCGGCAGGACTGGGTGTATGAGGCGCCGAACCGCTTCGAGTTCAGCGCCGACCAGACCTGGCACGTGCGCACGATCGACCCGGCGGTGAACGCCGGCGCCTGGACCCAGTGCGTGTACGAAGTGAGCGATGCCCCGCGTTACTGCGGTACCGGCCGCTGGGACTACAGCAACAACGTCGCCACCTGGACCAGCGACCTGAGCTGGCGTCCGCTGCCGCGCCGCGAGTACACCCGTCGCAGCGACTACAACGCGCTGGCCGTGGTCAACCGCCACACGCTCACGTCCAACGGCTGGACCCACGAGCAGTTCAATACCAAGATCCTGCGCGGCGCCGACGGCAGCCAGCAGGAGATCGCCCGCGAGTTCGGCTTCAACGACTACAACCGCACCACCGAGGTCGACTTCAAGCCGGCCTACGACTACTGGACCGCCACCGCCGACTACTGGGCCAAGGTCCGCGCGCGCTGGAACGGCTTCCTCGGCCAGGCCCCCGGCGTGCACCTGAAGACCAAGCTGGACGGCATGGCGATGATCATCCCGCTGTTCACCCAGGCCCAGGACCTGCAGGACGGCAAGAAGGTAAAGGACGCGCAGATCGACGCCGTGTTCAAGCAGTGGGTGGAAAAGGCGCCGGCAGACGCCGCGCGCTGACCCGCTGTGCAGCACCGGCGCAGCGTCCTCGGGGGGGCGCTGTGCCGGCGTTGCGTTGCATGATCGATTCATGGAGGTTTTTCCTCCCGCACAGGCAGCTACTGGCAGGACCTGCATAGAGAGGTCCTGCCTGCCATGCAACTTTCGAACATCGTCACCACACTGCTTGGCGCTGTCGCCGCGTTGCAGGGATCGCGCGCCGCCCCCGTCGACATCGTCCAGAACGATCCGCTGCCGCTGAACGGGATCTGCCACGGCACGCTACCGGCCGCACTGGGGGCGAGACTGGAGCGCAGCTACGCCCAGTGCGGGGAACTCATCCTCGGTAATCCCCGGTTGTTCGGTGACTTGGGTACCAACGAAGTCGAAGCGCTGTGCATTGCGCAGGCCGGGCTGGAAACGGGCTTCGGGCATGCGTTGCGGGGTCGGCCCAGTGAAATTCCGGTGATCCGTGAGGGACTGCACCGCCTCGCGGAGAGCCGGGCCGACAATCCGATGCTGCCGCCGGCCACGGCGGGCCACACGCTGGATGACCTGCGCCAGATCAACTACCAGGATTACCGTGCCAGCGCGTCCACCCGGTACAAAGCCCAGCTTGAGCGACAGGTGGCAGTGCTGAGCGCGCATATCGAGCCGCACCATCTCACATCGCTGGATGACGCACGTCGGGCATCGGCCAGGCCGGCATGCCGACGGGCGTGGCAGCGCGAGCTGTACAACTGGCTCCGCTCCGAGATCCACGAACGCAGGACGCTGGTGACCATGCGCGCCATCGGCAAGCCCGAGTCGATCAGCCGTGATCAGGTCGATGCGCTGCGCGCGGAGCTGGTGCAGCTGCGCTTCGGCCACAACGCGATGAAGCGGCGCATGCATGAAGATGCGTTGGTGGCGTTGGTGCAAAGGTCAAACGGCGATGCCGTCATTCCTTGAACATCAAAAACGCCGCCACCACGATCAGCCCGAACGCCGCGTAGTGGTTCCACTTCAACGGCTGGTCCAGGTAAAACGCCGAGAACACCGCGAACACCACCAGCGTGATCACTTCCTGCATGCCCTTCAGCTGCGGGGCCGAGTACACCGCACTGCCGAGCCGGTTGCCCGGCACCTGCAGGCAATATTCGAAGAACGCGATGCCCCAGCTGACCAGGATCACCATCATCAAGGGCGCGCTCTTGTACTTGAGGTGCCCGTACCAGGCGAAGGTCATGAAGATGTTGCTGCCCAACAGCAGCAACACGGGGTACAGATAAGCGGTAAACGACGGGCCGGGCATCGCGGGGGATCTCGAGGAGGCGAAGGCGCGGAGCATACCAATGACACCGCGCGTGACGCGTAGAGCCGGGCTCTGCCCGGCTTACGCCTCCCGCAACGCCAACGCCGGCGGCGTATGCAGGATCCGCCGGGTACCCCACCAGCCCGCCAACATGCTCAGCGCCACGCCGAGCGCGCCACCCAACAGCAGCGGCCCCCACGGCGGGCTGAGCTGCAGCTCGAACACCTGCCTGGCCACCACGCTGCCCAGCAGCGCCGCCGTGCCTACCGCCAGCAGCGAGGACAGCAGCCCCAGCGCCCCGAACTCCACCAGCACCGCCCCGCGCAGCTGGGCGCGGGTGGCACCCAGGGTGCGCAGCACCGCGCTGTCGTACCGGCGCTCGCCCGCAGTAGCCTGCAGCGCAGCCAGCAGCACCAGCACCCCCGCCAGCAGGCTGAAGCCCATCACCAGCTGCACCGCCTGGGTCACCCGATCAACCACCTCGCGCACCCGCTGCAGGATGCTGTCGATGTCCAGCAGCGAGATGTTCGGGTAGTCGCGGGTCAGTCCGGCCAGCGCCGGGGCCTGCGCGCGCGGCAGGTGGAAGGCGGTGATCAGGTTGTACGGCGCATCGCCGACCGCGCCTTCGTTGAGCAGCAGGAAGAAGTTGACCCGGAACGAGTCCCAGTCGGCCTTGCGGATGCTGGTCACGGTGAAGCGACGCTCCTGCTCGCCCATCTGCAGGGTGACGGTGTCGCCCAGCTTCATGCCGTAGCGCTCGGCCCAGCCTTCCTCGATCGAGGCTTCCGCCGCGGTGCTGCCGGCTGCCCAGTAGCGCCCGGCCAGCAACGTGTTGGCCGGCGGGAAGTCGTGCCGCCAGGAGAAATTCACCGGGCGGTTGGCGTCGTCGTCATCGTTGCTGTTGTCTTCGCGCGCCTGGCGTTGCGGCGGCCGGTCGTTGACCGCCAGCAGCCGGCCGGTACTGAACGGCTCGATCCCCGGCGCCTGTACGCCCAGGCCGCCGAGCGCATCCAGCACCGCCTTGCGCTGCTCGGGCTGGATGTTCATCAGGAAATAGTTCGGTGTGTCGCTGGGCAGGCGGTCGCGCCACTGCGCCAGCAGGCCCGGGCCGATCACCGAGAGCAGCAGCAGCGCGCACAGCGACAGCGACAGCCCCACCAGCTGCATCACCGCCAGCCCGCGGCGCCGGGTGAGCGCGGCCAGGCCGAGCTTCCAGCGCCCGCGCAGGCGCGGCTGCAGGCCGCGCAGCAGCCACAGCAGGGCGGCACCGGCGGCGCCGGCCAGCAGTGCCAGCGCGGCCAGCCCGCCCAGCACCCAGGCCGCCAGCCGCACATCGCCGGTGGCCTGAACGGTCAGCGCCACCGTGGCCGCCAGCGCAGCCGCGTAGACCAGCAGCGAGCTCGGCGGCATCGCCGCAAAGCTGCGGTTGAGCACGCGCATCGGCGGCACCCGGCGCAGCCGCAGCAGCGGCGGCAGGCCGAAGCCCAGCAGCAGCACCAGTCCGATCCCGGCGCCGGTCAGCGCCGGCGTGGCCTGCGGCAACGGCAGCCGGCCCGGAATCAGCCCGCCCAGTGCCTGCACCAGGCCGGCCTGCGCGGCCATGCCCAGCCCGATTCCGACCAGGCAGGCCGGAATCGCAAGCAGCACCAGCTGCAGCGCCATCGCGCTGAGGATGTCGCGCTGGCGCGCGCCCAGGCAGCGCAGCACCGCCACCTGGTCGATCCGGCGCAGCGCGAAGCGGTTGGCCGCCAGCGCGGTGGCCACGCCGGCCAGCAGCACCGCCAGCAGCGCGGCCAGCGAGAGGAAGCGGCCGGCCAGGTCGAACGCACCGCGCACGCCACGCTGCGCGTCGGCGATGCCGACGATGCGCAGGCCCTTGGCGCGCGGCTGCAGCCAGCCGCGGAAGTCGGCGATCGCCGCGCTGTCGCCGGCGAACATCATCCGGTACGACGCGCGGCTGCCCGGACCCAGCAGGCCGGCGCGGTCCACGTCGATCCGGTTGACCAGCAGTGGCGGGGAGAGCTGCATCAGCTCGCCCGAGGTGTCCGGCTCGGCCTGCAGGATGCGGGTCACGGTCAACGTGCCGGCGCCGAACTCCAGCGCGTCGCCCACCTTCAGGCCCAGCGCCTGCATCAGGCGCGGGTCGGCATAGGCTTCGCCGGCGGGCGGGGTACCGGCCACTTCACCGGGACCGCCCGGGGCGCGGCTGACCTGCAACTGCCCACGCAGCGGATAGCCGTCGCTGACCGCCTTGATGTTGGCCATCTGGCTGTCGTCGCCATGGAACAGCACGCTGGGGAAGCTGACCATGCGCGTGCTGGCCAGGCCGCGCGTGCGTGCTTCGTCGGCGAACGCCTGCGGTACGTCTTCGCGCCCGCCCAGGCCGAGGTCGCCGCCGAGCATTTCCGCCGCGCTGCTGGTCAAGGCCAGTGTGACCCGGTTCACCAGTGTGCCCACCGCCGTCATCACCGCCACGCCCAGTACCAGCGCGGCGAACACGGTCAGCAGGTCGCCGGCCAGGAACTCGCGGCGCAACGCGCGCGCCGCATGCCGGACCACGTTCATGCGCGGACGCCGGCAGCGTCGACCAGCCGGCCGCCGTCGAGCTGGTAGATGCGTTCGCAGCGTTGGGCCAGGCGCAGGTCGTGCGTGACCAGCACCAGGGTGGTGTCGCTGGTCGCATTGAGCGCGAACAGCAGGTCGCTGATCTGCTGGCCGGTGGCCTGGTCCAGGCTGCCGGTGGGCTCGTCGGCGAACAGGATCCGCGGCCGCGCCACGAACGCGCGCGCCAGCGCCACGCGCTGCTGCTCGCCACCGGACAGCTGGCGCGGGTAATGCCGCGCGCGATGGCTGAGCCCCACCTGTTCCAGCACCTCGCGCACCCGCGCGGCGTCCTCGCGCCCGGCCAGTTCCAGCGGCAGCGCGATGTTTTCCTCGGCGGTCAGCGCCGGCAGCAGGTGGAAGCTCTGGAACACGAAGCCGACCTCGCGCGCGCGCAGCTGCGCGCGGGCTTCTTCGTCCAGCGTGCCCAGCCGGGACCCGGCCAGCTCGATCTCGCCGCGGCTGGGCAGGTCCAGCCCGGCCAGCAGGCCGAGCAGGGTGGTCTTGCCCGATCCGGACGCGCCGACGATCGCCACGCTCTCGCCTTCATGTACCGTCATGTCGATGTTGTCCAGTATGTGGACTTCACCCTCCGGGCCACGCGCGGACTTGCCCACGTTGTGGGCGGCGATGGCGACGGACGCGCTGCGGGGGGACAGGCTGTCGATGAGGATTCTCCAATGTACCGAGCAAGGATGGGCCACGCGGCCCGGATGATGTGGCTGCTGGCAGGATTGGTGCTGTTGCCTGCGCTGGCGTGTGCCAAAGGTGCCGATACCCGCAACGCGGTGCTGGTGGTCGGCGACAGCCTCAGTGCCGCCCACAATATCCCGGCCGCTTCCGGCTGGGTGAACCTGCTTCAGCAGCGGGTCAACCAGCAGGTCAAACCGCCGCCGGCGGTCATCAACGCCAGCATCAGCGGCGAGACCACGGCGGGCGCGCTGACCCGCCTGCCGGCGCTGCTGGAAAAGCACCGGCCGTCGGTGGTGGTGATCGAACTGGGCGGCAACGACGCCCTGCGCGGGCTGACCCCGGCGCAGCTGCGCGGCAACCTGGAAAAAATGATCGTGGCCAGCCAGAAGGCGGGGGCCCGGGTGCTGCTGCTCGGCATCGACGTGCCGCCCAACTACGGCCCGGCCTACCGCGACCGCCTGCGCCAGGCCTATGCGGGGCTGGCCAGCCAGTACAAGGTGCCGCTGCTGCCGTTCCTGCTTGAAGGGGTCGCGCTGAAGCCCGGCCTGATGCAGTCCGACGGCCTGCACCCCACCGCCGCTGCGCAACCGCAGGTGCTGGACAACGTCTGGCCGCTGCTCAAACCCCTGCTGAAAGCGCCTGCGCCGTAACCTGTGAGCGGCTTCACATCGCGTCCACCGTCGATCCGGCATGTTTCACAAAGCTGAAGAAAGAGGGACTCCCATGCGTCAGACAAAGGAAACCTCCGGCCTGGTGCTGGTGGTCGAAGACAACCGCAATATCTCCGAGATGATCGGCGAATACCTGGAAGGCCGCGGGTTCGAGGTCGACTATGCCCAGGATGGCCTGGACGGGTACCGGCTGGCCGCCGAGAACAGTTACGACGTGGTGGTGCTGGACCTGATGCTGCCGCGCCTGGACGGCATCGAAGTCTGCCGCCGGCTGCGCAACGACGCCCGCAAGTCGACCCCGGTGCTGATGCTGACCGCGCGCGACACGCTGGACGACAAGCTCACCGGCCTCGGTTTCGGCGCCGATGACTACCTGACCAAGCCGTTCGCGATCCAGGAACTGGAAGCCCGCCTGCGCGCGCTGATCCGCCGCGAACGTCGCCAGGTCGGCTCGGAAGTGCTCAAGGTCGCCGACCTGGTGCTGGACCCGGTCAGCATGCGTGCCACGCGTGCCGGTACCGAACTGCAGCTGTCGCCGATCGGCCTGCGCCTGCTCACCATCCTGATGCGCGAATCGCCGCGCGTGGTGACCCGCCAGGAAATCGAACGCGAGATCTGGGGCAACGGCCTGCCGGACTCGGACACGCTGCGCAGCCATCTGTACAACCTGCGCAAGATCATCGACAAGCCGTTCGACCGTCCGCTGCTGCACACCGTGCAGAGCGCCGGCTACCGTATTGCCGATATCGCCCAGCCGATGAGCTGAAGCGACACGATGCCCCGGCGCTTGCCGGGGCATCGCCGTTGTTTGCACTGGACGTCGTAATGCCGCACGGTCTGCCGCGCAAGATCCGAATCGTTTTCATCCTGCAGGCCGTGCTGGCCAGCCTGGGCATCCTGCTCGGTGCGTGGCTGGTTTCGCTGGTCATCAAGCACAGCCTGGTGAGCAGCGCGCTGCAGGAAGAAGCCACCTATTTCTGGGACCTGCACGCGGCCTCGCCGGTGCAGCCGCCACCGAACACGCGCAACATCCGCGGTTACCTGCTCGAAACCGGGCAGTCCGCGCTGAGCCTGCCCGCCAACCTGCGCGAGCTTGCGCCAGGCTTCCACGAACTGAAAGCCGACGACCAGCTGGTGCTGGTCGATGCCCGCCCGGAGGGCCGCCTGTACCTGGTGTTCCTGCGCTCGCGCGCGGAAATGCTGGCGTTCTGGTTCGGCATCGTCCCGGTGCTGCTGACCCTGCTCGCGGTGTACGGCGCCTCGTGGGTCACCTACCGCGCCTCCAAACGGCTGGTCTCGCCGGTCAACTGGCTGGCGCGCCGGGTCTCGCGCTGGAATCCCGGCCACCCCGAAGCATCCGACCTCGCCCCGGACAAACTGCCGGCCGACATGCAGGGCGAAACCCGGCAGCTGGCCGCCGCGCTGCATTCACTGGCGACACGGGTCACCGCGCACGTCGCGCGCGAGCGCAACTTCACCCGCGACGCCAGCCATGAACTGCGCACCCCGCTGACGGTCATCCGCGTGGCCAGCGACATGGCGCTCGGCGACCAGGACATGACCCCGCGCCTGCGTCGTGGCCTCAACCGCATCCAACGCGCCGGCCGCGACATGGAAGCGGTGATCGACGCGTTCCTGATCCTGGCCCGCGAAGCCGACGTGGAACCGCAGATAGAACTGTTCGACGTCAACGACATCGTGCAGTACGAAGTGGACAACGCCCGCGAACTGCTGGCCGGCCGCCCGGTCGAAATCCACGTGCACAGCAACGGGCCGGTGCAGCTGCACGCACCGCCGCGCGTGCTGCAGGTGGTGATCAGCAACCTGCTGCGCAACGCCTGCAGCTACACCGACGAAGGCCGCATCGACGTCGACGTGCTCGACGACCGCGTCGTGGTCCGCGACACCGGCATCGGCATGTCGCCCGAAGCGCTGTCGCGCGCCTTCGAACCCTTCTACCGCGCCGAACCCAGCCGCCCCCAGGGTACCGGCCTGGGCCTGTCGATCGTGCGCAGGCTGTGCGACCGGTTCGGCTGGAAGATCGGACTGAGCAGCGAGCCGGGCGTCGGCACGCAGGCGACCATCGCCTACCGCTGAGCCGGGCAGAGCCCGGCTCTACCGCGCAATTGCCGGCCCTGCAATTACCGGCACTGCACCTTCGGCGCCAATGCCTTGCGCCAGATCGCGTAGCCCTCCGGCTGCATATGCAGCATGTCCTCGCGGAACAGCGACGCGCGCGGCTGGCCGTCTTCGCCCAGCATCGGCGTGTAGACGTCGGTGAAGCCGGTGTTGGGCAGCTTCGCCAGCGCCTTCTCGATCAACCCGTTGGCTTCCACCACCGCCGGCAGCAGCTGCGCGCGCGACGGACTGGGCTTGATCGAAATGACCTCCACCGTGGTCTTCGGCAGGTCGCGGTGCACGCGCTGCACGAACGCCACCACATCGTCGCGCACCTGGGCCGGGCTGCGGCCGCTGTTGAGATCGTTGTCGCCGGCGTAGAAGAACACCTTGCACGGCGCGTACGGCACCACGATCTGGTCCGCATACCAGGTGCTGTCGCGTACTTCCGAACCGCCGAAGCCGCGGTTGAACACCTTCTGGCCGGGGAAATCGGCCGCCAGCGTGTCCCACATCCGGATCGATGAGCTGCCGATGAACTCGATGCCCCCGCGCGGCGGCGGAGTGAGCGCGTCCGCCTTGGCGAAGGCCGCCATGTCCCCGGCCCAGGCCACGTTGGAGACCTGCTCGGGTACCTGCGGTGGCGGCGGGACCGGGGCGGTCTTCAGGGCCAGGGCGGGCAGGCTGGCGGTGAGCGCCAGGGCGAGCAGCAACGGGCGGGCGACGCGATGGGTCATGGGGAATTCCTGAACGGGTACCACGGCATCTTAGGCGGGCAGGGGGTCCAGGGGTTGTCCGGGTGTGTCGGGAGCCGGCCGGCGGCCGGCACTACGGATGTGGGTGGCCGGTTCGACGGGAGCTTCGGGTGGGTCCGGGCGCCCTGTGGCAAAATGGCGGATTGTCCACCGCTTCCCGCGCTGCCCATGACCCCTTGCCGTGCCCTGGTTCTGCCGTCGTGCCCCCTTGCCAGCCATGGAGCATGCCTGCGTGGCTGACGAACTCGGGCACCTGCCGCGCGGGCCAAAGCGCATCTTCAAGGCGGCGGTGTGGTCCTGGCAGGGCCTGCGTGCCGCCTGGCTGCACGAATCCTCGTTCCGCCTGGAGGTCTACCTGCTGGTGGTGCTCGCGCCGCTGGCGCTGTGGCTGGGCCAGACCCCGGTCGAGCGCGCCCTGATGATCGGCTCGATGCTGCTGGTGCTGGCCATGGAACTGGCCAACTCGGCGATTGAAGCGGTGATCGAACGCTACGGCCCCGAATTCCACGAACTGGCCGGCCGGGCCAAGGACATGGGCTCGGCCGCCGTGTTCGTCCTGATGATGAATGTCCTGGTGTGCTGGGCCCTGGTCCTGGCGCCGCGAATCTTCTGACGCGTCCGCGCGTCATTTCCCCCTTGTAAGGATGTATCCATGTTCCTCGAGCTGCTCTCCGATCCCAACGTCTGGTTGACCCTGCTGACCCTGAGCGCGCTTGAAATCGTGCTCGGCATCGACAACCTGGTGTTCATCTCCATCGCCGTGAGCAAGCTGCCCGAAGAACGCCGTCCGTTCGCCCGCAAGCTCGGCATCGCCGTGGCCTGCATCACCCGGATCCTGCTGCTGGTGTCGCTGGCCTACCTGGCGCACATGGAAGCCAACCTCTTCACCGTAGCGGGCATGGGCATCTCCATCCGCGACCTGGTGCTGATCGTCGGCGGCCTGTTCCTGATCATCAAGGGCGGCATGGAAATCCGCGAACTGATCACCGGCGGCGAAGACGAAGACCCCACCACCACCAAGGCCTCGGCCGTGTTCGGCATGGTGATCCTGCAGATCGCCATCATCGACATCGTGTTCTCGCTCGACTCGGTGATCACCGCCGTCGGCATCGCCCAGCACGTGCCGGTGATGGTCGCCGCGATCCTGCTCTCGGTGGCCGTCATGCTGCTGGCCGCCAACCCGCTGGGCCGCTTCATCGACGCCAACCCGACCGTGAAGATGCTGGCCCTGGCCTTCATCCTGCTGATCGGCGCCGTGCTGATCCTGGACGGCCTGGACGTACACGTGCCCAAGCCCTACATCTACGCCGCCATGGGCTTCTCGGTGCTGGTGGAGTGGCTGAACCTGCTGATGCGCCGCCGCGCGCTGGCCCACCACGTGCCGGGCGCCGGCAACTGGTAAGGGGTCTCCGGGTACCGACCCAGGGTCGGTACCCGACCATGACGGGGAATTAACCCCTATTCATGCCATTCTCCGGCCGCGTCCACCCCCGATCCGGAGCCGGCCATGCGTACCTCTTTCCGCCTCATCCTGCTGGTCCTGCTGGCCAGCCTGTTGTCTGGTTGTGGCTACAACGCGATCCAGCAGAAAGATGAACAGGTCAAGGCCGGCTGGTCCGAAGTCGTCAACCAGTACAAGCGCCGCGCCGACCTGATCCCCAACCTGGTGCAGACCGTGGAAGGCTATGCCAACCAGGAACGCCAGGTGCTGACCGACGTGACCAACGCCCGCGCGCGGGTCGGCCAGGTCAACGTCAATGCCGACGACGCCGAGTCGCTCAAGCAGTTCCAGCAGGCCCAGGGCGAACTCAGCGGTGCGCTGTCGCGGCTGCTGGTGGTGACCGAAAACTACCCGAACCTGAAATCCGACCAGGGCTTCCGCGACCTGCAGGCGCAGCTGGAAGGCACCGAAAACCGCATCACCGTCGCCCGCGGTCGCTACATCCAGCAGGTGCAGGACTACAACACCTACATCCGCTCGTTCCCGCAGCTGATCACCGCCAAGATCTTCGGCTACGCGGCCAAGCCCAACTTCACGGTCGAGAACGAAGCGCAGATCGCGCAGCCGCCGGCGGTGAAGTTCGGCTCGCAGCCAGCCGCACCGGCGCCCGCGCCGCAGCCGCAACCGCAACCGCAACCGCAACCGCAGCAGGCGCCGGCGCAGTAAGCCATGAGCCTCCGCCCGCTGCTGCGTGCGCTGTTGCTGTCCTGCCTGTGCCTGGCCCTGCCGGCCTGGGCGCAGAGCGACGCCGCGATTCCGCCCATGGCCTCGCCGGTGGTCGATACCACCGGCACCCTGGACGCAGCGCAGAAGCAGGCACTGGAAGCGCAGGCCCTGGCCCTGCAGCAGCGCAAGGGCAGCCAGCTGCAGATCCTGATGGTGCCCAGCACCCAGCCGGAAACCATCGAGCAGTACACCCAGCGCGTGTTCGAGCAGTGGCAGGTCGGGCGCAAGGGCGTGGACGACGGCGTGCTGCTGGTGGTGGCCAAGGACGACCGCAAGGTGCGGATCGAGCCGGGCTACGGGCTGGAAGGCGCGATCCCCGATGCCATCGCCAACCGCGTGATCCAGGAGTACCTGGCCCCGAAGTTCCGTACCGGCGACTACGCCGGCGGCCTGGCCGACGGCACCGCCGCACTGGTGAAGCTGGTTGACGGCGAGGCGCTGCCGGCGCCGGTCAGCGACAACCGCGCGCCGCGCGGCAATGGCAGCGACGGCTTCACCGTCGCGCTGGTGATCGGCTTCTTCGTCGGGACCTTCGCCCGCGCCCTGCTGGGCTGGCTGCCGCGCCCGCTGCGCGCCCTGCTCGGCGGTGGCGGCGCAGCGGTGGCCGCATTCCTGTTCACCTCGTTGTGGCTGGCCAGCGGCCTCGCCGGCCTGATCGGCCTGTTCGTCGGCTTCTCCTCCGGCCGCGCCGGCCGCTTCGCCCGCAACACCGGCTGGGGCGGCGGCGGCTTCGGCGGTGGCAGCTGGGGCGGTGGGGGAGGGGGCGGGTTTGGCGGAGGCGGCGGCTGGGGTGGCGGCGGTGGACGTTCCGGAGGCGGTGGCGCCTCGGGAGGCTGGTGATGCGCATCTGGCGCCATCTGTTCGCTCCCTCGCTGCACCGCACCTTCAGCGAAGCGCGGCTGCAGGCCATCACCGACGCGATCGCCGCCGGCGAGCGCCGCCACGGTGGCCAGGTCATATTCGCGGTCGAAGCCGACCTGCCGTGGATGGCGCTGTGGCAGGGCGTCACCCCGCGCCAGCGCGCCGAGCACGCCTTCGCCCAGCTGCGCACCTGGGACACCGAACAGAACAACGGCGTACTGGTCTACCTGCTGCTGGCCGACCACGCCATCGAACTGATCGCCGACCGCGGCCTGCGCGGCCGGGTCGGCGAAACCCAGTGGCAGGCGATCTGCGAGCACATGCAGGGCCTGCTGCGCGCCGACGACCTGCAGCAGGCGGTGCTGCTGGCCATTGCCGAGGTCTCCGACGTGCTGGCCGGGCACTATCCGCCCGGCAGCGGGTCCAAGGATGACGCCCTGCCCAATACCCCCCAACTGCTTGGTTGAGGTAACGCGGCACTGGGCCGAGAATAGCCGCTTACCTGCAAGGCGCCGCCCATGATCTATTTCCACGATATCGACCCCATCGCCCTCTCGCTCGGGCCGGTCAAGGTGCACTGGTACGGCATCATGTACCTGCTCGGCTTCACCGCCGCCTGGTGGCTGGGGCGCAAGCGCATCGCCGCGGGGCGCCTGCCGGGCGTGGACGGCAATGGATTCTCCGACCTGCTGTTCTACGCCATGCTCGGCGTCGTGGTCGGCGGCCGCGTCGGCTACATGCTGTTCTATGCCACCGCCGATTTCCTGCACAACCCGCTGCTGCTGTTCAAGGTCTGGGACGGCGGCATGAGCTTCCACGGTGGCCTGCTCGGCGTGCTGTTCGCCTGCTGGTACTGGTCGCGCAGGCACCGCCTGCACCTGTTCGACACCCTCGACTTCATGTCGCCGCTGGTACCGCTCGGACTAGGCTTCGGTCGCCTCGGCAACTTCATCGGCGCCGAACTGTGGGGCAAGTACACCGACGGAACCTGGGGCGTGGTCTTCCCCAGTGGCCTGCCGGCCGCCTTCAACGGCGTGGACATGGACACCCTGCGCACCCAGTTCGCCAGCGGCGCGCTGAATCAGTACGCCCGCCATCCCTCGCAGCTGTATGAAGCGCTGCTCGAAGGCCTGGTGATGTTCGCCGTTCTGTGGGCCGTCTCGGCCAAGCCGCGCCAGCGCTACCTCATCTCCGGCCTGTTCGCGCTGATGTACGGCGTGTTCCGCTTCGCCGTTGAATTCGTGCGCATGCCCGACAACGGCGTCTACCTCGCGTTCGACTGGTTCACCCGCGGCCAGCTGCTCAGCCTGCCGCTGGTGGCGCTGGGCGTGGTCCTGCTGGTCCTGTCGCGCCGCGCCCCGGTCCTGCAGCCGGTGCTCCCGGTCGCGCCGGCCGCCGCCGGGAGCAAGGCATGAAAGCCTACCTCGACCTGCTGCAGCACGTACTCGAACACGGCACCGAAAAGTCCGACCGCACCGGCACCGGCACCCGCAGCGTGTTCGGCTGGCAGATGCGCTTCAACCTCAACGACGGTTTCCCGCTGGTCACCACCAAGAAGCTGCACCTGCGCTCGATCATCCATGAGCTGCTGTGGTTCCTGAAGGGCGACACCAACATCGGCTACCTCAAGGACAACCAGGTCCGGATCTGGGACGAATGGGCCGACGAAAACGGCGACCTCGGCCCCGTCTACGGCAAGCAGTGGCGCAGCTGGGCCACCGCCGACGGCGGCAGCATCGACCAGATGCAGTGGCTGGTCGACGAGATCAAGCGCAACCCCGACTCGCGCCGCCTCGTGGTCAGCGCCTGGAACGTCGGCGAACTCTCGCAGATGGCGCTGATGCCCTGCCACAACCTGTTCCAGTTCTACGTGGTCGACGGCAAGCTCAGCTGCCAGCTCTACCAGCGCAGCGGCGACATCTTCCTCGGCGTCCCGTTCAACATCGCCAGCTACGCCCTGCTGACCCACATGGTCGCCCAGGCCACCGGCCTCGGCGTCGGCGACTTCGTCCACACTCTCGGCGACGCCCACCTCTACTCCAACCACTACGACCAGGCCCGCGAACAGCTCACCCGCCAACCGCGCGCTCTGCCGAAGCTGTGGTTGAACCCCGACGTCACCGACCTGTTCGGCTTCCAGTTCGACGACATCCGCATCGACGGCTACGACCCGCACCCCGCCATCAAGGCCCCGGTCGCGGTATGAAGCTGTCCCTGATCGTCGCCCTCGACCGCGACCACGGCATTGGCCAGGACAACCAGCTGCCCTGGCAGCTGCCGGACGACCTGAAGCGCTTCAAGGCACTGACCCTCGGCAAGCCGATCCTGATGGGCCGGAAGACCGCCCAGTCTCTGGGCCGCGCCCTGCCGGGGCGGCCAAACCTCGTGTTGACCCGTTCGGGCCAAGTGCCGTTCGAAGGCATGCAGGCAGTAGCCTCCATCGAAGAAGCAAAGCAGTTCGCAGCCGCCACGGGCGCAGACGAGTTGTGCGTGATCGGCGGCGGCGAGATTTTCAGGCTGGTCATGGCGCAAGCCACGGACATGCACCTGACGTGGGTAGACGCGCAGGTAGACGCAGACACCCATTTCCCGGAGTTCGATGCGGAGCAGTGGGTGGAAGTCGCACGAGAGCATCACAAGGCGGATGCAAAGCACGCGTACGCCTTCGATTTCGTGGATTACACGCGAGACCGATAGCGCCGCGCGCTGAAAGATCAGACACGCATGGCGTGTCTCTACGCATGGCCACCGACCCACTATCGAGGGGTCGGCGGGGGTGGGTTTGAGGGGGCACGAGCCGCATGGATGCGGCGATGAGCTTACATGGACGTACTTGCAGCGTCCCCCACAAACCCGCACCCGACGGCCCCAGCCAGGGAACGCCTGCAGCGCAAGGTTGTTCGCCTGAATCCAACAGCAGCCGGGCAGGGCCCGGCTCTACCGGAAGGGATGCAATCAGAAGGGCTATGCGGTCGTCGGAGAGCTGTCGCCGCCGCCATTGCCTGCCGGCTCACGCTGACGGCGCGGTTGCTGTTGCCGCGGCCCACGCTCGCGCTGCTGCCCTTCGCGCGGACCCCGCGGCGGGCGCCCGTTCAACTGGCCGCCTTCATTGGCCGGCCGACGCGCCGGCGGACGCGGCGGCGTGACCGGCTTCGGCACATCGCGGCCCGGTACCTGCACCACGCGCAGCTCTTCCGTATCCAGCTGCAGCGCCGTCAGCTTCCCGCCCCACACCGCACCCGTATCGATCGCATGCACACCCTGCGTGATCGTCAGGCCCAGCGCCGACCAATGCCCGCACACGATCTTCAGATCGCGCTCCACCCGGCCCGGCACCTCGAACCACGGGTACAACCCCTGCTCCTGCGTGCCCGGCGTCCCCTTGTCCTCGATTCCGATCCGCCCGCGCGGCGTGCAGTAACGCATCCGCGTCAGCAGATTGATGATCGCCCGCGACCGGTCGTACCCCGACAGCCCCGGCGACCACACCGGCTTGTCCCCGTACATGTTGCGGAACAGCTTGCGGTAACCACCGCCATGCAACTGCTGCTCCACCTCCCGCGCATGCTTCTCCGCCAGCTGCGTCGTCCACTTCGGCGCCAGCCCCGCGTGCACCATCATCCAGCCCAGCTCACGGTCCACGTGCACCAGCTTCTGCATGCGCAGCCAGTCCAGCAGCACATCCCGATCCTCCGCCTGCACGATCCGCAGCAGGTCCGGATTCACCTTGCGCTGCTCCTCCTCCGTACGCGCACCCACCGCCAACAGCGACAGATCGTGGTTGCCCAGCACCACCACGCTGTGCTCCCGCAGCGAATGCACCAGCCGCAACGTCTCCAGCGACTGACCGCCCCGGTTGACCAGGTCGCCACAGAACCACAGCTTGTCCACCGCCGGATCGAAGCGGATCTTCTCCAGCAGACGCTGGGTCACCTCATAACAGCCCTGCAGGTCCCCGATGGCCCAGACACTCATGCGTGCGCCTCCATCAGTGCAGCGTGCGCGGAATGGTCAACACGAACGGCGCGATCGGCGCAGCGAACTCGGTGCCATCGTCGGCCACCATGTCGTAATGCCCCTGCATCGTTCCATGTTCGGTTTCCAGCATGACACCCGACGTGTAACGGAAGTCTTCACCCGGGCGCAGCCGCGGCTGCTCCCCGATCACCCCGTCACCGTCCACATGCTCCACCCGCCCGTTGCCATCGGTGATCCGCCAATGGCGCGCCACCAGCCGCGCCGCAACGCGGCCCCCGTTGTGGATCCGGATCGTATACGCGAACGCAAAGCGCCCGTCTTCCGGCGTCGACTGCTCATCCAGGAAGCGCGGCGCGACCTCCACCGAGATCGCATACTGTTCGGCGTCGCTCATGCCGACTCCGCGCGCGGCACATTGGCCAGCGCAATGAACTGCGCCACCTCCAGCTGCTCCGCACGTGCATCGCTGCGCACGCCCGCCGCCTCGAACTGCTCCGGCGTCACCACCCCGTTCAGCGCATTGCGCAGCGTCTTCCGGCGCTGCCCGAATGCCGAGCGCACCACCTCCGCGAAACGCTTCCGGTCCAGGATCCCGACCGTAGCCGGATCGCGCGGCACCAGCCGCACCACCGCCGAGTCCACCTTCGGTGGCGGGCGGAATGCCCCCGGCGGCACCACGAACAGCGACGTCACCTTGCACCACGCCTGCAGCATCACGCTCAGCCGCCCATAGACCTTGCTGCCCGGGTCGGCCGCCATGCGGTCCACCACTTCCTTCTGCAGCATGAAATGCATGTCGCGGATCACCGCCGCATGCTCCATCGCATGGAACAGGATCGGCGACGAAATGTTGTACGGCAGGTTGCCGACCAGCCGGATCTGCCCATCGCCGGCCAGCGCCGTGAAGTCCACCTGCAGCACGTCGCGGTGCACGATGGTCAGCTCGCCCAGCGGTGCCGCCGCCGCGGTCAGCGGCGCGATCAGGTCGCGGTCGAACTCGATCACCGTCAGGCGCGGATGGCGACGCAGCAGCGGCAGGGTGATCGCACCCTGGCCCGGCCCGATTTCGACCAGCCGGTCGTCGTCCTTCGGATTGACCGCCAGCACGATCTTGTCGATGTAGCTGCGGTCGGCCAGGAAGTGCTGGCCGAGCTGCTTTTTCGCCGGGGCGGTGAAGCCGGGCGCAGAGGGGGAGTGCGAAGAAGTCATGTGCTCATTTTACGTTGCCGGGCCAGCCGCGCGCACAGCGCAGTGGCGGCCAGCAGGCTGGAAGGGTCGGCGATGCCGCGCCCGGCCAGATCCAGCGCCGTGCCGTGGTCCACCGCCACGCGGGGGTAGGGCAGGCCCAGCGTGATGTTCACCGCCTGCTCGAACCCACTGTACTTGAGCACCGGCAGGCCCTGGTCGTGGTACATCGCCAGCACCGTGTCGAACCCGGCCAGCTTCTGCGGCAGGAACGCCGTGTCGGCCGGCAGTGGCCCGACCAGGTCCATGCCGCCCGCGCGCAGCCGCTCCAGCAGCGGAATGACCACGTCCAGCTCTTCACGGCCCAGGTGCCCGTCCTCGCCGGCATGCGGGTTCAGCCCCAGCACCGCGATCCGCGGCGCCGCGATGCCGAACTCGCGACGCAGCGCGCCGTGCACCGTGTGCAGGGTCGCCGCCAGCCCATCGGCCGTGATCGCATCGGCCACCGCGCGCAGCGGCAGGTGGGTGGTGGCCAGCGCCACCCGCACGATGTCGTTGGCCAGCATCATCACCACCTGCACGCCCGCCTGGTCGGCCAGCAGCTCGGTGGTCCCGCTGTAGGCAATCCCGCCCTGGTTGATCACCGCCTTGTGCACCGGCCCGGTCACCACCCCGTCCAGGCGCCCGTCCACGCACGCCTGGCCGGCCTGCAGCAGCGCACCGATCACCGCCCCGGCATTGGCCGGGTCGGTCTGGCCAAAGCGCGAGGGCGTCGCATTGGGCACCGCGCACAACGGCATATCGCCCGGCTGGCGGGCGATCGCGTCTTCAGGCAGCAGGTTCAGTGGCAACGAGAGCGCTGTCGCGGCCGACCGCAACGTATCCGGGTCGGCGAAGGCCAGCAGCCGGCAATCGGTGCGCGGCTGCTGGATCAGGCGAAGGCAGAGTTCCGGGCCGATCCCGGCGGGCTCGCCCGGTACCAGAGCGAGCTGCGGGATCATCGGCGTGGGCCTCAGGGGGTGGTCGGCGCCGGGGCCGGAGCCGCCTGGCCGGGGGTGCCGATGCGCAGGTCCACGTAGGCTTCGCCACGCAGTTCCTGCAGGTAACGGTTGTATTCCTCTTCCAGCTTGCGGCGACCGATGGTCTCGCGGATCTGGGCGCGCTTGTTGTCGGTGCCTGCATCGGTCTGGCGCGAACCCTCGCGCTGCACGATATGCCAGCCGGCATCGGTGCGGAACGGCGCGCTGACGCCGCCGTCGGTCAGCGCGGTGACCTGCTTGCCGAAGTCCGGGCCGAACGCGTCGGCCGGGAACCAGCCGAGGTCGCCGCCCTGGCCCTTGCTGTTGGTGTCTTCGGACGATTCCCGGGCCACGGCCTGGAAGTCCGCACCGCCGGCAATGCGCGCACGCAGGGTGTCGGCCTTGGCCTTGGCGGTGGCGTTGTCCTGCTGGTCGTTGACCCGCACCAGGATATGCCGCGCGTGGTACTCGGTGATGGTCTGGCCGCCGGCGCTGGCGCTGGCATCACGCACTTCGACCAGCTTCAGCAGCTGGAAGCCGCTCGGGCCGCGCAGCGGGCCGACCACTTCGCCGGCCTTCATGCCGGTCATCATCTGCGCGAAGGCACCCGGGATTTCATCCAGCGAACGCCAGCCAAGGTCGCCGCCTTCCAGCGCGTTGGGGCTGTCGGAATAGCGAACGGCGGCGGCATTGAAGTCCAGCTCGCCCTTGTCCAGCAGGGCCTTCACGCCGTCGACCTTCTTCTGGCCGGTGGCGATCTGCTCGGCGGTGGCACCTTCGGGCAGGGCGATCAGGATGTGCGCCAGGTGGTACTGGGTACCGGCGGTCGCTTCCTGCTTCAGCGCGGCATCCACTTCGCCCTCGCTGACACTGATGCGGCTCTGCGCGAAGCTCTGGCGCAGGCGCTGCACGGTGATTTCGTCGCGGACCGAGTTGCGGAAGTCATTGAAATCCAGGCCGTCGGCGGCCAGGCGCTGGCGCAGGGCGTCCAGGTTGGAGCCGTTCTGCTGGGCGATCGAGTTCAGCGCCTGGTTCAGTTCCTGGTCGCTGACCTTGATCCCGCTGCCTTCGGCGCGGGCCACCTGCAGCTTGACCAATACCAGGCGCTCCAGCACCTGCCGGTTCAGCACGTCATCGGGCGGCAGCTGGTTTTCCCGGCCGGCGTACTGGGCCTTGATGTTCTGCACGGCACGGTCCAGCTCGCTCTGCAGCACCACGTCTTCGTCGACGATCGCGGCAATGCGGTCCAGCGACTGGGTCTGCTGGGCCAGCACCTGCAGCGGCGCGGAAACGGTGGTGACGGCGAGGACGGAAGCGAGGAGGACGGGAAGGGTCTTGGTCATGGGATCAGGTTCGGATCGTAGTCGTCGCGCGTGGGCGCACCGGTAGTGCTGGGCGGCACGAGATAGAGGTCGTCCCGGTAATAGCCGAGAATAGCACGGCGCAAAGTGCGGTCCGTGTTCTGGCCGATGGAGCTCAGGCCCTTGAGCACGAACTCGATCTGGAACGAATTGTTCAGCTCACCCTCGCGGTTGCGCACGTAGCGGCGGGCCAGGGCGCGGACGGCCAGGCAGCAGCTGTCCCACTGCACGCCACCGATGATCTCCAGCGGCGCCTTGTCTTCCAGCGAGTAGTAGTAGCGGCCGACCACGCTCCAGGAGGCATTGATCGGGTACAGGAAGGACAGGTCGACCTGCTCCAGCAGGGTGCGCTCTTCCTTGGTCGCGGTCGCCGGCGCGGCCGCATTGATGCGGTAGCGGTAGGTCAGGTTGACGATGCCGTCGTTGGACATCAGGTAGCGCGCGCGCACGCTGGCCAGGTCCTCGCGCTTGTACTTGGGGTCCCACTGGTAGGTCGCGCCCAGGTTCCAGCGGTCGTTGATGGCGTAGTTGGCGTCGGCGATCCACGCCGACTTGCCCTGCTCGATCTGGGCCTGCTGACCCGGCAGGGTGACCCGCGAATCGTCGAAGTACAGGATCTGGCCGATGCTGCCGGAGAAGCGCTCGCGCCCGGTGTCCTGGTTGATGAAGCGGGTACTGACCGCCATCGTCAGCTGGTTGGCATCGTTCTGGCGGTCCGCGCCGGTGTAGCGCGAGTCGCGGAACAGCTGGCCCCAGCTGAAGGTGAAGTCGCGGGTGTCGAAGATCGGCTGGTCGCTCTGGTCGCGGTACGGCGTGCGCAGGTAGAACAGGCGCGGCTCCAGCGTATGCAGGTAGCCCTTGCCATTGATGGTGGTTTCGCGGTCGAAGAACATGCCCGCGTCGATGCTGCCGATCGGCACGCTGCGGTGGGGGGAGGTGTTGCCGCGCAGCTGGTCTGCCGTAGCCGTGGCCGGGTCGATGCCAGCATCACGCAATGCCTGCAACCGGGTCTGGTCGGCCAGGCCCTGGTCCAGCTCGTAGCCGGTGTAGCGGTAAGCCAGGGTGGGGGTGACGTACCACGAGGCGCCCGCGAACGGCATGCTCACGAACGGCTTCACGTCCAGGCGCGAGCCGTTGTAATACGGCGTCACCACACCGTTGTCGGCGTAGTCCTGCTCAGGCCCGAACTTGCCGTCCACATCATCATGGGTAAAGCGCACCGCCTCGGCGTAGACACCGACGTCCAGCCACGGCAGCACCGGCTTCTCCCAGGTGCCGAACAGGCGCGGCTGGCGCGCGTAGGGCAGGGAGGCGTCGGTGAGGGTGTAGTCGGTGTTCTGCCAGCGGTCGGCCATCAGGCCGCCGGTCCAGTTCTCGCCGGTACCGTAGATGCCGATCTGGCTCTGCAGCGACGAGGTGGTCACCCCCAGCAGCTTGCTGGAGAAATCCTCGGTGTAGCGCTCGTCGGTGACCCAGGCCAGGTTGGCGCGGGCCTGCCAGGTCGAATTGATGTTGTGGTAGCCCTCGAACTTGAACTCGCCGCGGTCGCGGTCGCGCAGCTTGTCGTTGGGCAGGTAGGCCGTATCCAGCTGGCCACGGCCGCCGTCGTACAGGTAGCGGAATTCGTTGTCGAGCATCAGCCCGCGCTTGCTCATGTAGCGCGGGGTCAGGGTGTCGTCGTAGTTCGGCGCCAGGTTGAAGTAGATCGGCTGCGCGTAATCGAACCCGTTGCGGCCGGACATGCCCAGCTGCGGGTAGAGCAGGCCGGTCTGGCGACGGTCGTCGATCGGGAACTTGAAGTACGGCGCCCACAGTACCGGCACCTTGCCGATGCGCAGCACGGCGTTGCGGGCGGTTCCGAAGCCTTCGTCGTTGTCCACGTCGATCTGCGGCGCCGACAGCTTCCAGATCGGCTGCGAGGGGTCGCAGGTGGTATAGGTGGAGCGGTGCATCTGGCCGACCGAACCCTGCAGGTCGATCGACTCCGCGCCGCCGTTACCGCGCCGGGACACCAGCTGGTACTGGATGTCGCTGATCTTGTGGGTGTCCGACTCCTGGTTGCCTTCGGCCCGCTTGGCGATCATGCGGATCGACGAGTCCTGGTAGCGGACGTTGCCTTCGGCGATGTAATTACCGCTTTCGGTGTCGAAGCTCAGATGGTCGGTCCCGAGGAACTGGTCGCCGCGCTTGAGCGCAACGTTGCCCTGGTACTGCGGCACCGTGCTGGTTCCGAACAGGCTGTCGCCTTCGATATCGGTGGGTTGCTGGTCGCGGGTTTCAGCCGCCGCCTTGTCCGCCGGAGGGGCGTCTTCGAAGACGGGCAGGACATCGGTAACCGGGCACAGGCCCCAGTTCACCGGTTTCTCGTCGGCCATGGCCGGCAGGCAGATGGCGATGCTCAGGGGGAGGGGCAGCAGGCGGAGGGCTCGGCGCACGCGGGCTTCGGATTCAGGCGAAAACGGATCGTAGCTTGCCCCATCCCTTGCATAGGGGCAATGAAGGTGAATTCCTACAAGGGGTTCAGGTTCATGGATCCAGCAGCGCGGCCACGTGCGCGACAGAGCATTCGGCCAGCGCCTGCAGGTCGTATCCGCCCTCCAGCATCGACACCATGCGCCCGGCCGCATGGCGACGGGCGAGACCGCGCAGCTCGGCGGTGATCCAGGCGAAATCGTCGGTTTCCAGCATCAGGTCGGCCTGCGGATCGCGCAGGTGGGCGTCGAATCCGGCCGAGACCAGCAGCAGCTGCGGGCGGAAGTCGTCGATCGCCGGCAGCATCTCGTCGGCCCAGGTGTTGCGGAAGCGGAAGCTGCCACTGCCCGGCGGCAGCAGGATGTTGAGCAGGTTGCCGGCGCCACGGTCGCGGCGCAGGCCCGAATGCGGGAACAGGCCGGCCTGGTGGGTGCTGTAGTAGGCCACCCGCGGGTCGGCCGCGAAGATGTCCTGGGTGCCGTTGCCGTGGTGCACGTCGAAATCGACGATGGCGATGCGCTCCAGCCCATAGCGGTCGCGCGCATAGGCTGCGGCGATGGCGATGTTGTTGAACAGACAGAACCCCATCGCCGTGGTGGCGGTGGCGTGGTGCCCCGGCGGACGGACCGCGCAGAACGCCAACGGGTCCTTGCCCAGCATGACCGCATCGACCGCCGCCACCCCGGCGCCGGCCGCATGCACGGCGGCGCTGGCCGAGCCGGGCGAGGTAAGGGTGTCCATGTCGAGCTGGCGCAGTGGTTCGGTCTGGGTGGCCAGCACCTGGTCGATCAGCGCGCTGTCGTGCACCCGCGCCAGCTCGCCGAACTTGGCCGGCGGCGCCTGGCGCCAGTCCAGCTGCGTGGGGAAGGCTGCGTGCAGGGCGTCGAGCACCACCTGCAGGCGCTGCGGGCATTCGGGGTGGCCCGGGCCGGGATCGTGCAGCAGACAGTCGGGATGGGTGAAAACCAGCATGCGGACGGGGTTCCGGGGCGGTAGGGCGGCTCAGCCGTGGCGGCGGGCGTGCTGCCAGAGCACGTCGCCGTGTCCATCGGCGCGGGCCAGCACCCGGGCCAGCACGAACAGCAGGTCCGACAGCCGGTTGAGGTAGTGCAGCGCCTCGGCGCGGACGGTTTCAAGCCGCGCCAGGGTCACCGTCTCGCGCTCGGCGCGGCGCACGATGGTGCGCGCCAGGTGGCAGCGCGCGGCGGCTTCACCGCCGCCGGGCAGGATGAACTCCTTCAAGGCCGGCAACGTGGCGTTGTAATGGTCCAGCTGCTGTTCGAGCGCGCTCACATCGCTGGCCTGGATGGCGGCATGGCCGGGAATGCACAGCTCGCCGCCGAGGTCGAACAACTGGTGCTGCACGGTGGTGAGCAGCGTGCGCACGTCATCGGGCAGTGCCACCGCCAGCAACACGCCCAGCGCAGAATTGGCCTCGTCCACGCTACCGAAGGCGTTGACCCGCGCCGCGTCCTTGGCCACGCGGCTGCCATCGCCCAGGCCGGTACTGCCGTCATCGCCGGTGCGCGTGTAGATCCGCGAAAGACGATTGCCCATGCGCGCCGGTCTCAGCGCAGCACGTCGCGGCGGGCCTGCTGCAGTTTGACCACCTGTTCGGTGGCCAGCTGCAGCGCGGCGGCCAGCCCAACATAGATTGCAGCGGTACGCAGGTACGGCAGGAACCAGTCCGCATAGTTCGTCGCCCAGCCCTGCAGGGTAGGCGCGGCGACCACGTCGCTGGTCCAGTAGAAGCCGCTCTGCGCGAACAGGTGGCAGACCGCCACGGCGGCTACCAGCAGTGCGGCGGCCTTGGCCAGCGCGCTCCAGTCGGCACCGCGGTAGCCCTGGCGCAGCAGCGCGCCGCCAACCCACATCGCGAAGTAGGCCGGCACCAGCAGCGCCGTGCCCGGCGACACGCAGTAGTGCTGCCAGTAGCCGATGCCGCTGGCGCGGATCACCAGCACGTCGATGACGATCGCCAGCACCATCAGCAGCGGGAAGGCCCAGCGCGACCAGCGGCGCAGGTGGAAGCCGCCAATGAAGAACACCGCCCAGGACGCGTCGGGGATGGCGGCGAAGTGATTGACCCGGGTCGCGGCCATCAGCAGCACGAGCACGAACAGGATGAAGGCGCGTTGGGCGGTCGGGGTCATGGGCACGGGCAGTGGTGGTCCAGCGTTCATTCTAGCGCCTGCCGCCACGGGGCGTTGCCGGCCTGCACGCACTATCATGGCGGCATGAGTGAACGTCATGACGTAGTGATCGTGGGCGGTGGGCTGGTCGGCGCCAGCCTGGCCATCGCCCTGGACCGGGCCGGCCGCGATGTCGGCCTGGTCGAAGCCGCCCCGGCGGGCGCGCTGCCGCCGGTGTTCGACCAGCGCAACCTCAGCTTCGGTGCGGCCACGGTCAATGCGCTGACCGCGCTGGGCGTGATGCAGCTGCTGGGCGCGGCCCCCGGCCCGATCACCCGCATCCAGGTCACCCGTGCCGGCGACTTCGGCCGCGTGCAGATGGACGCGGCGGAGTACCAGCGGCCGTGGTTTGGCCAGGTCGTGGTCGCCCGCGATTTCGGCCAGGCGCTGGAAGCGCGCCTGCAGGGCCTGCAGCATCTGACCCGCTACCGCCCGGCACGCTTCGTGCGGTTGGGCGCGGTCGAAGACGGCTACCGGCAGGTGGTCATCGCCGACGACAGTGGCGAGCGCTGCCTGCTGGCGCGGCTGGTGGTCGGCGCCGATGGCACCCGCAGCGGCGTGCGCGACGCGCTGGGCATCGAGGTGGACGAGCACGACTTCCAGCAGAACCTGTTCGTGGCCCGCGTCCGCGCCGCGCGCGCGCCGGACGGCACCGCCTACGAGCGCTTCACGGATACCGGCCCCACCGCCCTGCTGCCGCGTGGCGACCGCCACTTCGGCGTGGTGCACGGGGTGGCCCGGGACCAGGCAGACGCGGTGATGGCGCTGGACGACGCGGCCTGGCTGGCGCGCCTGCAGCGGGCCATCGGCTGGCGCGCCGGTCGGCTGCTGGAAAGCGGGCCGCGCAGCGCCTATCCGCTGGTGCAGGTGCTGGCGCGCGGCCTGGTCGGCGAGCGCGCGGTCCTGCTCGGCAACGCCGCCCAGACCATCCACCCGCTGGGTGCGCAGGGTTTCAACCTGGGCCTGCGCGATGCGCTGACCCTGGCCGAGCTGCTGGAGACGACGACCGATCCCGGCAGCGACACCCTGCTGCAGGCCCACGTAGCGCGCCGCGAAGAAGATCGCCGCCAGACCATCGCCTTCTCCGGTGGGCTGGCCCGGCTGACCAGCAACCCGGCACCGCTGCTGCGGCCACTGCGCAGCCTCGGCCTGCTGGCCGCGCAGGCGACCTCGATGCAGTCGCTGCTGGTCGGCGGGGCGATGGGCTTCCGCGGCGAAGTGCCGGCGCTGTGCCGTGGGGTGGGCGCATGAGCCGCCGCACGCGCGATGTGATCGTGGTCGGCGGCGGCGTGGTCGGCGCGGCCTGCGCGCTGGCACTGGCTGATGCCGGGCTGGAGGTGACCCTGGTGGAAGGCCGCGAGCCGGCCGGCTGGCAACCGCAGCAGCCCGACCTGCGGGTGTACGCCTTCGCCCCGGACAATGCGCAGCTGCTGCGCACGCTGGGGGTGTGGCCGTCGGTGCTGGCGGCACGCGCCTGCGCCTACCGGCGCATGCGCGTCTGGGACGCCGCCGGTGGCGACGAACTGCAGTTCGACGCCGACCGCCTGGGGCGTGAGCAACTGGGCTGGATCGTGGAGAACGACCTGCTCGTGGATCGCCTGTGGGCGGCGCTGCCGGCCGCCGGCGTGCAGCTGTGCTGCCCGGCACGGGTGGAGGCGCTGGAGCAGGACGCCGACGGCGTGCGCGTGCGCCTGGACGATGGCCGTCGGCTGGAGGCCACCCTGGCAATCGCCGCCGACGGCGCCGACTCGACCCTGCGCCGCCTGGCCGGCCTGGAGGTCAGCCGCCAGGACTACGGGCAGCGCGGCGTGGTGGCCTATATCGACACCGAACAGGGCAACGAGGCCTCCGCGTGGCAGCGCTTCCTGGTGAGCGGCCCGCTGGCGGTACTGCCGGCCGGCACGCACCGCAGTTCCATCGTGTGGACGCTGCCGGACGCCGAGGCCGAACGCGTGCTGGCGCTGGGCGATGCGGCCTTCAACGCCGAACTGACCCGCGCCTTCGCCGGCCGGCTGGGCGCGATGACGCTGGCCTCGCGCCGCGCCGCGTTCCCGCTGCGTCGCCAGCTGGCCCAGGCCTATGTGGCCGGCCGCGTGCTGACCCTGGGCGATGCCGCGCATGTGGTCCATCCGCTGGCCGGGCAGGGCGTGAACCTGGGCCTGCGCGACGTGGCCGCCCTGCATGCGCAGGTGCTGGGCGCGCAGCAGCGGCGGCAGGACTGGGCGTCGCCGGAGCGCCTGCAGCGCTGGGCCCGCGAGCGGCGCAGCGACAACACGGTATCGGCCTACGGGTTTGACGCAATCAACACCATTTTCTCGAACGACGAGATGCACCTGACCCTGACGCGCGGGCGCGCGCTGGGGTGCGCAGGCAAGCTGCCGCCGCTGGTGTCGGCGTTGTGGAAGCGCGCCGCCGGGCTTTGAGCCCGGAATGATCGAAATCTGGAAGTGCGGCCGTTCGCGGCTGCCCAGACTGTGACGCAGCTGGTGCCATGGGGGCTTCCGGCGGCGTCCCTGTGTCCCTTACTTCCGGAATCCCGCCCATGAAGCTCTCGGAGTTGTTCCATCACCCTGCGCGTTCCAGCCGGCCCAAGGCGCCGCCTCTGGACCCGGTGGCCGCCGCCCGGGCTGCGGCCAGGATCAAGGCCTTCAATACCGGCCAGCGCATCCGCGATGTCCTGCTGACGGTGAAGAACCTGCCGCTCAAGCTGGACAACGCGGGGTTCAAGGCAGAACTGACGCTGAAGCGGTTCGCCGACAGGCTCGACACCGAGCTGCCCAGCAAGCAGGACTACGCCGCCATGACGGACGATGTCCTGGCGATCAAGCATGGGCTGAAGGCCATGGAGAAATCGCTGCGCCTCGATCAGGGCAAGCCGGGCAGCCGGAACCACAGCGAGTACCTGGATTTCCTCAACAAGAAACAGGGCATGCCATTGAAGGCCCTGCTGGGCAAGTAATCGGGCACGGGCCCGCATGCATGGGAGCGCCATGACCTTCCCGATCCGTCCTGTATCCCCGATCAGCGCGACGCAGCGGAGCATGCGCACTCGGGAAGATCCCGAACTTGCGGCTGCGGCGATGGAGAAGAAGCCCACCGAAGCGACGTCCCTGCTGAGCGAACTGCTCCACCGCATCGAAAACGTGGGCAGTCGGCCGGAGGTGAGCTACTTCAGCGATCCGGCTGCGGAAGCCAGTGCCCAGCTCAGCCGCTTCGTGGAGAGCGCGTCGATCGGCCCGCCGCCATCGCGGAAGAGTTTCGCCCGCCAGCTCATCCATGTCGGTGTGCTGGAGGAAAAATTGCGCGCACAACTGGGCGCCGCCAAGACCGACGAAAAGCGGGAAGAACTGGGCAGGGCGCTCCGGACGCTCGTGGAAGTAAAGCGCTTCCGCGGCGATATCGACCCATGAGGTGGCGTAGCGACACGCCATGCGTGTCCTCGCGGCCTCCGCAACCTCACATCACCAAGCCAGAACCGTGATCTCCTCACGATCGTGATACAGCTGCTTGGCGCGCACGTTCAACGGGCGCCCGGCCTGGTCCTGGAACAGCTCCAGGCACAACCGGGTTTCGTCCCAGCGCTTCTTCATCGGCAGCTTCAGGTTGAAGATCGCATGCCGGCACCAGCCCTCGCGGAACCAGGTCGCCATGCGCTCGGCCACGCGTCGCGGCTGTTCGACCATGTCGCACACCATCCAGTCCAGCGGTGCTTCGGGCTGCCAGTGGAAGCCGTCGGCGCGCAGGTGCTCGACCAGGCCGGTCTCCAGCACGTGCTCGCGCAGCGGGCCGTTGTCGACGCTGATCACGTGCATGTGCTGGCGGGTCAGCACCCAGGTCCAGCCACCGGGCGCGGCGCCGAGGTCGGCGGCGCGCATGCCCGGCCGCACCAGCTGTTCGCGCTCGTCCGGGCTCATCAGGGTCAGCAGCGCCTCGTCCAGCTTCAGCGCTGAGCGTGACGGCGCTTCGGGCAGGAGTTTCAGGCGCGGAATGCCCAGCGCCCACGGTGCGCTGTCGCGAGTGTCGGCCACGCACACGAACGCGTGGCGGCCGTCGACGAACACCACATGCAGGCGCGGCAGGGCGGTGTTGGGTTTGTCGGTGAGCAGGCCGGCCTTGCGCAGCGCCGGGCGCAGCGCATTGCCGAAGGCGCGGGCCAGGCCGGCCAGCGGCTTGCCTTCATCCGAATCGGGATGTTCCACCCACATGTCGCCGAAGCGCTGCTGGCCTTCGAGCGCGGCCAGGATCGGGGTGATGCGGTCGGACGGGTCGAGCTCGCGCAGTTCGGCCAGCACCACCAGTTTCTGCCGGGCGAAGATCAGCGACCGCCAAGGCAGCGCCTTGGACAGCGCCGCGCCTTCGTCGGTGGCGAACAGCACATAGCCGTCGTTGCGCTGGGTACGCGCGTAGCCGGCAACGTTGGCGTAGGCGGCGCGCTCGGACAGCTCACCGGCCAGTTCCGGTTCGAAGCCCTGCCGGCACAGGCACAGCAGGCCGCTCATCGACGCACGCCGGTGGCGCGGGAATCAGTAATGCGCACCGTTGAGCTCCCCGTACTGGCGCAGGACGACGCGCGCGGCGTCGCGCTGGATGCCCTGCACGACCTCGATGCCACGCTTGTTGAGTTCTCCGACCCAGTCGGCCGGCAGCGGACCTTCGTCGAACGCGGTGAGCTCTTCCACGTCCTGCGCGCCGGCGCCGATCAGCAGGCGGTCGATGCCGGCCCAGACGGTGGCGCCGTAGCACTGGCAGCAGGGCTGGGAGGAGGTCGCCAGGGTGATCGGGGACAGCACGGCGTTCAGTCGCGGGGTCTGCAGGCGCTGCTGGGCCAGCATGTAGGCCATGTTTTCGGCATGCGCGAGGGAGGTGTTGTGCGGGACCACGCGGTTGACGCCGGCGGCGATGACGCGGTCGTCCGGACCGAACACGACGGCGCCGAATGGGCCGCCGGTTGCCGCTTCGACGTTCAGGCGCGAGAGCTCGATGGCCAGCGCGACCTTGGCGTCGTCGCCGGGATAGGCACGGCCGAGGTCGATCTGGTCGTGGATCCAGGCGGGCAGGGTGAGATGGACTTGCGCGTACAGCATTGAACAGGCCTTTCGAATACGGTGGGACTTACGCCGACCAGGTGTCGCGCAGGGTGACGCTGCGGTTGAACACGGGGGCGGCGGCGGTGTGGTCGCGGCGGTCGGCCACGAAGTAGCCGGTGCGCTCGAACTGGAACGACTGTTCGGGTTCGGCGGTCGCGGCAGCGGGTTCGACATAGCCGGTGACGGTGCGGCGCGATTCCGGGTTCAGGTAGTCGCGGTAGGTCTTGCCTTCGGATTCGTCGTCCGGGTTGGGCACCGAGAACAGGCGGTCGTACAGGCGGATCTCGGCGGGCACGGCGTGCACGGCACTCACCCAGTGGATGGTGCCCTTGACCTTGCGGTTGGCGCCTTCCATGCCGGGGCGCGATTCGGGATCGAGCCAGCCGCGCAGTTCGGTGATGGTGCCGTCGGCGTCCTTGATGACCTCGTCGCAGCGGATGATGCCGGCGCCGCGCAGGCGCACTTCGCCGCCGGGCACCAGGCGCTTCCAGCCCTTGGGCGGGACTTCGGCGAAGTCCTCGCGCTCGATCCAGAGTTCGCGTGCGAACGGGACCTCGCGGGTGCCGAAGGCTTCATCCTTGGGATGGTTGGCGAAGGTGAGGGTTTCGGTGTGGCCGTCGGGCAGGTTGGTCAGGACCAGCTTGACCGGGTCGACCACGGCCATGCGGCGCGCGGCGGCGCTGTCGAGGTCTTCGCGCAGGGCGCCTTCGAGCACGCTGAAGTCGATCAGCGAGTTCTGCTTGCTGATGCCGACGCGTTCGGCGAACAGGCGCATGGCGGCGGGGGTGTAGCCGCGGCGACGCAGGCCCTGCAGGGTCGGCATGCGCGGGTCTTCCCAGCCGTCGACGAGCTGTTCGGTGACCAGCGCCATCAGCTTGCGCTTGCTCATCACGGTGTAGTTGATGTTCAGGCGCGAGAATTCGATCTGGCGGGGCTTGGCGGCTTCGCGCGGCAGTCCGCGTTCGACCAGCGGTGCGGTCAGGGCGTCGTCATGGGCGAAGTCGACGTTGTCCACGCACCAGTCGTACAGGGGGCGGTGGTCTTCGAATTCGAGGGTGCACAGGGAGTGGGTGATGCCTTCGAGGGAATCGCCCAGGGCATGTGCGAAGTCGTACATGGGGTAGATCGGCCAGGCATTGCCGGTGTTCTGGTGTTCGACGTGCTTGATGCGGTACAGCGCGGGGTCGCGCAGGTTGATGTTGCCGCTGGCCATGTCGATCTTTGCGCGCACGGTGCGGGCGCCGTCCGGGAATTCACCGGCGCGCATGCGGCGGAACAGGTCGAGGTTTTCGTCGACGCTGCGGTCGCGCCACGGTGAGGGGCGGCCGGGTTCGGTGAGGGTGCCGCGGTAGGCGCGCACTTCTTCGGCGGAGAGGTCGCAGACGTAGGCCTTGCCGTCGCGGATCAGCTTTTCGGCGGCCAGGTAGTAGGCGTCGAAGTAGTCGGAGGCGTGGCGGAGTTCGTTCCATTCAAAACCGAGCCAGCGCACGTCGTCCTGGATGGCGGCGACGTATTCGGGGTCTTCCTTGGCGGGGTTGGTATCGTCGAAGCGCAGGTTGCAGACGCCGGCGAACTCACCGGCGATGCCGAAGTTCAGGCAGATCGATTTGGCATGGCCGATGTGCAGGTAGCCGTTGGGCTCCGGCGGGAAGCGGGTCTTGATGGTCGGGTGCTTGCCGCTGGCCAGGTCCTCACGCACGATCTGGCGGATGAAATCGCGCTTTTCGTGGGTGTCGGCGGTGGCGTCGGTGGGGGCGGCGGTAAGCTCGGACATGATGCGCTGGCGTAAGGCAAAGAGACGCACAGTCTAACGCGTCCGGGTTGGACGTAGTGCCGGCCGCCGGCCGGGGTATGCGCCATCGCATGCGCGCTGCCGCCCCACGGTTGGCTGCGCAAACCGTGGGCCCCTTCTTACCAGCAACCAGACCCCCGCCGCTTCGCGGCCGCCCCCTGACTCAGGGGGCTATCCTCCAGGCCCATACCCGTGAAATGCCTGCCCGGGTTCATGCCTGCGGCGTATGCTGGCCCCAACTTTGCCCGGAGCCCCGCCCATGCACGTGATCTACCAGGCCGACAACCTGTTCGACGCCCATCTGGTCAAGCATGCGCTGGAGGACGCGGGCATTCCGGCATTCGTGTTCGGGGAGCAGCTGCTGGGCGGGATGGGCGAGCTGCCGCTGTTCGGGGTGCTGCGGGTCTGCGTGCCGGACCTGGCGCGGCCGGAGGCGGAGCAGGTGGTGGCGGGGCTGGACTTGGGCAGCCCGCCGGACGACCCCATATTCGACGGTGACGAAAGCGCCGGCCTGTTGCCGGCCTAGGAGACCGCCATGTTGGGGATTGCCAAGGGCTTGCTGGGTATCGGGGCGTTCAAGCAGCGCCTGCCGCGCGCGGACGAGGCGCTGCCGGGGCGGGAGCATGCGCTGCAGCTGCACAACCAGCACTATGTGAACAGCCATCCGCTGAAGGACGGTTTTGCGGGTCTGGAGCGGATCCGTTTTGCGATGGGCTGCTTCTGGGGTGCGGAGCGGAAGTTCTGGACGCTGCCGGGGGTGTATTCGACGTCGGTCGGCTATGCGGGCGGGAGCACGCCGAACCCGACCTATGAGGAGGTCTGTTCGGGCCTGACCGGGCACACGGAGATCGTGGAGGTAGTGTACGACCCGGCAATCATCAGCCTGTCGGCGCTGCTGCAGGTGTTCTGGGAAAACCACGATCCAACCCAGGGCATGCGCCAGGGCAACGACACGGGCACGCAGTACTGTTCGGCGATCCACGCGACCAGCGAGGCGCAGTACGCGGCGGCCGGGGCCAGCCGGGATGCCTACCAGCAGCGGCTGTCCGAAAAGGGCTACGGTGCGATCACCACCGAGATCGAGTTCCCGGCGCCGGAGTACTACTACGCCGAGGATTACCACCAGCAGTATCTGGCCAAGAATCCGAACGGCTACTGTGGCATCGGCGGCACCGGCGTGACCTGCCCGATCTGCGTGGACGCGTGACTTCAGGCATTGGGTTGCACGCAATCCGGTAGAGCCGGGCCCTGCCCGGCTGCTGTTGGATTCAGGCGAACACCCGCAGGCGCAAGGCGTTCCCTGGCTTGGGCCGCCCGGTGCCGGTTTGCGGGGTCGCCGTAAACCCATCCATGGGGGCTACGCGGACGCCATCCATGGCGCCGAGTCCCCCGCAAACCGACCCCGGTCGACCCTCTGACAGTTGGCCGGTGGCCAAGGGAAACGCGGAACCGCTACGCGGTGTCCCGTCGCCGCGTAGGGACACGCCATGCGTGTCTGATTTCCCCACCGCCCACGACCATGTATGGGGGCTGCCCGGCGGCCGCCCCTGCACGTAGAACTGAGGCGCCGCTGTTCGCGCGAATCCAAAAAAAACGGGACGGCTGCAATCACTGCAACCGTCCCGCTTTTGCTTCCGCGTAGAACCGGCTTACAGCCGTTCGCGAATCGTCTGGCGCAATGCTTCCAAGTCCTTCGCAAACGCATCGATACCGGCAGCCAGCTTCTCGGTGGCCATCGGATCGGCAGCCAGGTCGGCGGCGAACTTCGCCGCATCAATCGGCGCGATCGAGACAGACTCCGCCGCACCGGCCACCAGCTTGCGGGGCAGGTCGCCGTGGTCGGCGTCGAGCTTTTCCAGCAGGTCCGGGGAAATGGTCAGGCGGTCGCAGCCGGCCAGCGCTTCGATCTGCGCGGTGGAGCGGAACGAGGCGCCCATCACCACGGTCGGGGAACCGCGGCGCTTGAACTCGGCGTACACGCCGCGCACGAACACCACGCCGGGGTCGGCGTCGATGTTGGCCGGGGCCTGGCCGTTGGCCACGTACCAGTCGAGGATGCGGCCGACGAACGGCGAGATCAGGAACGCGCCGGCTTCGCTGCAGGCCAGCGCCTGGGTCGGGTTGAAGATCAGGGTCAGGTTGCAGTCGATACCCTCGGCCTGCAGCTGGCGGGCGGCTTCCACGCCTTCCCAGGTGGCCGCGATCTTGATCAGGACCTTGCTGCGCGGCACGCCGGCCGCCTCGTACATGGCGATGAACTGGCGCGCCTTGGTCACCGTCGCGGCCGTGTCGTGGGCCAGGTCGGCATCGACTTCGGTCGAGACGCGGCCGGGGACCAGCGTGCTCAGCAGCGTGCCCACGCCCACGGTCAGGCGGTCGGCCACGGCGTGCACCACGGTCTCGCGCTCGCCGGACTGCTCGCGGCCCCAGGCCAGCTCGCGCTCGATCAGCTCGGCATACACCGGCAGGTCCAGCGCCTTCTTCACCAGGGTGGGGTTGGTCGTGCAGTCGACCGGCTTCAGGCGCTTGATGGCGTCGTAGTCACCGGTGTCGGCGACCACCACGGACAGTTCGCGCAGCTGCGCAAGTTTGGACGGGGTTGCAGTACTCATTACGGCTCCTGGAACGTTACCTGGGCCCTGCGCGATGCGCGGCAGGGACGATCAATGCTTGGGCGGATTGTGGACGGCGGTCACCCGCAGGCGCAATTTGCGGCCGCCAGGTGCGTCCCAGTCCATGGTCTGGCCGACCGCCAGGCCGAGCAGGGCGGTGCCCACCGGCGCGAGGATCGAGACCTTGCCCTGGTCGACGTCCGCTTCGCGCGGGTATACCAGGGTCAATTCGTGTTTTTCGCCCTGCAGCTCATCTTCGCACTCGACCCGCGAATGCATCATGACGACGCCCTCGGGCATCTGGTCACGGTCGACGACGGTCGCGCGCTCGAGCTCGTGCGCCAGGGCTTTGCCGGCGGGGCTCTGTTCTACAGCGGGGGATTCAAGCATGGCTTCGAGCTGGTTCATGTCGAAGCTGGAAACGGTGATGGACGGCGGCAGGCCGCTGGCGGTGGACATCTGAAACTCCTGTGGCTTAGGGAAGACCCATGCAAAAGGCGGCGCCTGCTGGCACCGCCCTGGCCTATTGTGCTGCGTATCCGCGGCGGATGCGACTGTCCCGCCCGGGCCGGTTCAGCGGGGCGCTCAGGCCTGCGCGTGCAGGACGCGCGGCGGGGCCGGGTCGCTTTCGTCGCGGTCCAGCGTGAACAGCGCGTCGGGCAGCCGCTTGAACTGCTCGGCGAGCTGCTCCAGGAAGCCGGTCATGGCCGAACTGCGCCGCCAGACCATGGCGATGCGGCGGCTGGGCCGGTCTTCGCCCTCGAAGTCGAGCAGGGCGATGTTGGTCGAGCGCGGGACGGGCGGCTTCACCGAGAGGGTCGGCAGCAGGGTGATGCCGACGTCGGCGGCGACCATCTGGCGCAACGTCTCCAGGCTGGTGGCGCGGAATTCGGACTTCTCGTTGGCGCCGAACAGGCGGCAGACCGCCAGCGCCTGGTCGCGCAGGCAATGCCCGTCTTCCAGCAGCAGCAGCTTCTGGGTGGACAGTTCCTGCACGTCCAGGTGGAGCCGGCGGGCCAGCGGGTGCTGGCCGGACACCGCCAGCAGGAAAGGTTCTTCGAACAGGAACTCGGCGTGCAGCTGGTCGTCGTCCAGCGGCAGGGCCAGCAGCGCCGCGTCCAGGCGCCCGTCGCGCAGGCGGTGCAGCAGCTCGTCGCTCTTTTCCTCCACCAGCAGCAGTTCCAGCTGCGGGAAACGGCCGCGGATGTTGGGGATCACGTGCGGCAGCAGGTACGGGCCCAGCGTCGGGAAGATGCCCAGGCGCACCGCGCCGGCTTCGGGGTCCACGCTGCGCCGCGCTGCTTCCTTCATCTGTTCGATCTCGGCCACGATGACGCGCGCGCGCGCGGCGGCCTCCACCCCGGCCGGGGTCAGCATGACTTTGCGGGGTGAGCGCTCCACCAGCGGCAGCCCCAGCTCATCCTCGAGCTTCTTGATCTGGGTCGACAACGTCGGCTGGCTGACGAAGCAGGACGCCGCCGCCCGACCGAAGTGGCGATGGTCGGCCAGCGCCACCAGATATTTCAGATCACGTAGGTTCATTTCCTTGTACCTCTAAACGGTAATGGACCGGGTGATGGCGTGGTTTACCCAGCAGGCAAAAAGGTCCCCGGCGAACCGGGGACCCTGACGTTTCAGGCAGCTTCGGCGACAGCGCCGCTGCTCTTGGGAACGTTGGTGCGTATCAGGTGATCGAAGGCGCTCAGCGCCGCGGTCGAGCCTGCGCCCATGGCGATGATGATCTGCTTGTAGGGCACGGTTGTGCAATCACCGGCGGCGAATACGCCCGGAACACTGGTCTGGCCACGGTCGTCAATGACCACTTCTCCGCGTGGCGACAACGCCACCGAATCCTTCAGCCATTCGGTATTGGGCAGCAGCCCGATCTGCACGAACACGCCTTCCAGCTCGACCCGGTGCGCGTCGCCGCCCACGCGGTCCTTGTAGACCAGGCCGTTGACCTTCTGGCCGTCGCCCAGAACTTCCTGGGTGAGTGCGCTGGTGATGATGGTGACGTTGCCGAGGCTGCGCAGCTTCCTCTGCAGGACGTCGTCGGCACGCAGCTTGTCGTCGAATTCCAGCAGGGTCACATGCGTCACCAGACCGGCCAGGTCGATTGCCGCTTCCACCCCGGAATTGCCGCCGCCGATCACCGCCACGCGCTTGCCCTTGAACAGCGGGCCGTCGCAGTGCGGGCAGTAGGCCACGCCCTTGTTGCGGTACTGGTCTTCGCCGGGCACGTTCATCTGGCGCCAGCGCGCACCGGTGGACAGGATCACCGACCGCGACTTCAGCGACGCGCCGTTCTCCAGCTTGATCTCGACCAGGCCGTCGTCGCCGGCCGGCACCAGGGCACTGGCGCGCTGCAGGTTCATGATGTCCACGTCGTACTCGCGCACGTGCTGTTCCAGCGCCATGGCCAGCTTGGGGCCTTCGGTTTCCTTGACCGACACGAAGTTCTCGATCGCCATGGTGTCCAGCACCTGGCCGCCGAACCGCTCGGCGGCCACGCCGGTGCGGATGCCCTTGCGTGCGGCGTAGATCGCCGCAGCGGCGCCGGCCGGGCCACCGCCGATCACCAGCACGTCGTACGGTGCCTTGGCGGCGATCTTCGCGGCATCGCGCTTGGCCGAACCGGTGTCCAGCTTGGCCACGATCTGCTCCAGGCTCATGCGGCCCTGGTCGAACACCTCACCGTTGAGGTACACGGTCGGCACGGACATGATCTGGCGCGCTTCGACTTCGGCCGGGAACAGCGCGCCGTCGATCGCCACGTGCTGGATGCGCGGATTCAGCACTGCGGCCAGGTTCAGCGCCTGGACCACGTCGGGGCAGTTCTGGCACGACAGCGAGAAGTAGGTTTCGAACTTGAACTCGCCTTCCAGGCCCTGCACCTGCTCGATCACTTCGGCGGTGGCCTTGGAGGGATGGCCGCCAACCTGCAGCAGGGCCAGCACCAGCGAGGTGAACTCGTGGCCCATCGGCAGCCCGGCAAAGGCCAGGTGGATGTCCTGGCCCGGGGTGGTCAGGGCGAACGAGGGGGTGCGCTCGGCGCCATCGCGGCGCACGTCCAGGCTGATCTGGCTGGAGAGGCTCACCAGGGTCTCGAGCAGCTCCAGCATTTCCTGCGACTTGGCGCCGTCGTCGGCGTGCGCGGTGATCTGGATCGGGCGGGTGACGCGTTCCAGGTAGGTCTTCAGCTGGGACTGGAGGTTGGCATCCAACATCGAAAAACTCCTTGATTCAGGCAAAGGAACTGCGTCGACGTACCGCTACGGTACATCTGGGCGGCATGGGGGAGAACCCAAACCGGCGCGGCGCGCACCGGCTTGGGTTCACCCCCACTCCCGTCGGAACGGGAATGGGGATGGGGTGCTGCTTTAGATCTTGCCGACCAGGTCCAGCGACGGGGTCAGGGTCTTTTCGCCTTCCTTCCACTTGGCCGGGCAGACCTGGTTCGGGTTGGCGGCGGTGAACTGGGCAGCCTTCAGCTTGCGCAGGGTCTCGGAGACGTCACGGGCGATCTCGTTGGAATGGATCTCCAGGGTCTTGATCACGCCTTCCGGGTTGATGATGAAGGTGCCGCGCAGGGCCAGGCCTTCTTCGGCAATGTGCACGCCGAAGGCGTTGGTCAGCTGGTGGGTCGGGTCGCCGACCAGCGGGAACTGGGCCTTGCCGACGGCCGGCGAGGTTTCGTGCCACACCTTGTGCGAGAAGTGGGTGTCGGTGGTGACGATGTAGACCTCGGCGCCGGCCTTCTTGAACTCGGCGTAGTGGTCGGCGGCGTCTTCGATCTCGGTCGGGCAGTTGAAGGTGAAGGCGGCCGGCATGAAGATCAGGACGGACCACTGGCCCTTCAGGGTGGCGTCGGAAACCTTGATGAACTCGCCGTTCTGGTAGGCGTTGGCTCCAAACGGCTTGATCTGGGTGTTGATGAGCGACATCGAATTTCCTCGTGGTGAAGGGGGATGGGTGAAGCGACCAACACAGGTTAGCGGCTTGCTTCCGATAAGGAAAATGCATTGATTCCATCAAATCGATAGGCGTAGTCTATTGAAATGGACTGATCCCCGAATGAACGGTGCGACCGTTTCAGGGCAAAAGGCTTGTGCTGCATGGGTTCCTGGAAAATCGGGGGCGTCAGCGCTGATAGCCATCGCTTATCCGTGTGATTGCCAGGCTGAACAGACTTTCAGGCGGGTGGCCAGGCTGCGACACCGTGTCGCTGTGGTCGGGCGATGCCGCCATTGGCCTACACTGCGCCCCCACCGTCCCCCAGGCCTGCCATGACACTTGCCCCCCAGGAGATCCGCCAGCTGCTCGCCGACGCCGCCCGCGACCTGCCGGGGGTGGAGGGCCGGCATGAGGCTGAGCTGCTGCTGCTGCACGTGCTGGGGCGGGAGCGCGGCTGGCTGTTCGCGCACGCGACGGATCCGGTCGACCCGGCCAGCGCGGCGGCCTTTGCGGGTCTGCTGCAGCGCCGCCTGGCGGGCGAGCCGGTGGCCTACCTGTTGGGCCGGCGGGGGTTCTGGACGCTGGACCTGGCGGTCAGTCCAGATACGCTGATTCCTCGCCCGGAAACGGAGCGGCTGGTGGAGCTGGCGCTGGAGCGGCTGCCGGAGAACACGCCGTTGCGGGTGGCCGACCTGGGCACGGGCAGCGGGGCGATCGCGCTGGCGCTGGCCAGCGAGCGACCGCAGGCGCGGGTGCTGGCGACGGACATGAGCGCGGGGGCGCTGGCGGTGGCGTCCGGGAATGCGCGCACGCATGGGCTGGACAATGTGGCGTTCCGCGAGGGCAGCTGGCATGCGCCGCTGGCCGGGGAGCGCTTCGATCTGATTGCGAGCAACCCGCCGTACATCGCCAGCGGCGATCCGCACCTGGTGCGCGGGGACCTGCGTTTCGAGCCGGCCAGCGCGCTGGCGTCGGGCGACGATGGGCTGGACGACATCCGGGTGATCATCGAGGGCGCGCAGGCACACCTGCTGCCGGGCGGCTGGTTGCTGCTGGAGCATGGCTGGGACCAGGGCGAGGCGATCCGCGCGCTGCTGGACGCGGCGGGGTTCGTGGAGGTCGCCACGGCGGTGGACCTGGAGCAGCGCGACCGGGTGAGCCTGGGCCGACGGCCGGCAACGTTAGAATGATGGACCGCTGCGGTAGGTTGCCGGGCGGGCTGTCATTCCACCTGGAGCTCCGCCCATGCGCACGCTGTATCCCGCGATCACCCCTTACGACGTTGGCAGCCTGAAGGTCGACGACCGGCACACGCTGTATTTCGAGCAGTGCGGCAATCCGCACGGCAAGCCGGTGGTGATGCTGCACGGTGGCCCGGGCGGCGGCTGCAGCGACAAGATGCGGCAGTTCCATGATCCGGCGAAGTACCGGATCATCCTGTTCGACCAGCGCGGTGCGGGCCGTTCGACGCCGCACGCAGACCTGGTGGACAACACGACGTGGGACCTGGTGGCGGACATCGAGAAGCTGCGCGAGCACCTGAAGGTGGAGCGCTGGCAGGTGTTCGGCGGAAGCTGGGGGTCGACGCTGGCACTGGCATACGCGCAGGCGCATCCGCAGTGCGTGACGGAGCTGGTGCTGCGCGGGATCTTCATGCTGCGCCGCTGGGAGCTGGAGTGGTTCTACCAGGAAGGGGCAAACCGTCTGTTCCCGGATGCGTGGGAACACTATCTGGCACCGATCCCGGCGGTGGAGCGGCACGATCTGATTTCGGCCTTCCACCGTCGCCTGACCAGCGACGACGAAGCGACGCGGTTGGCGGCGGCGAAGGCGTGGAGCGTGTGGGAGGGGGCAACCAGTTTCCTGCACGTGGACGCGGACTTCGTGAACAGCCATGAAGACCCGCGCTTCGCGCTGGCGTTCGCGCGCATCGAGAACCATTACTTCGTCAACGGCGGTTTCTTCGAGGTAGAAGAGCAGCTGCTGCGCGACGCGCACAAGATCGCCGACATCCCGGGCGTGATCGTGCACGGCCGTTACGACGTGGTCTGCCCGCTGCAGAACGCCTGGGAACTGCACAAGGCCTGGCCGAAGTCGACGCTGGAAATCAGCCCGGCGTCGGGTCACTCGGCATTCGAAGCAGAAAACATCGACGCGCTGGTGCGCGCGACGGATCGCTTCGCGGGTTGAGTCCGGCCGCACCGGATTGCTTGAAATCGCGGTAGAGCCAGGCCCTGCCTGGCTGCCTGGGATCGCACCGTACCCGTGTCGCCGGGCTCTGCCCGGCTGCTGTTGGATTCAGGCGAAAAGCTCTGGTCTGTGTGGTTTCCCTGGTCAGGGCCGTCGGGTGTGGGTTTGTGGGGGACGCTGCAAGTACGTCCATGTAAGCTCATCGCCGCATCCATGCGGCTCGTGCCCCCTCAAACCCACCCCCGCCGACCCTTCGACAGGTTGTCGCAGGCCACGGGAAAAGCCGGTGTGCCGACCGCTGGTCGACAAGTCGGCCAACGGCCGGCACCCGCGTTTCCCCAGGCCACCGGCCAACTGTCAAAGGGTCGCCCGGGGTCGGTTTGCGGGGGACTCGGCGCCATGGATGGCGTCCGCGTAGCCCCCATGGATGGGTTTACGGCGACCCCGCAAAGCGGCACCGGGCGGCCCAAACCAGGAAGCCGGTGCGCCCACGGCTGTTCGCCAAAATCCAACAGCAGCCGGGCAGGGCCCGGCTCTACCGCAGATCGATTCCCGAGCAATCAACAACGACTACAGCGCAGTCAACCGAGGCTCCAACGCACCAAACACCCGTGCCAACCGTTCGGCCCAGGCGTGCTGCCCAGCCGCATCCGCAATCAGATCCTGCCGGATCTCCAGCTCCACATGCACCAGCCCACGGCCTTCGCCGTGGACCGGCACCGCGTAATCGCTGGTGCTGCTGACCGAGTACGGTTCGTTGTCGCCCACCACCAGATCGCCTTCATCGCGCAACGCCTGCAACAGCGCATGCGCGAACCGCGTGTCGCGGTGGTACAGCACGCCCGCATGCCACGGGCGCTGCATGCCGTTCATCGCCGGAGTGAAGCTGTGCATCATCACCAGCAAGGTCGGGCGGTGCGCGCTCGCGCGCGCTGAAAGTTCCGCCTCGATGCGCGCGTGGTACGGCGCATGGATCGCATCGATGCGCTGCTGGCGCTGCGCATCGGAAAGACCTGCATTGCCCGGAATCACTGTGCCATCGCTCACCTCCGGAATCAGCGTGGGCGACGCCAGTGGCCGGTTGCAGTCGATCAGCAGCCGCGAAAACGTCTGCTCGATCGCCCACGCATCCAACCGCTCCGACAACGCACGCGTGACCCCGCCGATTCCGATGTCCCAGCCGATGTGGCGGTCCATTTCCGCCTGCGGCAGCCCCAGTCCCTGCAGCGAACGCGGCACCCGCTGGCCCGCATGGTCGGCCAGCAACACATACGGCGAAGCGCCCTCCGCCCGATGGATCGTGTAGATCGCCGGATCCTCGCTGCCCAGCAACACCGGCAGCACCTGCTCGCCCGAATCAGCCACGGGGCGTGCCGTCCAGATGGTGTTCGATCATCCACAGGCCCGCCCACAGCTTCGCGTCCAGCTGGTAGCCCTGGCCCATCTTCTCCACCAGCCATGCCGCCGCGCGGGCGCGCGGAATCTCGTGCACCGTGATGTCTTCGCTGGCATCGCCACCGCCTTCGCCCACCTTGCGCAGGCCGGTGGCGCGCACGAACGCGATCTTCTCGCTGCTCGCGCCGGATGAGGTCGGCCCGATCATCAGCACCTCCGCATGTTCCGCGGTCCAGCCGGTCTCTTCCTCCAGCTCGCGCACCGCAGATACTTCAATCGACTCGCCCGCATCGATGTCGCCGACCAGCCCGGCCGGCATCTCGATGGTCCTCGCCTGCAACGGCACCCGGAACTGCTCCACGAACAGCACGTTGTCCTCCTGCGTCACCGCGATGATGATCGCCGCCAGCCCGCCGGCGTGGGTGCGCTCGCTGTACTCCCAGCTGCCGCGCACCACCATGCGCTGGTACTTGCCTTCGTAGACGACCTTCGGGGCTTGCGTGTTGGGACTCATGCGAACTCGCTGGCAGGTGAGGAATGGTCGGACAGGCCGGCCGCCGCGAACAGCCGGCGCCGGGTCAGCGGGCCGAAGCGCAGCGCGTCGCACAGGCCCTGCAGCATCTGCGCGTCGGCGCTGGAACGGCCGAAGTCGGCCTGCGCCGCGTCCAGCGGCGCGTCCAGCGCGATCGTGGTCAGCTGTCGCCACAGCAGCGCGTGCTCGCGCTGCTCGCGCAACCGCACCGCCATCTGCGCCGCGCCGCGCAGGCGCAGGAACGGCACTTCATCAAGGCGTTCGTACAGGACGTCCAGGCTGCCGAAGTGGGCCAGCAGCACCGCAGCCGACTTCGCGCCGACCCCGGTCACGCCCGGGATGTTGTCCACCGCATCGCCGCACAGCGCCAGGTAGTCCGCGATCTGGTGCGCATGCACGCCGTGGCGTGCCTTGACCCCGGCCATGCCCCAGCGCTGGTTGCGCGCGTAATCCCACTGTTCGTCATGCTCGAACAGCAGCTGCGAAAGGTCCTTGTCGGCCGAGACGATCACCCCGCGCATGCCGGCCGGGCGGCGCGCATGCAGGGCGCTGCCGATCAGGTCGTCCGCTTCGTATTCGTGGTGGGCCAGCACCGCCAGGCCAAGCGCGCTGCACAGGGCCTTGCAGTGTGCGAACTGGCGGCGCAACGCCTCCGGCGCCGGATCGCGGTTGGCCTTGTAGGCCGCATACAGCCCATGCCGGAAGCAGCTGTCCAGCGCCTCGTCGAAGGCGATGGCAATGTGCTGCGGGCGCTCGCGCTCGAGCAGGTCGAGCAGGAACCGGGCAAAGCCGTGCACGGCGTTGGTCGGCCAGCCCTGCTGGTCCTGGAACTCGTCGGGCATCGAATGCCAGGCGCGGAAGACGTACAGGCTGGCGTCGACCAGGTACAGCGGCGTGCGCACGGGAGCGAGGTCGGACACTCAGCCCACCCAGTCCTGCAGCAGCGCGGCCGGGTCCGGGCGCTCGCGCTCGGGGACCTCGATCAGCGGCGTGCCGATATGGATGAAGCCGGCGATCCGCTCATGCGCGGCCAGGCCCAGGTGGGCATGCACGGCCGGGTCGAAGGCCATCCACGCGGTCAGCCACTGCGCGCCGAAGCCCAGCGCCTGCGCGGCCTGGAGCAGGGCGAAGCAGACGCAGGCGGCGGTCATCAACTGCTCCTGCTCGGGCACCTTGGGGCTCGGCGTGGGGCTGGCGATGACGGTGATGATCAGCGGGGCGTGCGAAAAACGCTGGCGGTCCTTGTCCACCTGGGCGTCGGAGGCGGTCGGGTCGCGTTCGCGGCTGCGCCGGGCCAGGAACTCGCCCAGGCTGTGGCGGGCGTCGCCGGCAATGCGCAGGAAGCGGAACGGCACCCGCTTGCCGTGGTCGGGCACGCGCACGGCCGAGGCCAGCATCCGCTGCAGGGTCGCCGGGTCCGGTCCGGGGGCGCCCAGTTGCAGGGCGGGGACCGAACGGCGGGCGTCCAGGGCGTGCAGCGCGGGGGAGTCGAGCATGGGGGTCGTGGGTCAGGCGTTGGGAGTGCCCTGAGTATAGTCGCGGCGGTTTGTGACACCGCTTTGGGGCATCTCCGGCCCATTTGCGACAAAGTGTGATGAACCGCACTTAATTAATGGCACTCCTTCAGATCCCTGTACTCGCTTCCCACCGGCGCTGGCCTTACGATACGAGGCCTGTCAGTACCCCGGTCATGAGGTTGAAAGTGCGGACTGAATCACTGTCCCGCACGGGCGGGCGGTCCTACCATCCGTGTGCTGGCGTCTTGGGGACGCCCGCTCCGGTCTTATCCATGCTGCATCCTGTACCAGCGAGGGTGGGGAGCCTTTTCGCATGATCGCCACGCCCACCAATCCGGGGCAACCGGGTCGCGACCCGGCGCTGTTGAAGCTTGCGCGCGAGGCCGCCCTGCCGGGCCTGGCCGAGTCGTTCGCGACCGTGCTGGCACGCTTCGACGACGTGCTGTTCGACCGCGCCGGCACCGCCGGTGCGTCGCAGCTGCTGTTCCTGGATGGCATGCGCGAACTGCGTCGGCGCCGCGAGGAGATCGTGGCCGGCTTCCGTGGCCATCTGGCCCAGGCCTGGGAGGCGCTGGAGCGCGGCGAGCCGCTGTCGGCCGAGGCGACCCTGGCCGGCCAGGTCGAGGAAGGCCTGAGCCTGGTTCCCGAGCACGTTCTGGAATCGCGGTTGGCGGTGCGCAACTTCGCCACAGTGCTGCTGCGCGACTGGAAACCGGTGCTGGGCCGGCTTGACCGCCGCCTGGGCTGGATCGCCGGGGGCCTGGAGCTGGACGCGGACAGCAATCCGATCAGCCCGGAGCATATCGGCGTGGCCATCCATGAGGCGTTCGCTGTCTGCGAACTGGCCCCGGAAGTGCGCCTGGTGCTGATCAAGCTGTGCGAGCGCGACCTGCACGGGCCGATCGGCAAGCGCTACGAGAAGCTGGACGAACAATTGGCTGCTGCGGGGGTGATGCCGCAGATGGCCGCGCCGCGTCGCGCGGCGCCACGCCCGCCGTCGCCGCGGCAGGAGCTGGACGATCTTGTGGACGCGCTGGAAAGCCAGCAGGCCGCCGATGATGGGGCGGCCCCGGCCTGGGCGCAGCGTTTCGCCAACCGCTGGGCGGCGAGTCGCGGGCGCATGCAGTCGGCGCAGGCGGCGCACGAGCAGGCCGGCGATGGCGCCGATGGCATGAGCGGCAACCAGGGCATGCTGCTGGAGGCGCTGCACGAGCTGCTGCAGCAGACCCGCCACGTGCGCGAGGATGCGACGTCGGCCGCCAGCGTGGCGGTGGGGCAGCAGCGTCCGCTCAGCCAGCGCGAGATGATGTCGGTGCTGTCGCTGCTGCAGGCGACGCCGAGCGCGACGCTGCGCGCGGCGATTGGCGAAGATGGCGAGTCGCTGGCGCAGCGGCTGAAGAGCGAGGTGCTGTCCGGGGCGACCCGGCTCGGGGTGGATCCGGCGCAGGCGCGCCTGGATCCGCAGGACGAGGACGCGATCGATCTGGTCGGGATGCTGTTCGACGTGATGCTTGACGAGCGCGACCTGGAAGGCCGTTCGCGCGAGCTGATCGGTCGGCTGGTGGTGCCGTTCGTGAAGGTGGCGATGCTGGACCGCCGGATGTTCGTGCAGAAGACCCACCCGGCGCGCAAGCTGCTCAATTCGCTGGCCGAGGCCTGCGAGGGCAATACGGGCGAGAGCCAGGCCGAGCGCGTGCTGATGGGCAAGGTCGAGGAAATCATCGAGCGGCTGGTGGCGGAGTTCAATGAGAACCTGGCGATCTTCCTGACGCTGGAAGAGGAGTTCCGCGATTTCCTGACCCAGCATCGTCGGCGGATCGAGATTGCGGAGCGCCGCGCGGCGGAAACGCAGCGCGGGCAGGAAAAACTGGAGGTGGCACGGACCCGTGCGGCCTCGGAACTGGATTGGCGGATCGCGGATACGACGCTGCCGCAGGCGATTGGCGAGTTCCTGCGCCAGCCGTGGCAGCACCACCTGACGCTGGCGGTGCTGCGCGAGGGCGACGACGGCGCGTCGGTGAGCGAGGCGCTGGCGTTGGCGGACGGGGTGCTGGAAGAGGTGTCGGAGGCGCGCCGGCATGTGGTCGGCAAGCCGTGGCTGCAGGCGTGGCACCCGGTGCTGCGCAAGGTGTTCGCGAGCGTGGGTGTGCATGCCGACGGTGCGAGTGCGGCGATCGATACGCTGCACGATACGCTGCAGTCGATCGCGGAGTCGCGGCCGGAGCTGGAGCGTGCGCTGCCGGAACTGCCGCAGGTGGTGTTGCCGGCGCCGCCGGCGGCGGAAAGCGCGGGGGTTGAGCTGGGCGGCAAGGTCGATGTGACCGATTTCGACAATGCCGATGCGGACCGCTTCCGTGGCCTTGAAATTGGCAGCTGGCTGGACTTCGTGGACAAGGACGGCAAGGTGCAGGCGGGCAAGCTGTCGTGGGTGAGCCCGATCTCGTCGCGCCTGCTGTTCGTGAACCGCCGCGGCGTGCGCTTCTGCGTGGCGTCGCCGGAAGAACTGGCGGTGATGGTGCGCCTGGGTCGCCTGCGTGCGCACATCGACGATGGTGCGTTCGACAGCGCCATGCAGGGTGTTATCGACCGTCTTGACACCAAGGGCGCTACGGTTCACTGATTTTTCTGCGCCAAGAGCCCTGGTCTGTCGGGTGTACCTGGCTTGGGCCGGCGGGGGTGGGTTTGCGGGGTCGCCGCAAGTACGTCCGTGTAGGCTAAGCGGACGCCATCCATGGCGCCGATTCCCCCGCAAACCCACCCCCGCCGACCCTCCGACAGTGGGTCGGAGGCCCTGGGTAGAGTCGGTTCCCAAACGACTGCCGACCACGCTTGCCGCCTCGGTAACGCATGACCCTGATCGAAACCGCGCTCTTGCCGTTGCCACTCCCCTCAGTCCCCGCATGCGGTTAGGATCGACCTCTATTCCGCTACCCGGGGTCGTGCATGGCTGTCGAGGTGTTGGTGGTTCGGGAACGTGCGTCGGGCGAACGGCGCGTGGCGATGACGCCGGAAACGGCGCGCAAACTGATCGCGCTGGGCGCTACTGCCTGGTTTGAGCCGGGTGCGGGTCGCGCGGCCGGGTTTACCGATGCGGCGTATCTGGAGGCCGGTGCGCAGCTGGCCGATGATGCTCGCCTGGGCGCGGCCGATATCGTGCTGTGCGTGCAGCCGCCGGAGACGGCGCGGTTGGCGCAGTTGAAGAATGGCGCTGCGCTGGTCGGGATGCTGCATCCGCAGGGCGATCCGGAGCGGGCGGGCATGATCCAGTCGCGCGGGCTGCAGGCGTTCCCGCTGGAGCGGCTGCCGCGCACCACGCGTGCGCAGTCGATGGACGTGTTGAGTTCGCAGGCGGGCATGGCCGGCTACAAGGCCACGCTGATCGCGGCGCAGCTGGCGCCGCGCTTCTTCCCGATGCTGACCACGGCGGCCGGTACGATCCGGCCGTCGCGGGTGCTGGTGGTGGGCGCGGGCGTGGCGGGGCTGCAGGCGATTGCGACGGCGCGTCGGCTGGGTGCGCAGGTGGAGGGGTTCGATGTGCGGCCGGAAACGCGGGAGCAGATCGAGTCGCTGGGCGGCAAGTTCCTCGACCTTGGGGTCAGTGCGGTGGGCGAGGGCGGTTATGCGCGGCCGTTGACCGACGAGGAGCGGGCGGAGCAGCAGCGCCGGCTGGGCGAGCATCTGCGGCTGGTGGACGTGGTGATCTGCACGGCGGCGGTGCCGGGTCGGCCGGCGCCGAAGATCGTGACCAGCGCGATGGTGCAGGGCATGCGCCCGGGCAGCGTGATCGTGGACCTGGCGGCGGAGACCGGCGGCAACTGCGAGGCGACGGTGCCGGGCGAGACAGTGGAGGTCGACGGGGTGGTGGTGGACGGGCCGTTGAACCTGGCCAGCCAGGGCGCGGTGCATGCCAGCGAGATGTATGCGCGCAACCTGTACAACTTCGTGGCGCTGTTTTTGAAGGACGGCGCGGTGGTGTACGACTGGGAAGACGAGCTGCTGGCGAAGACGCGCTGGGTGGCCGGCTGAGGTCCGTCACGCGGCGGGAATGTCGCGGACACGCATGGCGTGTCTCTACGCGGCGACGCCGTGGGCCGAAACGCGTAGCGACACGCCATGCGTGTCCCACGCACCGCCAATCAACGCGGCAACGCCGGCGGCGGCACGTCCTTCACCGGATTGGCCTTCAACCACTCCTGCCGCTGCTCCGGCGTCATCTTTTCCCACCGCTCGCGCAACGCATCGCGCTGGGCCGGGGTCATCTGCCGCATCTGCGCGAACAGGGCGCGGGCCTGTTCGCGCTGCTCCGGGCTCATGTTCTCGAAACGGTGGCGTCCGCGCCGGGCCAGCTCGCGCTGTTCCGGGGTCATCTCCTGCCAGCGCTGGCCGTGCTGCAGCATGCGTTCGCGCTGCGGCGGGGCGGCGTTGTTCCAGCGGTCGCGCACCGGGGCGACCAGCGCTTCACGCTGCTGCGGGGTGAGCTTGTCCCAATCCGGCAACGCCGGAGTCTGGGCCCAACTGGTGGCGCTCAGCGGCAGCAGCACCAGCGCCAGGATCAGTCGCGGTTTCATGTTCACTCCATTGCCAGGTCGGTGGCGCCCAGCCACACGTACATGTCGGGATTCTCGTCGAGCAGCGCGTCGCTGTCATCGGCAAGCGTGGCCGCCACCTGCACCGGCGGTGCCAGCGGCGGATGGGCGGTGAAGCTGATGCCCAGGCCCAGCGCGACCACCAGCGAGGCGGCGGTGGCCAGCCACCAGCCGTGGTGGCGCGGGCGCTGCGACGCATGCCGGGCAGCGCGCAGGCGCGCCAGCGTGGCCGGCGACAGCTGGCTCACGGCCTGCGCGTGCAGCTGCTGCAGGGCGGCGTCATCGGGAAGGCGGGAAGGCACGGGGCGGCTCACAGTTCGATCTCCAGGTGCTGCTGCAGCGCCTGCCGGGCGCGCGAAAGATGGGTTTTGACCGCGCCTTCGCTGCAGCCCATGGCCGCTGCGGTGGTGGCGCCGTCCAGCTGTTGCAGGACACGCAGGCTGAAGGCCTCGCGCTGCCGGGCGGGCAACGCGCGCAGGGCCTTGACCAGCGCGGCGTACTGGTCGCGTTGTTCATGCGCCTGGGCCGGGCCCGGGCCGGGGTCGGCCCAGTCGATGTCATGTTCGGCACCGGCCTCGTCGCTGCTGCGCCAGAAGCGCAGGCGGAAGCTGCGGCGGCGCTGCAGGTCGACCACGCGGCGGCGCAGGATGCTCCAGAACAGCGGCGACCACTCGCCGGCCGGCTTTTCCCGGTAGGCCAGCATGCGCAGCATCGCGTCCTGCACCGCATCCAGTGCGTCGTCGCGCTGGCGCAGGCCGGCCTCGGCGAAGCGGAACGCACGCGGGCCGATCCCGGCCAGGAAGGCGTCCAGCGACACCGGCAGCGCGGCGTCGGCATCGTCGGGCAGGGTCGGCAGGGAAGGGCTCACCAGCACAGGGTAGCGCTCGCGCAGGGGGGACACGGTGAGAACGCGCCGGTGCGGCATCGGTTGACCGCGCCTGCAGAACGGTTCAGCGCATGGTTATGATGCAGGGACCGGAAGACCGCTTGGGAGAGAGACTGCAATGAGCGACGGGTTCGTGGCGTTGTACATCTTCATGCTGGCCGCGATCGCGGGCCACGTGATCATTTCGCGGGTGCCGGTGATCCTGCACACCCCCCTGATGTCCGGGTCCAACTTCATCCACGGCATCGTGCTGATCGGTGCGATGGTGGTGCTGGGCCACGCGCAGACCCCGCTGGAGAAGATCATCGGCTTCATCGCGGTGGTGCTGGGCGCGGGCAACGCCGCCGGCGGTTACGTGGTGACCGAACGCATGCTGGACATGTTCAAGCCCAGCCAGAAGCGCGACAGCGGGGAGAAGGCGCCTTGAACGTCTCCACCGCGCAACTGCTGCAGTGGCTGGTGCAGGTGAGCTACCTGGTCGCCGCCACGCTGTTCCTGCTGGGCCTGCAGCGCATGGCCTCGCCGATGACCGCGCGCAGCGGCATCCGCTGGGCCGGGCTGGGCATGTTGATCGCCACCGTGGCCACCTTCTTCCTGCCCGACCTGCACAACGTGCCGCTGATCCTGGCGGCGGTGGCGATCGGCACCGGCGTGGCCTGGTGGTCGGCAAAGCGCGTGGCGATCACCGACATGCCGCAGATGGTGGCGCTGTACAACGGCATGGGCGGCGGCTCGGCCGCGGCGATCGGCGCGGTGGAACTGCTGCGCTTCTCGTTCCTGGGCAACCGCGATACCACCCACTGGAGTGAGCAGGCCATTGCCGAGCTGGCCGCGCGCCAGCCGTCGGCGACGGTGCTGGCGCTGGCGGTGATCGGCTCGGCCATCGGCGCGGTCTCGCTGTCCGGTTCGATCATCGCCTGGGCCAAGCTGGACGGTCGCCTCGACCGCCGCGTGACCTTCCCCGGCCAGCAGGCGTTCAACCTGCTGGTGGCGCTGGCCATGGTGGTGCTGGGGATCTGGGCGGCGGTGAGCCTGAGCCCGGTGGCGATCATCAGTTTCTTCGTGGTCGCGCTGGCGCTGGGCGTGTTGATGACGCTGCCGATCGGCGGCGCCGACATGCCGGTGGTGATCTCGCTGTACAACGCGTTCACCGGCCTGGCGGTCGCGTTCGAAGGCTATGTGCTGGGCAACGAGGCGTTGATCATCGCCGGCATGATGGTCGGCGCGGCCGGCATCCTGCTGACCCGGCTGATGGCCAAGGCGATGAACCGGCCGATCAGCGGCGTGCTGTTCTCCAACTTCGGCGGCGGCGGCACCGCGCAGGAAATCAGCGGGTCGCAGAAACCCATTGAAGCCAGCGACGTGGCCGCGCTGATGGCCTTCGCCGAACGCGTGGTGATCGTGCCGGGCTACGGCATGGCCGTGGCCCAGGCCCAGCACAAGGTGTGGGAACTGGCGCAGCGGCTGATCGAACGCGGGATCAAGGTGAAGTTCGCGATCCACCCGGTGGCCGGGCGCATGCCCGGGCACATGAACGTGCTGCTGGCCGAAGCGGGGGTGCCGTACGACCTGATCGCCGACATGGACGACATCAATCCGGAGTTTCCCAACACCGACGTGGCGCTGGTGATCGGCGCCAATGACGTGGTCAATCCGGTGGCGCGCACCGACCCGGCCAGCCCGATCTACGGCATGCCGATCCTGGATGTCGTCAACGCGCGCAACGTGGTGGTGATCAAGCGCGGCAAGGGCACCGGCTTCGCGGGGATCGAAAACGCGCTGTTCTACGCCGACAACGCGCGCATGCTGTACGGCGATGGGGCGGGGGCCGCGAGTGCGCTGGTCAGCGAGCTGAAGGCCCTCGACGGCGGTCATTGACCGCCTATTTCGCCACCCACCATGCGACCACCAGCGCCACCCCCAGCCACAACCACTCGCCGACCCCGTTGGCGAGCTGGATCAGGGTGGCGGCCATGAACGGGCCCATGCGCAACGCTGAATTCCACGGATCCAGCCCCAGCGAGCCGCCCAGGTAGGCCGAGGCGATGCCCCAGTTGGCCGCCAGCGCGACCATCAGGGTGAATGCCACGGTCAGGCCGACCCGCAGCGGGCCGGCCTGCAGCCGGCCCAGGCGCAGCATGAAACCCAGCTCCAGCGCGGCCAGTACGGCCATCCAACCGACCTGGCGACCGCTCAGCAGGGCAATGACCAACCAGGCCAACGTGGCCGTGACGACTCCAAGCAGCAACAGCGGGGGCCAGAGCCAATGGGCGGACCTGGCGGGCGCGGACGTGGGCGACATGCATTCTTCCTTTGGATCGCCACAGGATACCGGCTTGCGGGGTGACCGGCGCGTGGGCGGCCGCTGGGCTAAAATAGCCACCTTGCGGGAATTGGCCGCGACCCCATATCGATCCACATGTACTCCCGTAGCAGCGAACCCGTCCACTTCGAACGCGACTGCGAGGCCGTCATGGTCCCGCAGGGCGAAACGGTCACCCTGCCGGCCGGCAGCTATGGGTACATCACCCAGGCACTGGGCGGCAGCTACACCGTGTTCGTCGAAGGAAATCTGTTCCGCATCGCCGGCAAGGACGGCGACGCGATCGGCAAGGAACCGCCGCCGGCGCTGGAACTGCCGGCCGACGCCTCCGACGAGGAGGTCGAAAAGCTGGTGTGGCAGCAGCTGCGCACCTGCTTCGACCCGGAAATCCCGTTCAACATCGTCGACCTCGGCCTGGTCTATGAAGTCGAGCTCAAGCACCTGGACGACGGCCAGCGCGAGGTCGACATCAAGATGACCCTGACCGCGCCCGGCTGCGGCATGGGCGACATCCTGGTCGACGACGTGCGCAGCAAGCTGGAAATGATCCCCACCGTGGCCGAAGCCGATGTCGAACTGGTGTTCGACCCGCCGTGGAACCAGCACATGATGTCCGAAGCGGCCCGGCTCGAAACCGGCATGCTGTAATTGACGTGCTCCCCGTAACCAGAACAGGAATCATCCGGTGTCCCAGTCTTCCGTGAACTTCACCACCACCCGTTCCGCCCACCCGCGCAGCAGCGAGGAGCGCGAGCGCATCCTGGCCGCGCCGGGGTTCGGTCTGCACTTCACCGACCACATGGTGGAAGTACGCTGGGACAAGGACACCGGCTGGCATGACGCCAGCGTGCGCGCCTACGGCCCGCTGCAGCTGGACCCGGCCGCCGCGGTGCTGCATTACGGTCAGGAAATCTTCGAAGGCATCAAGGCCTACCGCCACGCCGACGGTTCGATCTGGACCTTCCGCCCGGACGCGAATGGCCGCCGCCTGCAGCGCTCGGCGCAGCGCCTGGCGCTGCCGGAACTGCCGGTGGAGATCTTCGTCGAATCGCTGAAGCAGCTGATCGCGGTGGATGCCAGCTGGGTGCCGTCGGCCGACGAATCCAGCCTGTACTTCCGTCCGTTCATGATCGGCGATGAAGCCTTCCTTGGCGTGCGTGGCGCGCAGAAGGCTGGTTATTACGTCATCGCCAGCCCGGCCGGTCCGTACTTCGCCAAGGGCGTGGCCCCGGTGGCGATCTGGCTGTCCACCGAATACGCACGTGCGGCCAAGGGCGGCACCGGTGCGGCCAAGTGCGGCGGCAACTACGCGGCCTCGCTGCTGCCGCAGCAGAAGGCGCAGGCGCAGGGCTGCTCGCAGGTGCTGTTCCTGGATCCGGTGGAAGGCAAGTACCTGGAAGAACTGGGCGGCATGAACGTGTTCCTGGTCTACAAGGACGGCACCCTGGTGACCCCGGAACTGTCCGGCAGCATCCTCGAAGGCATCACCCGCGAAAGCATCCTGCAGCTGGCCCGCGACCGCGGCATGAAGGTGGAAGAGCGCAAGGTCAGCATCGACGAGTGGAAGCAGGGCGTGGCCTCGGGCGAGATCGCCGAAGTGTTCGCCTGCGGTACCGCGGCGGTGGTCACCCCGATCGGCCAGCTCAAGGGCGAAGGCTTCTCGGTGGGCGACCTGAACGCACCGGCCGGTGAAGTGACCATGTCGCTGCGCAAGGAACTGACCGACATCCAGTACGGCCGCCTGCCGGACCGCCATGGCTGGCTGGTGCGCCTGGACGGCTGATCCAGCGATCCAGTGATGAACGAAGGGCCCGCCTGGCAACAGGCGGGCCTTTTTCGTTGGGGTCGCCGAGCAGCCACGCAGGGCGTGGCTCTACCGCCGTGTCGGTCACCCCTGTGAACTGTGTCGGTCACCGGTAGAGCCACGCCCTGCGTGGCTGGAGCCTTCCCGATAACCCCCGCGTCAGAACGATCCAAACCCACCTAACCCATTGTTGCGCAAACGATGTCCTGCACATGACGCACAAGACAGTGACGCAGGACACGGATTACACGCGCATTGACCTTTTCCCTACCCGAAAGTTTCTTCACATTCACAAACCCTTGACCCGGAAAGTCTCAATTCGGACTTTTCACAAGCCTGAAAGCGGGCTGAAACATTGTTGCGGCAGGACCGAACCACTAGCGTCCCGGGTCGGGCGGTTGCACAGGGGAAACCGATCCGTCTTCCAGGTTCGATACACGCCGTCTTTCACCGCGCTGCATCGAACCCACCTCGCCGCATCGACGGCTCCTCACGACTTAAAGGGAATTCCGATGTCTCATGATTCGCAGCGTCTGCGTCAGCGTGCATTGGTTGTACTCGGTGGTTCTGTTCTTTCGACCCTGCTGCTCGCCGCCCCGGCGTTTGCCGGCGACGTACAGCTCAGTGGCCTGGCCTCCGCGCCGACCCACCAGCGCTTCATCGTGAAATACAAGGATGGCGCCACCGACGTGGCGACCCCGACGGTACTGGCCAGCTCGCTGAAGGCGGCGGCCGCCGCGGTTCCGGCCGCCCAGGGCCGCGCGCTGGGCCTGCAGAAGCTGCGCACCCTGGCCATCGGCCCGACCGTGGTCAAGGCCGACCGCCCGCTGGACGCAGCGGAATCGGAACTGCTGATGCGCCGCCTGGCCGCCGACCCGAACGTGGAATACGTCGAAGTCGACCAGCTGATGCGCGCCACGCTGACTCCCAATGACGCCCGCCTGTCCGAGCAGTGGGGCTTCGGTACCAGCAACGCCTCGATCAACGTGCGCCCGGCGTGGGACAAGGCCACCGGTACCGGCGTGGTGGTGGCCGTGATCGACACCGGCATCACCAACCATGCCGACCTCAATGCCAACATCCTGCCCGGCTATGACTTCATCAGCGACGCGGCGATGGCGCGCGACGGCGGTGGCCGCGACAGCAACCCCAACGACGAAGGCGACTGGTACGCCGCCAACGAATGCGGCGCCGGTTATCCGGCCTCGAACTCGAGCTGGCACGGCACCCACGTGGCCGGCACGATCGCCGCCGTGACCAACAACAGCACCGGCGTGGCCGGTACCGCGTACAACGCCAAGATCGTGCCGGTGCGCGTGCTGGGCAAGTGCGGCGGCTACACCTCCGACATCGCCGATGCGATCGTGTGGGCCTCGGGCGGCACCGTAAGCGGCGTGCCGGCCAATGCCAACCCGGCCGAAGTGATCAACATGTCGCTCGGCGGCGGCGGTACCTGCTCGGCCACCTACCAGAACGCGATCAACGGCGCGGTGTCGCGCGGCACCACCGTGGTGGTGGCGGCCGGCAACAGCAATACCAACGTGTCCTCGGCGGTGCCGGCCAACTGCGCCAACGTGATCGCGGTGGCGGCCACCACCTCGGCCGGCGCGCGCGCCAGCTTCTCCAACTACGGTGCCGGCATCGACGTCTCGGCCCCGGGCGCGGCAATCCTGTCCACGCTCAACAGCGGCACCACGGTGCCGGGCAGCGCATCGTATGCGTCGTACAACGGCACCTCGATGGCGGCCCCGCACGTGGCCGGCGTGGTCGCGCTGGTGCAGTCGGTCGCGCCGACCGCGCTGTCGCCGGCGGCGGTTGAAACCCTGCTCAAGAACACCGTGCGTCCCCTCCCGGGCGCATGCAGCGGCGGCTGCGGTGCAGGCATCGTCGACGCCGATGCGGCAGTGACTGCGGCACTGGGCGGGACCAACCCGAACCCGGGCAACGGGACCCTGCAGAACAACGTGCCGGTCACCGGCCTGGGCGCGTCCAGCGGTGCGTCGCTGGCCTACACGGTCGCGGTGCCGGCCGGGCGCTCGCAGCTGAAGGTGACCATCGCCGGTGGCACGGGCGACGCCGACCTGTACGTGCGTTCGGGCAGCGCCCCGACCGACACCGTGTACACCTGCCGCCCGTACCAGAGCGGCAACAACGAAACCTGCACGATCACCGCCCCGGCGGCGGGTACCTGGCATGTGCGGGTGAAGGCGTACACCACCTTCTCCGGCGTGACCCTGACCGCGCAGTACTGAGGATGAAAAAAAGGCCCCGGCAGTGCCGGGGCCTTTTTCATGGGCGCGCGATCATGCGTCTTCGAATCGGTTGGCTGCCACGTTCTTGCGGACGTGTTCCGGGTTCCAGATGCGGCCGTTCATGGCGATGTACACGCCCGGCTGCAGCGACTGCACCGCGCCGATCGCGCAGCCGATGTTGAACTCGGCATCCGAACCGCGGAAACGGGCCGGGCTGAGCGCGCCGGTCATCACGATGGTCTTGTCGGGAATGCTCTTGAGCACGCGGCCGGTCTGCACCATCGAATCGGTGCCGTGGGTGACCAGCACGTGGCGGGTCGGCTGCGCGGCGATGGTGGCGCGGATCAGCTCTCGGTCCTCGTCGCTGATGTGCAGCGAGTCCTTGCGCAGGATCGGGATCACGTTGAAGCGGAAGGTCACGCCCAGTTCGCGCAGGATCATCCCGATCTGCGGATCGCCGATCTGGTAGTCCGACTTGTCGTCGAAGTAGATCTTGTCGATCGTGCCACCGGTGGTGATGATCAGTAGTTCTTCCATTGCCGCAATCCTGGTGTGAGCGTGAGCCGCGCGGAACAGCCCGCGCCAGGGTGCCATGATACCGCGCGGCATCACCCCTTCGGGCCGAACCGCTTCCGCAACCCAGGCGCGCTGGATACCCCGATCACCGCCAGCGCCAGCAGCATCTCCGCCCACGCCCAGTGCGCCGTCTCCGGGTGGCTCCAGGCGCTCATCACGCCGTGGCTGAACCAGAACAGCGCCAGCACCCCGGCCCAGAACGGCGCCTTTCCGCGGCCCAGCAGCACCCCGACGGCCAGCAGCAGCGGCGGCAGGGTAAAGACCAGCTGGCTGGCCAGCCAGTGCCGGTCCTGCGCGAACCACGCGGCATACACCGCGGCCAGCGCCAGCAGCACCGCTGCCAACGTCCACTTCTGCGCGCGCGCGCTCATCCCAGCCGCCGTGCGATATCGGCCACGCGCCGGCCCAGCGCGCGGGCCAGCACGGCCTCGTCTTCGCTCGGCACCGGATTGTCGTCCGCGCCGGCCACATGGCTGGCGCCATAGGGCGTACCACCGGTCGTGGTGTGGCTGAGCGCCGGTTCGGTGAAGGGAATGCCCACGATCAGGCAGCCGTGGTGCAGCAGCGGCACCTGCATCGACAGCAGCGTGGATTCCTGCCCGCCGTGCAGCGACGCGGTCGAGGTGAACACCCCCGCCGGCTTGCCGGCCAGGGTGCCGTTGACCCACTCGGCGCCCAGTCCGTCCAGGAAATGCTTGACCGGCGCGGCCATGTTGCCGAACCGGGTCGGGCTGCCGAGCAGCAGGCCGCTGCATTCGGCCAGGTCCTCCACGCTCACGTACGGGGCGCCCTCTTCAGGCACCGGCGGTCGCGCGGTCTGGGTCACTGCCGCCACCGGCGGCACCGTGCGCAGGCGCGCGCTCATGCCCGGCACTTCGCCGACGCCACGCGCGATCTGGCGCGCGAGCCGCGCCACCGAACCGCCGCGGCTGTAGTACAGCACCAGAATCTCCGCCATCTTGCTTCCGTTGTGACCCATCCGGTCCGCAGTATGGCATTGCCTCCACCCGGCTTCAGGTACGCTTGCCTGGATGGAACCCCTGGATACCCTCAATCTCTGGTTGGAACGCGGGCGCGACCGGGCCCGTACCGCCAGCTTCGGTCGCTTCCTGTGGCGCCGGTTCCTGGACGACCGCCTGTTCCAGGCTGCCGCCTCGCTGGCCTACACCACGGTGTTCGCGCTGGTGCCGCTGGCGATCGTGGTGTTCGGGGTGCTCTCGGCGTTCCCGGTGTTCGACCGCTGGAGCGACACGCTCAGCGACTACGTGTTCTCCAACTTCGTGCCCAATGCCGCGCGCGCTGCCGAAGGCTACCTCCGCCAGTTCTCGGCAAGTGCCGGCCAGCTCACCGCCGCCGGCTTCATCGCGCTGGTGGTGTCGCTGCTGATCACCCTCAACAGCGTGGAAGAAACCTTCAACCAGATCTGGCGGGTCAGCTCGACCCGGCCCAAGCTCACCCGTTTCCTGGTGTACTGGACCGTGCTCACCCTGGGCGCGATGCTGGCCGCCGCCTCGCTGGCGGTCTCGGCGCGGGTGTTCGCGCTGCCGCTGTTCGGCACCAGCGAGGGCCGCCTGCTCGCCGACGCCTCGTTGACCATCGCCCCGATCCTGATCGAGTTCGTCTGCATCATGCTGGTGTACCGGGTGGTGCCGCACCACACGGTGAAGTGGCGCCACGCCATTCCCGGCGCGATCCTGGCGGCGGTGATGCTGGAGCTGGTGAAGTGGGGCATGGGCGCCTACCTCGGCAGCTTCCAGTCCTACCAGAAGCTCTACGGCACCGTGGCGTTCGTGCCGATCCTGCTGCTGTGGATCTACCTGTGCTGGGTCTCGGTGCTGCTCGGCGCCTCGCTGGCCTCGTCGATCGCCGCCTTCCGCTACCAGCCGGCCGACCTGCGCCTGCCCACCGGCTACGAGCTGTACGGCCTGCTGCGCCTGATCGGGCGCTTCCACCAGGCCCGCCTGGACGGTCGCGGCCTGGACGAGGACGAGGTGCTGCGGCTGGAGCCGATGCTCACCGATTCGCTGCTGCAGAGCATGCTCTGCGACCTGGAAGCGATCCGCGTGGTGCGCCGCGACGAGCAGGGCGAATGGCTGCTCGCGCGCGATCTGGACAAGCTCACCCTGGCCGACCTCTACGAATCCACGCAGCTGCGCATCCCGGTCAAGGAAGCCTACCTGCCGTACCGCGACGACAGCCTCGGCATCGCCTCGGTGGCGGCGCTGGACGCGCTGCGCCTGCCCCTGCGCGAGCTGCTCAAGCGCCGCGTCAGCGACATCTATACCCCCCACGGAGATACGCCATGACCGCCAAGCCCCTGCTGCTTGCGCTGGGCCTGCTGGCCTTGGCCGGCTGCAACAAGCCCGCCCCGCAACCCGAAGCCGCTGCACCCGCACCGGCGCCGGTGACCGAACCGGCTGCGCCGACCGACAGCGCCAGCCCCGACCTGGAGCGTGCCACCGCCGAGCAGCCGCGGCTGGTGCTGCCGGCCCTCGATGGCAGCACCTACGACCTGGCCGCGCACCGTGGCAAGTGGGTGGTGGTGAACTTCTGGGCGACCTGGTGCGCCCCGTGCCGCAAGGAAATGCCGGAGCTGTCGGCGCTGCATGCGATGCGCGAGCAGATCGAGGTGGTCGGCCTGGCCTACGAGGACATCGACCCGGCGGAGATGAAGGACTTCCTCAAGAAGCTGCCGGTGACCTATCCGATCGTGCTGGTCGACACCTACAACCCGCCGGAAGATTTCGCCGTGCCGCGCGGCCTGCCGATGACCTACCTGATCGCCCCGGACGGCAAGGTCGCCAAGCAGTTCCTGGGTCCGGTCACTGCGGCCGACATCGAGAAGGAAATCGCGAAAGGCGCGTAAATCGCGCCTTCAACCTTCTTCGTCAAACCCCTTGATCGGCTTCAACACGCCGAACTGCTCTTCATGCAGTTTGCCCTTCAACGGCGGAAGTTCCGGCACCGGATCGTCCACGTGGGTGTCGGGCAGGCGGTCGAGCAGGTTGCGGATCAGGCCCAGGCGGCCGCGCCGCTGGTCGTTGAAGTCGACCAGCGTCCACGGCGACGCCTCGCGATGGGTGGCGCGCAGCATCGCCTCGCGCGCTTCGGTGTAGGCGGTGTACTTGCTGCGCGATTTCAGGTCGACCGGCGACAGCTTCCAGCCCTTCAGCGGGTCCACGTGGCGTTCGGCGAAGCGTTCTTCCTGCTGGGCCTGGTCGACTGTCAGCCAGTACTTGAACAACAGGATGCCGTCGTCCACCAGCAGCTGCTCGAACACCGGCGCCTGCGCCAGGAAGGCGCGGTACTCGGCCTCGGTACAGTAGCCCATCACGTGTTCGACCCCGGCGCGGTTGTACCAGCTGCGGTCCATCAGCACGATTTCACCGGCCGCCGGCAGGTGCGACACGTAGCGCTGGAAATACCACTGGGTGCTTTCGCGCTCGGTCGGCTTGGGCAGTGCCACCACCCGGCACTGGCGCGGGTTGAGGTGTTCGGCGATGGACTGGATCGCGCCGCCCTTGCCGGCGGTGTCGCGGCCCTCGAACAGCACCAGCACGCGTTGCCCGGTGTGCTGCACCCAGCGCGCCATGGTGGTGATTTCCAGCTGCATGGGTTCCAGCAGTTCCTGGTAGGCCTTGCGCTTGAGCTTGCCCATGGGGGCCTCGTGGCGGGACGGTGGACCTCAGGGTACACCGCGCCGTGTCAACGCCCCTGCCACCCGCGTTCCGTGGCCATGGCCTCGACCTGGGCGTTGAAATCAACCGCGAAACCCGCCATGTCGAACAGGCCGCTGTTTGCCCGTGCCTGCGCCAGCTTGGCGCGCAGCGCCGTCATCGCCTGCGGGTCGTTGCCCAGCGCGACCGCCTTGGCGACAAACGCCGCGTCATCGGCAACGTTCATTTCCGCCAACCCCAGATGATGGTTGAGCGAGCCGGCAACACGCGAGGCGAACGTCGCTCCGGGAGCCGTCAGCACCGGGCACCCCGCCCACAACGCGTCGGAGGCGGTGGTATGCGCGTTGTACGGATGGGTATCCAGGAACAGATCCGCGTGCTGGTACCGCGCCAGATACACCGGATGCGGCAGCTTCGGCATGAACACCAGCCGCGCCGGGTCCAAACCGGCCTCGCGCGCGGCCGACCGCAGCCGCGCATCGGCGTTGCCCGGGCCGGACAGCAGCCACAGCACGCTGCCCGCTACGCCCTGCAGCACCGCGAAGGCGCGGCGCATGCTGCGCGGGTTGAGCTTGTAGCTGTTGTTGAAGCAGCAGAACACCGCGCCCTGTTGCGGCAGCCCGCAGGCCGTGCGGTCCGGCACCGGCTCCAGCACGCGGGTGTTGTCCGACGGCTGGAACGCGCGCGGGAGGTAGCGCACCTGCTCGCTGAAGGCGGGCGCCAGTGCTTCGGGCAGTACGAAGCGGTCTGCCAGTACGACGTCCATCCAGTCCGCGCCGGAGGTACCGGGATAGGCCAGCCAGGTCACCTGCACCGGGGCCGGGCGCATCGCCAGTACCGCCGGGGTGCCGCCGCCGCCCCAACCACGCAGGTCGAACAGCACATCCACCCCCGCCGCGCGAATGCGCTCGGCGATGCCGGTGTGGGGCAGGGCAGACACATCGTGCAGCGTGCTGGCGGCCGCCTGCAGGCGCGCGCGGATCGCGCTGCCGTCATCGCGGTTGAGCGTGAACAGGTGCAGCTCCAGCCCGCCCAGCACGCGCAGCTGCTCGAACAGCGCCACGGTCAGCAGGCCGGTCGGGTGCGCACCGAAGCCATTGGAGAGGAAGCCCACCCGCAGCGGACCCTGCGCGCGCACGCGCGTGGCCGGCAACGCGCGCAGGCCGCTGGCAATACCGGCCGCGCGTTGCCGCGCACAGGCCAGCTGTTCGGCGGCACTGCTGTCTTCGTTGAGGAAGGCAAACGGCTCGACCACTGCCGCGCCCTGCGCCACCGCCTGGCGCACCTGCTGCGCCAGCGCGTCCAGCCCGCGCCAGTCGCACAGGCGACGCTGCCAGTTGAGCAGCTGCGCGGTGATGTAGGGTTCGCCCGGCAGCAACTGGTGCGCGTGGCGGTAGGCATCGGCGGCCGCTTCGGGTTGGCCGGCGTCTTCCAGCGCATGGCCCAGCCACAACGCAATGCCCGGATGCTGCGGCACCAGGTTTGCGGCCTGTCGCAGCAGGGTGGCGGCCTCGTCGTGGCGGCCCTGCATCCAGCGGGTCCGGCCCAGTCGTGCCAGGGCCTCGGGATGTCCGGGGCGCAGTTGCAGCGCGCGCTGGGCGGCGAGGTCGCCGGCCACGGTGTCGCCGGCTTCCAGCTCGGCATCGGCCAGCATCACCCAGGCAATGAAGTCCTGCGGCTGCCGCTGTACCGCCATGCGCAGCTGCGCGCGCTGCGGGTCCATGCTCACGCCCCGGCGGACAGCTGGGCCAGTTCGTCGGCCTGGTGTTCGTGGATCAGGCGTTCGACCAGGCCATCCATTTCGCCGGCGATGATGTTGGGCAGGTCGTACAGGGTCAGACCTTCCACACGGTGGTCGGTGATCCGGCCCTGCGGGAAGCTGTAGGTGCGGATGCGCTGGCTGCGGTCGCCGCTGCCGACCTGCAGGCGTCGGCTTTCCGCGGTCGCTGCCGCCTGCCTGCTGCGTTCGCTGTCGAGCAGCTGCGCCTTCAGCCGCTTCATCGCCTTGTCGCGGTTGGCGTGCTGGCTGCGTTCGGTCTGGCATTCCACCACCACGCCACTGGGCACGTGGGTAATCCGGATCGCCGACTCGGTCTTGTTGACGTGCTGGCCGCCAGCGCCGGAAGAGCGGAACGTGTCGACCTTCAGGTCGGCCGGGTTGATGACGATGTCATCGACCTCGTCGGCCTCGGGGATGATCGCCACGGTCGCCGCCGAGGTGTGGATGCGGCCCTGCGATTCGGTGGCGGGTACGCGCTGCACGCGGTGGGTGCCCGACTCGAACTTGAGCTTTGAGTAAGCGCCACGGCCGACCACGCGCGCCACGATCTCCTTGTAGCCGCCGTGCTCGCCGGGGCTGTCCGATTCGATCTCGACCTTCCAGCCCTGGCGCTCGGCATAGCGCGCGTACATGCGGAACAGGTCGCCGGCGAAGATCGCCGCCTCGTCGCCGCCGGTGCCGGCACGCACTTCCAGGAACAGGTTGCCGTCATCGCGCGGGTCGCGCGGCACCAGCAGCAGGGCCAGATCGTGGTCGAGCTGCTGCAGGCGCTCCTGCGCGGCGGCGATTTCCTCGTCGGCCAGCTCGCGCAGGTCGGGGTCGGCACGCATGGCCTCGGCCGCCGCCAGGTCGGCCAGCGCGCGCGCTTCGTCGGCCAGGGCGGTGGCGATCGGCTGCAGCTGCGCGAACTCGCGCGAAAAATTGCGGAAGCGCTCGTTGTCGCCGACCACGTCCGGGTCGGCCAGCAGGCGTTCAAGTTCTTCGCGGCGCTCGGCCAGCGCTTCCAGCTTACGGCGCAGGGTCGGCGTCATCGGTCCTCTCAACAGCGTGGTGGTAGCCCGGCTTGGCCGGGAACAGGCGCTCGGCGGCGCGGGTCAGCTCAGTATCGCCGCTGAGCGCGGCGGCGCGCAGGGCGGCGGTGGGCGGATGCAGCAGGCGGTTGGTCAGGCCGTGCGCGAGCAGCTCCAGCACTTCTTCCGGCGACTTGCCGTGTGCCAGCTGCTGGCGGGCCTTGTCCAGCATCTCCACCCGGGTCGCTTCGCCATAGGCGCGCAGCTGCCGCAGCGGCGCCTGGTGCGCGCTGGCCTGCTGGGTTTCGACAAAGCGCGACACTTGCAGCTCGATGATCGCTTCGGCTTCGGCGGCGGCCTCGCGACGGCTGCGGCGGTTGTCTTCCACCGCGCGCTCCAGGTCGTCCACGGTGTACAGGAAGGCGTCCTTCAGCTCGCCCACGCCGGATTCGATATCGCGCGGCACGGCCAGGTCGAACAGCAGCATCGGCTTGTGCCGGCGCGCGCGCAGCGCGGCGGCGACCTGGGCGGTGCCGATCACCGGCTCGCGCGCGGCGGTGGCCGAGAACACCACGTCGGCCTCACCGAGGTGCCGGTCCAGCTCACTCAGCGGCAGCGCCACTCCGCCATGGCGGGTGGCCAGCTCCTGCGCATGGGCCAGGGTGCGGTTGGCGATCAGCAGGCGGCGGACCCGGCCTTCGCTGAGGTGCCGGGCGGCCAGCTCGATGGTTTCGCCGGCGCCGACCAGCAGCACGGTGGAGTCTTCCAGCCGCGCGAACGAGTTCTGCGCCAGGCGGACGGCCGTGGAGGCCACCGAGATCGGATTGGCGCCGACGCGGGTATCGGTGCGGGCGCGCTTGGCGACCGAGAAGGTCTGCTGGAACAGCCGGTCCAGGCGCTGGCCGAGCAGCCCGTGGTCGCGCGCCGTGGCCCAGGCGTCCTTGACCTGGCCCAGGATCTGCGGCTCGCCCAGCACCATCGAGTCCAGCCCGGTGGCGACCCGGAACAGGTGGCGCACCGCATCGGCGTCGGCATGCTGGTACAGGTAGCCGTGCAGCTGGCCGGCATGGCTTTCCAGCCAGTGCGCCAGCGCCTCGGCGGAATCGGCCACGGCGTACAGCTCGGTGCGGTTGCAGGTGGAGAGCAGCACCGCTTCGGCCACCTGCGGGGTATCGCGCAGCGACGCCAATGCCTGGGGCAGGGCGTCGCCGCCAAAGGAGGCGCGTTCGCGCAGCTCCACTGGCGCGGTCTGGTGATTCAGTCCGAGCACCCACAGGGTCATTGTTCAGTTGCTTGCGATAAGCTGCTGGCCATTCAAGTCGTCATTTTAAGGCCAGAAGCCCCCGATGCCCGCATTGATTCGCATCTCCAGCGTTCTGTTGCTGTCCCTGGCCGCCGCCCAGGCCCTTGCGGCGGTTCCGGCGACCCCGGCCGAACCGGCGTCGCTGACCCCGGTGATGGCCGGCGAGTTCGCCCTGCAGGCCGGCAAGCTGGCCGACGCCGCGCGCTGGTACCTGGAGGCGGCCGAGGCGGGCCGCGACGACGCCGGCCTGGCCGAACGGGCGACCCGCATCGCCATGCTGGCCGACGACGACAAGCGCGCCACCCGTGCGCTGGCCCTGTGGGAAAAGCGCGCCCCGCGCTCGCTGGCCATGCGCAGCAGCGCCGCTGCGCTGGACCTGCGCAAGGGCGATGTGAAAGGCGCCCGCACCGAACTGGCCGCGCTGCTGCGTGATCCGGACCCGCGCGGCTGGAAGTTCGCGCTGGCCGCCCTGGTCGGCGGTGGCCGCGACCCGGCCGCCGCGGCCGATGTGCTGGGCCAGCTGGTCGACGACAACGCCATTCCGAACCAGCTGGAGCCGTGGCAGGAATTCGGCCGCCTGGCCATGCGCATGGACCGCCCCGAGCTGGCCCGGCGCATGGTCGACGAAGTGGTGCGCAGGTTCCCCGGCGAGCCGCGGGTGGCCTTGTTGAATGCCAGCCTGATGTTCCAGGCCGGCAAGGCCGACGAGGCGCTGGCGGCCCTGCGCGCGGTCGAGCCGCGCACCGTCGCCGACCCCGAGCTGCGCAACGCGGTGGCGATCGCCTACGACGCCATGGGCGATGCCAAGGCGGCCGAACGGGTGCTGTCGGTAGGCCCGCAGGACGTGCAGACCTGGGGCATGCGGGCCTCGCTGCTGGCCAAGCAGAAGGACGACACCGCGCTGCTGGCGCTGTACACCGACTTGTCGAAGCAGGCGACCAAGCCGGATCCGGCGCAGCGCCTGCTGCTCGGCAAGATCGCCGAATATCTGAAGCGCCATGCCGAAGCGGTGGACTGGTACCTGAGCGTGCCAGGTGGCGAAGAGCGCGCCGAAGCGCGCCTGCGCGCAGCCAGCGCCGAGTACGAACTGGGCCGCACCGACAAGGCGTTCGCCGGCGTGCATGCGCTCCAGTCCGACGCCAGCATCGACGACGAAGCGCGTCGCGACGCCTACCTGCTCGAGGCCGAGCTGCACCAGCGCGGCAACGACCTGCCGGGCGAACTGGACGCGCTGGCCCGTGGCCTGGCCGCCTACCCGGACGAGAATGCGCTGCTGTATGCCCGCGCGCTGGCCTGGGAGCGCCGCGACGACGTGCCGCGTGCCGAGGCCGACCTGCGCAAGATCCTGGTGACCGAGCCGGAAAACGTGGCCGCGCTCAACGCGCTGGGCTACACCCTGGCCGACCGCACCACGCGCTACCAGGAAGCGCTCGAGCTGATCGACCGCGCCCGCGTGGCCGAACCGGACAATGCCGCCATCGTCGACAGCTATGGCTGGGTGCTGTATCGCCTCGGCCGAAAGGAAGAAGCGCTGGTGCAGCTGCGCCGGGCCTGGACCCTGGCCAAGGACCCGGAAATCGCCGCGCATGTCGGTGAAGTGCTGTGGGTGCTCGGCCGCAAGGACGAGGCCCGCCGCTTCTTCGACGAGGCGCGCAGGCTGGATCCGGACAACCGTGCGCTGCAGCGCGTGATCGAGAAATACGGCGTATGAAGTGGATGTCGATGAAGGCCGCCTGCGCGGCGGCCATGGCCCTGTCGTTGTCGGCCTGCGTGTCGCTGGACGCGCGCAAGGCGCCGGCCGCACCGGAAGTGGTCAGCACCGTCAGTGCCGAAGCGGCGCAGGCCGAGGCGCTGCGGGTGGAGCAGGTGCGCGCCTGGCCGGCCTGGTCGTTCGAAGGCCGGGTTGCGGTCAGCAAGGGGCGCAATGGCGGCAGCGGCCGCATCGACTGGCGGCAGCAGGCGCGCCAGTACGTGGTGTCGCTCAGCGCGCCGGTGACCCGGCAGAGCTGGACCCTGACCGGTGACAGCGAACAGGGCAGCGGCCGGCTGGACGGCGTCGACGGCGGACCGCGCCAGGGCGCGGACGCGCAGCAGGTGCTGCTGGAGGCCACCGGCTGGGACATTCCGGTCAACCAGCTGCCGGACTGGGTACGCGGACTGGTCGCCGAAGGTGCGAGCGCCGCAGGACAGGTCGATCGCGACGCGGAAGGGCGTCCGCGCCGCTTCCAGCAGATGGGCTGGTACATCCAGTACCTGGACTGGTACCCGGCCGAAGGCGACCGCCCGGTGCTGCCGCGCCGGATCGAAGCGGTCAAGGGCGACGCCAAGGTGCGCCTGCTGGTGGACGGCTGGGTGCTCGACACCCCATGAGCGCTGCGGACCTGAACGGCAACGGGGCGTGGTGGCCGGCCCCGGCCAAGCTGAACCTGTTCCTGCATATCACCGGTCGCCGGGCCGACGGCTATCACGAGCTGCAGAGCGTGTTCCGCCTGCTGGACTGGGGCGACCGGGTCCGGCTCGGCGTGCGTGAAGATGGTCGGGTTCGCCGTGACGGTCCCTCGGTGGCCGGCGTGGCCGAGGCCGACGACCTCGCCGTGCGCGCGGCCATGCTGCTGAAAAAGCATGCTAACGTCGCCCATGGTGCTGATATCAGCATCGAAAAGCGCATTCCGGCCGGTGGCGGCTTCGGCGGTGGCTCGTCCGACGCTGCGACCGTGCTGGTGGGCCTGAACTACCTTTGGCGGACCGGTCTGGACGTCGACACCCTGGCCGCACTGGGCCTGCAGCTGGGCGCGGACGTGCCGGTGTTCGTGCGCGGCCACAACGCCTGGGCCGAGGGGGTGGGCGAGCGCCTGACCCCGCTGGCCCTGCCGCCGGCCTGGTATGTGATCGCCGATCCCGGCGTCCACGTGCCCACCGCCGCACTTTTCGGCTCGCCGGATTTGACGCGCGACGCCCCAGTGGCGAAAATAGCGGACTTCGCTTCCGGGTCTTTGCTCGGGAATGCGTTCGAGCCGGTACTGCGCCGTCGCGAACCTGCCGTAGAGGCAGTGCTCATCGCGTTGGACAGCATCGGCCGGGCACGACTCACCGGGTCGGGAAGCGGTTGTTTCGTCGAGTTCGACACGCGCGCTGCTGCAGAGCAGGGCCTGGCGGAGTTGCCGGAAGGACTGCGGGCATGGGTGGCTGCGGGCGTTGAGCGCTCGCCACTGCTTGATGTACTCGAGCGTTATTGATTTTGATGCAGGGGCGTCGCCAAGAGGCCCAAGGCACCAGGTTTTGATCCTGGCATTCGGAGGTTCGAATCCTCCCGCCCCTGCCACTTGCGGACGTCAACCGCGTTTTCCGGCGCAGGCCTGCGCGGACACGGTTGATCGGCCGCAGTGTTGTCGCCAGTTCTCCGCCAATCGCTCCCGCCCGAGACCGCCATGATGCAAGAACACCCGAACCTGCTGGTATTTTCCGGCAACGCCAACAAGCGCCTTGCGCAGAGCATCTGCAAGGAACTGGGGGTCCGGCCGGGCAAGGCATTGGTGTCGCGTTTCTCCGACGGGGAAGTGCAGGTCGAAATCGAAGAGAACGTCCGCAAGCAGGACGTCTTCGTGATCCAGCCGACCTGCGCGCCCAGCGCCGAGAACCTGATGGAACTGCTGGTCCTGATCGATGCGCTCAAGCGCGCCTCGGTCAACAGTGTCACCGCCGTGGTGCCGTATTTCGGCTACTCGCGCCAGGATCGCCGCATGCGCTCCTCGCGCGTGCCGATCACCGCCAAGGTCGCCGCCAAGATGTTCAGCGCCGTTGGCGCCGACCGCGTCCTGACGGTGGACCTGCATGCCGACCAGATCCAGGGGTTCTTCGACATGCCGGTGGACAACGTGTATGCCTCGCCGCTGCTGCTCGCCGATATCTGGCGCGCCTACGGCACTGAAAACCTGATCGTGGTGTCCCCGGACGTGGGTGGCGTGGTGCGTGCGCGCGCCGTCGCCAAGCGCCTGGACGACGCCGACCTGGCGATCATCGACAAGCGCCGTCCGCGCGCCAACGTCTCCACCGTGATGAACATCATCGGTGACGTCGAAGGCAAGACCTGCGTGATGGTCGATGACATCGTCGACACCGCCGGCACCCTGTGTGCGGCTGCTGCGGCGCTGAAGGCGCGCGGCGCCCTCAAGGTGGCGGCGTACTGCACCCACGCCGTGCTCTCGGGCCCGGCGGTGGACAACATCAACAACTCCCAGCTCGACGAGCTGGTGGTGACCGACACCATCCCGCTGCGTGAAGAGGCGCGGGTGTGCAGCAAGATCCGCCAGCTCAGCGTGGCGGAAATGCTGGCCGAGACGATGCGCCGCATCGCCTTCGGCGAGTCGGTCAGCTCGCTGTACGTGGACTGATTTTTTTCTGGAACGTCTGGTCGCGGACGTTCCTTTCACCGCCAAGCCACTCCGGCAAGGCAACAACTGGTAGAACGAAAATGTCGAAGACCCATGAAATCAAGGTCACCAAGCGTGAACTGCAGCGTAAGGGTGCGAGCCGCCGCCTGCGTCACGCCGGTGTGATCCCGGCCATCGTGTACGGCGGCAACGCCGAACCGGTCGCCATCAGCCTGGACCACAACGCTACCTGGCTTGCCCAGCAGAACGAGTGGTTCTACTCGTCGATCCTGAGCCTGAACCTGGACGGCCAGATCACCAAGGTCCTGCTGCGTGACATGCAGCGCCATCCGCACAAGCAGCTGATCATGCACCTGGATTTCCTGCGCGTGGATGAGAACCAGGCCCTGACCGCCAACGTGCCGCTGCACTTCATCAACGAAGACACCTCGCCGGCCGGCAAGGCTGCCGACGTCGTGGTCACCCACGAACTGAAGGAAGTGACCGTCAGCTGCCTGCCGAAGGACCTGCCGGAATCGATCGACGTCGACCTGGCCGACCTGAAGGCTGGCGACGTGGTCTATCTGTCGGACATCAAGCTGCCGAAGGGCGTTGAGATCCCGGCCCTGGCCCAGGGCAAGGACCATGACGATGCGATCGTCACGGCCAAGCACGGCAAGGTTGAAGCGGCCGACGAAGAAGCACCGGCTGCCGAGTAATACCCATCGGTGCCTGCCTTCGGGCAGGCACCGTGCTGGAAGGGACAATGGCAGGATTGCGACTTATCGTCGGTCTGGGCAACCCCGGATCGGAACACGCCCGGACCCGGCACAATGCCGGGTTTCATTTCGTTGAGGCCCTGGCTGAAAAAGCGGGCGCACGCTGGAGCGTGGACAGCAAGCTGTTCGGTGAGACCGCCAAGGTCGACATCGCCGGCCAGCCGGTGTGGCTGCTCAAGCCCGCCACTTTCATGAACCTCAGTGGCAAATCGGTCACCGCCGCACAGCGGTTCTGGAAGATCGAGCCGGAGGACACGCTGCTGGCGCATGACGAACTGGACCTGGCTCCGGGCGTGGCACGCCTGAAGTTCGACGGCGGCCACGGTGGCCAGAACGGCCTGCGCGACACCATGCGTCTGCTGGGTCACGGAAAATTCCATCGGTTGCGCATCGGCATCGGTCATCCCGGTCACAAGGACCGCGTGGTGGGCTGGGTGCTGGGACGCCCGTCCAAGGAGGACGAGATCCTGACGGCTCGTGCCATCGACGATGCGATCGACGTGCTGCCGCTGGCGGTGCAGGGCGATTACAACGAAGCGATGAAGCGGCTGCATACGCCGCGCTGACGCGAAACGGATTGGCCAAGCGGCGCGTGCGCCGTTTCACCAATCACTTTCACCCCAGAGGTTGTCAAAGATGGGTATCAAATGCGGCATCGTCGGCCTGCCCAACGTCGGCAAGTCGACCCTGTTCAACGCGCTGACCAAGGCGGGCATCGCGGCGGCCAACTTCCCGTTCTGCACCATTGAACCGAACGTGGGCATCGTGCCGGTGCCGGATCCGCGCCTGAACGAGCTGGCGGCGATCATCAATCCGCAGAAAGTCATTCCGACCGCGGTGGAGTTCGTCGACATCGCCGGCCTGGTCGCCGGTGCGGCCAGCGGTGAGGGCCTGGGCAACAAGTTCCTGGCGCACATCCGCGAGGTGGACGCGATCACGCACGTGGTGCGCTGCTTCGAGCATGGCGACATCATCCACGTGGCGGGCAAGGTGGATCCGATCTCGGACATCGAGACGATCGACATCGAGCTGGCCCTGGCCGACCTGGACAGCGTGGAAAAGGCGCTGAACCGCGCCGAGCGCGCGGCCAAGGGCGGCGACAAGGATGCGGCGGCGCGCAAACCGGTGCTGGCGAAGCTGCAGGCGGCGCTGGCCGACGGCAAGGCTGGCCGTTCGGTCGGGCTGGACGAGGAAGAGAAGGCGCTGGTGCGCGATCTGTTCCTGCTGACGCTGAAGCCGGTGATGTACATCTGCAACGTGCTGGAAGACGGCTTCGAGAACAACCCGCACCTGGAAGCGGTGCGTGCGCACGCAGCGGCGGAGGGCGCGATGGTGGTGCCGGTCTCCGCGGCGATCGAGGAAGAGCTGTCGCAGCTGGACGACGAAGACCGCGATACGTTCCTGGCCGATCTCGGCCTGAGCGAGCCGGGCCTGAACCGCGTGATCAACGCGGCGTACAAGCTGCTGGGCCTGCAGACCTACTTCACCGCGGGCGTCAAGGAAGTCCGCGCGTGGACCGTGCGCAAGGGCGCCACCGCGCCGCAGGCGGCCGCAGTGATCCACACTGACTTCGAGAAGGGCTTCATCCGCGCGGAAACCATCGCGTATGACGACTTCATCAAGTACAAGGGCGAAGCCGGTGCCAAGGAAGCAGGTCGCCTGCGCCTGGAAGGCAAGGAATACCGCGTCCAGGAAGGCGACGTCCTGCACTTCCGCTTCAACGTCTGATCCGCACCCGCGCAGATCGACCCGAACGCCCCGCCTTGAGCGGGGCGTTTGCGTTCTGGCCTGGACAATAATTCACCACGCTTCGAAACCATTGCGGCGCAGTCTTCAACGGAGTTGTCCACAGCAAACTCCCATGGCTTTCCACGAACGGTGTGGAAAACCCGGACAACTACTGGATAAAAAATCACCACCGTTCGAGAACGTTGCGGCGCGTGGCTTACGTGACTTGTCCACAGCAAACCCCCATCGCTTTCCACGCGTGGTGTGGAGAAGTAGAGCCGGGCTCTGCCCGGCTGCTGTTGGATTCAGGCGAACAGCCTTGGGGTGCGGGGTTTCCCTGGTCAGGGCCGTCGGGTGCGGGTTTGTGGGGGACGCCGTAAATACATCCATGTAGGCTCATCGCCGCTTGCACGTGTGCGCTGTCCTGCGCACACGGCAAGACCGGGGTTGGGCTCCTGCCCAACCCGTCGGGCGCATGCGCCCGACCCATGCGGCTCGTGCCCCCTCAAACCCACCCCCGCCGACCCTCCGATAGTGGGCCGCGGGCCAAGGGAAAAGCCGATGTGTCGACCGATGGTCGACACGAAAGCGCGGGCTGCTGGTCCACGGTGGACACGCATGGCGTGGCGCTACGAGGGGGGCACGCTCCGGTAGGCTTGGTTCCCAAACAACCGCCGTGAAATCACCCGCGCCCGGTAACGCATGGAAATGATCGGCCCCTGCATTTCCCATGGCCACCGGCCCACTGTCAAAGGGTCGACCGGGGTCGGTTTGCGGGGGAATCGGCGCCATGGATGGCGTCCGCTTAGCCCCCATGGATGGGTTTACGGCGACCCCGCAAACCGGCACCGGGCGGCCCAAACCAGGGAACCCGCGCACCCCACGGCTGTTCGCCAAAACCCAACAGCAGCCGGGCAGAGCCCGGCGACACCGTACAACGTGCAACCCAAAAAAAAGGCCGCCGACAAATATGTCAGCGGCCCTTCAAAACAACCCCGCTTACAGCGGAGTACCACCAAACTTATGCGTGTACTGCAGGTTGATCGTACGCCCCACCGTATCGAACCACGACACGTCGTAGTACGGGTACGGCGTGTAGGTCGCATCCTTCGGTGGCATCTTGTTGAACAGGTTCACCACCGACAACGACAGGCGCGAATGGTCGTCGAAGCGGTACTGCAGCGACAGGTTGTAGCGGTAGGTCGCCTTCATCCACGGGCTGTCGCCGCTCTCCCAGTCGAAACTCTGGTCGTAGCTGTCGTAGGTCGGCAGCCTGCCCAGGCGCGAACCGTACAGCGTTGCCGACCAGGCCGCGTTTTCCCAGGTCAGGCTCGCGCTGGTTTTCGTGCGCGGAATGTCGAACCCGCTGTTCACCGCGAACTGGTCTTCCACCACATCGCCTGCGAACTGCTGGAAATCGTGGCGCTGCACCCACGTATGGTTGCCGCTAAGGATGAAATCGCCGATCCCCGTGCCCAGTCGGTAGCGCACGCCCACGTCGATCCCGCGCGTCGTCTCCCGCGCGATGTTGATCGGGCTCACATGCACCCCGTACAGCCGACCGTCGTCGGTCCGCGTAACCCGGTTCACCGCGTCCACGCAGGTCGGCGATGCCGCGTCCGCATCGCCCAGGCGGCAGGCCGCCTCGTCGCGCAGGATCGTGCTCACGTCCATGTCCTGCACCTGGTCGCGCATGTCGATGTCGAACCAGTCCACCGACAGGTCCAGCCCGATCGCCGGCGACCACACCAGCCCCGCACTCCACGACGTGCTCGTCTCCGGATCCAGCTGGCGGTTGCCCTCACGCGTCCGGATCAGGTTCTCCTCGTAGTCCGAACAATCGTCCGCACCGTCCACCGCGCACGCGTAGTAGTCGTTCGCTCTCGTCTCATCGTTGCCCGGGCCCGCGTACACATAGTGCAGGTCTGGTGCACGGAACGCCGTGCCGTACGAACCGCGCACCAGCAGCGTATCGATCGGACGCCACTCGATGCCGCCGCTCCACGTCGCCTTGCCGATCGTATTGCCCGAATAGCGGTACTGGTCGAAGCGGCCCGCCACGCTCACGTTCAGCGTCTCGTGCAGCGGCAGGCGCAGCTCCGCCGCCGTCGCCCAGCGGTTGCGGCTGCCGTGGCCGTCCGAATCCTTCCAGCTGTAGTAGTAGTACTGCGTCGCCAACGGATCCGGATTTAGCGCGTACGACTGGTTGCCGAACTCCGCCGTCGCCGCGAACCCCGCCTTGCCACCCGGCAGCTCGAACAGCTCGCCGTTGGTCAGCGTCAACGCCGCCGTGTCCGTACGCGACTTCGGCGTATAGGTCGTGCGCGCCGCGATCGAATCGTACTCGGCGCGGCTCAGCGGCCGGTACAGGCGTGCCGGGTCCGCGTTGTAGATCGGGAAGCCGTCGTCGTCCTCGCCCAGCTGCGGGCCCAGGAACAGATCGTTCGCCTTGGCCGCGATGATCTGCGGCCAGCGGATCGACGACTGGTACTGCGAATGGCTCAGCGACGCCTCGTAATCCCACGCCGCGCCCAGCGAGCCCTTGAATCCGGTGGTCACGCTGAAGGTCTTCTGCGTGCTGCGGATCATCCCCCGGTCCAGCCCGCCCATTTCTTCCGGCGAGAACTGACGCTGCCAGAACTCCACCTGGTCGGTCGCCTGGTTGAAGAAGTAGCCGTCCTCGTTGCCGTCGGCCGCCATCAGGCCCCACTGGGTCACGTCGCGCATCAGCGCGATGTCGTGGTAGCCCAGCTGCACGTCCGCGAACCACTCCGCACCGTTGTCGAAGCCGTAGCGCAGCGACGCATAGCCGTTGGCCCCGCGGCGCTTGCTCAGGATCGTGCCGTAACCGATCGAACGGTCGCTGCCGCAGTAGAACCCGTAGCGCGGCCGCTCCGCGTAGTACGTGCTGCCCTTGTTCTGCCCGGCCAGCGCATCGCAGGTGGCCTGGCCCGGGTCCAGGTAATCGTCGTTGTAGTCGGTGCGCAGGTAGGCGCGACGGGCCGCGCGCGCGCTCTCGGTGGGCGCGTCCAGGGTCGAGTCCTGCTGCGCCCGCTCATACGCCCACAGCGGCGTCTGCGACTGCAGTTCCAGGCTGTACACCGCGCTGAAGCGGCCGCTGTCGAAGCCGCTGGCGATGCTCATGTCGAACGACTCGCCGCCGCCTTCGCTGGTGGTCCCCATGCGCACATCGACCGTGGTGCCATCGACCTGCTTCTTCAGGATGAAGTTGACCACGCCGGCAATCGCGTCCGAACCGTAGATCGCCGACGCGCTGCCGGTCAGGACCTCGATCCGCTCGATCATCCCCAGCGGGATGTTGGACACGTCGGTGAAGTTGCTGCGGCCCTGGAACGGCATCGGGAAATCGGCGATGCGGCGCCCGTTGACCAGCACCAGGGTGTGGTTCGGGCCCAGCCCGCGCAGGTCGACCTGCTGCGCGCCGGGCGAGAAATCGGCACCGCTGGACGACTGCTGGCTCTGGGTCTCACCGCCGTTCTGGGTCATCGAACGCAGCACGTCCGGCACGCTGGTGAAGCCGTTGGCCTGGATCTGCTCGGCGGTGATCACCGTGACCGGCGCCGGTCCCTCGACCTGCGCGCGCGGAATACGCGACCCGGTGACCTGCACCGTGTCCAGCTGCTGCACCCCGGGAGCGGCCGGGGACTGGGCGGCCGCCGTTGCGGCCACACCCATCAACGCCAGCTGGATCGACCACGCCATCGCCTGTTTACGCATGAGAATTCCCAGAAAGAAAGTGGGCCTCAAGGGAGGTCCCTGACCCCCATTCACATTCGGTGGATGGGCGGCGCGCATTTAACGCCTTTTTTACGTAGGCCGCCAGTCGCCGGCCTTCAGGTAGCGCATGACGCGTAACCCATGACGAACAGGCGGTGCCTGCCGGCCAGGGGCTGGGCCATGATGGCCGCTCCGCCCCTTCATCCGGACTCTCCCCCATGCGCCTGCGTTCCACCCTGCTGTTTGCCCTGTGCCTGTCCCCGACAGTGGCCCTGGCCGCCGACCCCGTGCTGGTCATCCATGGCGGGGCAGGGGTGCAGCGCAAGGATCTCTCGCCGGCCGAGGAAAAGGCCGCCCGCGACGCCCTGCGCCAGGCCCTGCTGAAGGGCCACCAGGCGCTGGCCGCCGGCAAGCCGGCCCTGGACGCGGTGACCGCCGCGATCACCGTGCTGGAGGACGACCCTACCTTCAATGCCGGCAAGGGCGCGGTCTTCACCCACGACGGCCGCAACGAACTGGATGCCGCGCTGATGGACGGCGCCACCCTCAAGGCCGGTGCCGTGGCCGGGGTGCAGCGCGTGCGCAATCCGATCCTGCTCGCCGAAGCGGTCATGCAGCACTCCCCGCACGTGATGATGGTGGGGCAGGGCGCCGAAGCGTTCGCCGCCAGCCAGGGCATGACGCTGGTCGATCCCTCGTATTTCCGCACGGAAAAGCGCTGGCAGCAGCTGCAGCGTGCGCTGAAGGAAGAAGCCAGCGGCCAGGCGCATGCCGACCTGGAGACCGCAAAGCACTTCGGTACCGTCGGTGCGGTCGCGCTCGACGCAGAAGGCCGCCTTGCAGCCGGTACGTCCACCGGAGGCATGACCAACAAGCGCTACGGCCGGGTCGGCGATGCGCCGATCATCGGTGCCGGCACCTACGCCAACGCCACCTGCGCCGTGTCCGGCACCGGCTGGGGCGAGTACTACATCCGCACCGCGGCCGCGCACGACATCTGCGCACGCATGGAGTACCTCAAGCAGGGGCCGGAACAGGCGGGGCGTGACGTGATCAACACGCGTATCCCCGCGCTGGGCGGCGACGGCGGTGCGATCGTGCTCTCTGCCGATGGGCGCGCGGCCACCCCGTTCAATACGCAGGGCATGTATCGCGGCTGGATCGGCGTCGACGGCGTGCCGCACGTGGCCATCTTCGACGATGAAACGCTGCCGCTTCCCGGCCAATAGGCCGTATTTGCGGCGTTTGCGCGATTCGTGTGAAAAAATTCAAAAAGGTTGTTGACAGAACCCGCATTCACCCCCAAAATTCACGGCTCTTCCACCCCACACCGAAAACGCTTCGGCGCCAGGGACAGGGTGGTAAGGAGGGATACCCAAGCGGCCAACGGGGGCAGACTGTAAATCTGCTGGCTTACGCCTTCGGTGGTTCGAATCCACCTCCCTCCACCAGTTTCACGTAGTTTCAGTTGTGGCAAGAGCTTCCGTTGCGGGAGTAGTTCAATGGTAGAACCTCAGCCTTCCAAGCTGATGGTGCGGGTTCGATCCCCGTCTCCCGCTCCATTGAATGAGTTTGAATATATTCAAATTCGTGCCATAATTCAAAACTCGCTCACGTAGCTCAGTCGGTAGAGCACCTCCTTGGTAAGGAGGAGGTCGAAGGTTCGATTCCTTTCGTGAGCACCATCTAAGTGCCACCATTCAGACGATTTCGAGATAAGCAGCCATGGCCAAGGGTAAGTTCGAGCGCACCAAGCCGCACGTCAACGTCGGCACCATCGGTCACGTCGACCACGGCAAGACCACGCTGACCGCCGCACTGACCAAGATCGGTGCCGAGCGCTTCGGTGGCGAGTTCAAGGATTACTCCGCGATCGACGCCGCGCCGGAAGAAAAGGCTCGTGGCATCACGATCTCGACCGCACACGTCGAATACGAATCCCCGAACCGTCACTACGCCCACGTCGATTGCCCGGGCCATGCTGACTACGTCAAGAACATGATCACCGGTGCCGCCCAGATGGACGGCGCGATCCTGGTCTGTTCGGCTGCTGACGGCCCGATGCCGCAGACCCGCGAGCACATCCTGCTGTCGCGCCAGGTCGGCGTGCCGTACATCGTCGTGTTCCTGAACAAGGCCGACATGGTGGACGACGCCGAGCTGCTGGAAC